>CAZGRJ010000076.1:0-6436 GCA_964528115.1 uncultured Nitrospirales bacterium
ACGTGGGCAGCTTCGGCATGCTGGCCCTGGTGTTCGTCGCCGGGGCCCAGTGGGCGGGCCTGGGGGCCCTGTCGGGGTGGGTCCACGGGGCCGCCCTGCTGCTCTTCCCCACCTGGGGGCGGTGGCTCATGAGCTACGTCACCTACGCCATGGCCGACCTGCGCCGGGGCGAGGGGCTCGCCTCGCCGTTCGTCGCCCAGCTCGAGGTCCGCCACATCCTATGGGGCGGCGCCTTTGCCCTGGTCGCCTCGGTCCTCCTGCTCGGCCTCTTCCGGGCCGTGGTGGTGGCGGTGGGCGTCGTCGGCGTCGGGATCGCCCTGCGGCGCCTGTACTTCCGCGCCTTCGGCGGGGTGAGCGGCGACCTGCTGGGGGCCGCCTGCTGCCTGGGCGAGGCCGCCGCCCTCTGGTTCCTGGCGGCGGCCGCCTGAGCCGCCCGGGAGGCGGGTGCCCGCTCCCAAGGCCGGTGCTACAATGACGCCGGACCGCCGGGGGTGGGAATTTACCGCCCGCCCGGACGGTTCTCGTCCGGAAATGGCCCGGAACATCGCCCAAGAAATGTCCCGAGACATGTCCAAGGAACGCGCGCACCGGATCTTCTCCATCGCCGAGGCCAACGACCTCGTGCCCACCCTGACGGCGATCTTCGACGGGATCCGGGCCGAGCGCGCCACCATCGACACCCTGCTCCCCGACATCCGCGCGGCCGCGGACCGGCGGCGCGAGAACGGCGGCAGCGTCCACGGCGCCCGTTACATGCAGGCCCTGGAACGGGTCTCCGCCGAGCTGGAGCGGGTGGCGGAGATGGGGGTGCTGGTCAAGGACGTGGACCAGGGCCTGTGCGACTTCCCCTTCCGCCACAAGGGCAGACTCGTCCTGCTGTGCTGGCAGCACGGCGAGACGCAAGTGGCGTGGTGGCACGACCTGGACAGCGGCTTCCGCGGCCGCCAGCCCATTTCCGACCTGACCGACGACTTGACCGGCGACCGGACCGACGTTTAGCCCTCCCCCGCAGACGGGCCGCGTGAAGGCCCCCGGATAAGGTTCCGGACTTACCTTGACAGGCGAACGGGCTCGGGCGAAGAATCCCCGCCCCATGCCGGAGACGACATCTTCCGTGGCGACCCCCGCCCCCGCATCCACGCCATCCGCCCCACCCGCGATCGAGGTCGAGGGTCTGACCAAGCGCTACGGCGACGTGCGCGCGGTGGACGACGTGTCGTTCACGATCCGCAAGGGCGAGGTGGTGGGCCTCCTGGGTCCCAACGGGGCCGGCAAGACCACCACCATGAAGGTGCTCACCTGCTACATGCCGCCCACCTCCGGCACGGTCCGCCTGGACGGCCTGGACGTGGTGGACGCCCCCCTGGAGGTCCGGCGCCGCATCGGCTACCTGCCCGAGAGCGTGCCCCTGTACGACGAGATGGGGGTGGACGAGTACCTCCGGTTCATCGCCCGGGTCCGGGGCATCCCGCCCGCAAGGCGGCGTGAGGCGATCGGCGACATCGTGCGGCGCTGCGGCCTGAAGGAGGTCCTCTGGCGCGGCGTGGGGGAGCTCTCCAAGGGCTACCGCCAGCGCCTCGGCCTCGCCCAGGCCGTGATCCACGACCCGGACGTGGTGATCCTGGACGAGCCCACCACGGGTCTGGACCCGAACCAGATCGTCGAGATCCGGCGCCTGATCCGCGAGCTGGGCAGCGCCAAGACGGTGATCCTCTCCACCCACATCCTGCAGGAGGTGGAGGCGGTCTGCGACCGGGTGCTCATCATCCACCAGGGCCGCATCATCGCCGACGGCACCCCGGACCAGCTGCACCGCGAGTTCCGCGGCGCCCAGGAGCTCGATTTGGTCGTGCGCGGCACCGACGCCGACGCCGCGCGCGGCGCCCTCGGCGGCCTCGCGGGCGTCGAGGCCGTCAGCCTGGCCGGCACCGAGAACGGGGCCGTCGCCTTAAGCCTGTCGTGCGGGCGCGAGGCCGACCTGCGCGAGGCGGTCTTCCGCCTGTGCGTCGAGCGCGGCTGGGTCCTGTTGGAGATGCAGCGCAAGGTGGTCAGCCTGGAGGCGATCTTCCGCCAGCTTACGGCAGGCGAGGAGGCGGAGAAGTGACCGGACTCGCCGCGGTCTACCGGCGGGAGGTGGCGGGCTACTTCGGCCAGCCCGTGGCCTACATCGTCATCACGGCGTACCTGCTCATGTGCGGCTGGTTCTTCACCAGCGGCCTCTTCCTGATCGGCCAGGCGGACGTGCGCGGCTACCTGGACGTGGCCCCCACGATCCTCGTGTTCTTCGCCCCCGCGCTCACCATGCGCCTGCTCGCCGAGGAGTGGCGCAACGGCACGATGGAGCTGCTGCTCACCCTGCCGGTGCGCGACGCGGAGGTGGTCGTGGGCAAGTACCTGGCGGCCTTCACGGTGCTCGTGGTGGCCCAGGTGCTCACGCTGGCGTACCCGATCACCGTGGGCCTGCTCGGCCCCGTGGACATAGGGCAGGTGGTGACGGGCTACTTTGGGCTCCTGCTCCTGGGCGCGGCGTTCCTCGCGGTGGGCGTGCTCGCCAGCGCCCTCACGTCGAGCCAGGTGGTGGCCTTCATCGTGAGCTTCTTCGTGTGCTTCGGCCTGTTCCTCCTGGGCAAGTCGCTCCCCTTCCTGCCGACGCCTCTGCTGCCCCTCTTCGACTACCTGGCGGTGGACACCCACTTCGCCAACCTGACCAAGGGGGTCATCGACAGCCGGGACGTGCTCTACTTCCTGACCATCGTGCTCATCTGCCTGGCGGGCACGGTCCACGCCCTCCAGGGCCGCAAGTGGGGGCGCTGATGGGGCGGCGCCTGGCGATCCGCTCGGCCCACTGGGGCATCCTGGGCACCACGGCGGCGATCCTGGTGGTCCTGAACCTGCTGGGCATGCGCTGGTTCGCGCGCCTGGACATGACGGCGGACAAGATCTACACGCCGTCCGAGAGCACCCGTCAGTTGCTCCAGTCCCTCGACGACAACGTGATCGTGCGGGCCTACTTTACCCGCGACCTGCCGCCGCCCTACAACCGCAACCGCCAGCTGTTGCGCGACCTCCTGGACGAGTACCGGTCCCTGTCGCGCGGCAAGGTGCGCTACGAGTTCATCGACCCGGCCACCCTCGGGGGCGGCGGCAAGGCCGGCGAGCAGCAGATGATGATGATGGGCATCCCCATGGTCCAGGTAACGGACGTCTCGTCGGACAAGCTGGAGGTCAAGAACGGCTTCATGGGGATCGCCGTCCAGTTCGGCGACAAGAGCGAGGTCATCCCCGTGGTGCAGAGCACCCAGGGGCTCGAGTACACGCTCACCTCCAAGATCCGCAAGCTGACCGGCAAGGGGCGCGGCAAGGTGGCGCTGCTCCAGGGCTTCGGCAGCCCGGTGGCGTCCTCCGACATGGCCCAGGCGATCCAGGCGCTGGGGGAGCAGTACGACCTGACGGAGGTGGACCTCGCCTCCGGTGACGACCTCCCCGAGGGCGTTGCGGCCCTGCTCGTGGTCGATCCCACCCAGCCCCTGTCGGACTGGGCCCTGTCGCGCATCGATACGTACCTGGCGGGGGGCGGCGGCGTGGGCATCTTCGCCGCGGGGGTGTCGGCGGACCTTCAGAACCAGTCGGCGCGCGACCTGCCGGCGCGGTTCGGGCCGCTCCTCACGGACTGGGGCGTCTCCATCGGGCACGACCTCATCGGCGACGACCGCAACGCCCGCATCACCGTGTCCCAGCGGCGCGGCATCTTCACGATCCAGAACATGGTGGACTACCCCTACATCCCCGTGCTCGCGGACCTGAGCCGCCAGAACCCGGTGGTCTCGGGCCTGGAGAGCGTGCTGCTGCCCTTCGTCTCGACCGTGAAGTCCGACCCGGTGGCGGGGATCACGTATACGAACCTGATCGAGAGCTCCCCCACCAGCTGGCGTGCCCAAGCGCCCTACGACATCCGGGCCCTGGTGCCGGAGGGCGAGCGTACTGATTCGCACGCCCGAACCGGGGCGCGCTCGGTCGCCGTGGCGGCGGAGGGGACGTTCCCCAGCCATTACGCCGGGACCACCGTGAGCCACACGGGCAAGGGCGGCAAACAGGAGAGCGTCACCGTGCCGGCCGTCGACGGCAAGCCGGGCCGGCTGCTCGTGGTGGGCAGCGGCGACCTGCTCAAGGACCAGTACCAGATGGGGGGTGACAACATGCCCCTGGTCATGAACGCGATCGACTGGCTGGCCCGCGACGAGGGGCTCATCGCCCTGCGCTCGCGCGGCGTCACCGACCGGCCCCTGGCGAAGGTGTCGGACGGGGAGCGGGAGGGGATCAAGGCGGCCAACGTGGTGGGGGGCGCGCTGCTGCTCGTCGCCTTCGGACTGGTGCGCTGGAAGCTGCGCCGCTCGCGCCGCCGGCGCCTGGAGGAGGCCGCCCTGTGAGGCTCCGCTGGCTCGTCTTCCTGCTGGTGGTCCTGGGGGGCCTGGGGGGGCTGCTCTTCGCCGAGCGGATGCACGACCAGCCGGGCGCGCCGGTGAGCTTCCCCCTGGTCCGGCTGGACCCGGGCGACGTCACCCGGGTGGTCATCGAGGGCCCCAAGGGGCGCACGGCCCTGGAGGACGTGCAGGACCGGTGGCGCCTGACCGAGCCGGTGGACTACCCGGCCGATCCGGAGCTGGTCAAGCGTACCCTGGCGCTGCTCTCGGACCTGAACAGCGACGGGGTGATCTCCACCAACCCCGACAAGGCCGGCCTGTTCGAGGTGGACGACGCCCACGCCGTGAAGGTGGCCCTGTACCAGGCGGACGACGCCGACCCGAAGGTGCGCCTGGTGGTCGGCAAGCTCGCCCCGGGCTTCACCCACACCTACGTGAAGCTGGGCGACGACCCCAAGGTCCACGAGGTGCCGGGCGCCCTGCGCTTCCAGCTGGAGCGCGACGCCACCGGATGGCGCGACAAGACCGTGCTCGCCTTCGACCCGGCCGCCATCGACGGGCTCACCCTGGCCGGTGCCCATACGGTGACCGTGAAGCGCGGCGACAAGGGCTGGACCTGGGGTCCGGACGCGGCCGGCACCGGAACGCCGACGACCGGCGCCCCCTCAACCGACGCGGTGGAGCGGCTCGTCAAGGCGCTGTCCGTCCTGCACGCCCAGGGGTTCGAGGACACGCCCCCGGAGGCCCCCGCCAAGCCCCTGCTCACCGTCACCCTGGCCCGGCCGGACGACCAGAGCCCCATCGACCTGGTGGTGGAGGCGGAGGAGGGGACGCGCTACCGGGTGGTGGCCGAGGCCAACCCGCAGCGCTTTCTGATCGACAAGAGCCTGTTGGAGCCGTACGTGAAGGACCCGTCTGCGGCCCTCGCGGCGGCGGACAAGGCCGCCCCGGCCTCCGCCAAGGCTTCGGAGCCCGCTCAGGCTCCGGCGGCGGCCCCCGCGCCGGCGTCCGGGCCCGCCCCCGCACCCGCGGGATAGCGCCGGGCCGTCAGGCGGGGCGACGCGCCACCACCAGGGACGACGAGAACGGCGGCGGCAGGTCGGTCCGCTCCGGCGCCTGGAACCCGGCCTCCGTCAGCCAGCCGGCCACCTCGCCGAAGGTGTAGTCCCGCCCCGGCCCCGTCAGGAGCATCAGCAGGGAGAACACGGCCCCGCCGGCAGGGGAGGTGCCGTCCTCGTCCAGGATGTGGTCCTTGACCACGATCCTGCCCCCCGGCGCCAGGGCGGCGAAGCAGCGCGCCATCAGGTCGCGGCAGCGGTCCTCGTCCTCGCCGTGGATCACGTTGGAGAGCAGGACCAGGTCGAACCCCTCGGGCAGCGGGTCCGTGTGGTAGTCCCCCGCCACCAGGGCGATGCGGTCCGCCATGCCGGCGCTTTCCACCACCTCGCGGGTGACGGCGAGGGTCCCGGGCAGGTCGAAGATCGTCGCCTGCACGTGTGGGTGCGCGCGGCAGACCCCGACCGGGTAGGTGCCGGGGCCGCTGCCCACGTCGAGCATGCGCCGCACCCGGGCGAAGTCCAGGTTCGACGCCAGCCACTCAGCGTCGCCCCGGGCCCGGACCAGGGCGTCCATGGCCAGGATGAAGCGCCGGGTCTCGGCCGGGTCGCGCTGGTACATGCGGGTTTCCCGCGCCGGGCGGCCGGTGCGCACCGCGTCCGGCAGGCGCTCCCACAGGCCCCAGGCGTGGGCCTCGAACGCGATCATGCCGGCGAAGTCCCCGGGCGCCCCCGGCACCAGGTGGTCCCGCGCCTCCGGGACGATGGCGAAGCGGTCGTTCGCCTTTGCTAGAAGCCCAAGGCCGGTGAGGGCGTTCAGGAGCAGCCCGGTGGCGCGGGGGTCCAGGTCGCGGGCGGCGGCGACCTCGTCGGCGGTGGCGCCGTCGGCCAGGGGGGTAAACAGGTCGAGCAGGACCGCCGCGTGCAGGACGCGGGCGTTCGTGTAGGCGCCGCTCAGGG
>CAZGRJ010000076.1:6536-12031 GCA_964528115.1 uncultured Nitrospirales bacterium
CGGCCGTCAGAACGGCCTGACGAAGACCATGATGAGCAGGCCGATGAGGGTCAGGCCGATGGTGCCGTGGACGGCGGAGAAGACGGCCTTCTTCTTGCCCTCCGGGTGGGCCTTGAGGGCCTTCAGCTTCACGTGCAGGGTGGCGTGCAGGACGAGCAGCAGGAGCACCAGGCCCATCTTGGCGTGGAACCAGCCCAGGGACAGGTAGGGAAGCGGGCCGGTGGCGAGCAGCCCGGCGGCCGTGATCAGGGTGATGACCATGCCGGGCACGGTCACCAGCCAGTACATGCGCCACTCCACCCACGCGAAGCGCGGCTGGACCTCGGGGGCCTCAGCGGTGTGGTACGCGGCCATGCGGGAGATGGAAAGGAGCCCGCCCGCCCACAGGACCACCCCGAGCACGTGAAACGTCAGCCACCAGGCCATGGAATTCCCTTTCCGGCCGTCACCCGAACGTCATGTCCTCGGTGTCGGCCACCAGCAGAAACGGCTCGCCCCACTGGCTGCCGGCTTCGAGGTCCCACGCACCGTCCTCGGTCTCGGGGGTCAGGCGCAGGCCCCACGGCCCGCCCCGCACCAGCCACGAGGCCCCGGCGCCGGAGTCGGCCACCTTCTGGGCCACGGCCGGCTCCGGGCCGTCCGGACCAAAGCCGGTCACCCGGCAGCGGATGCCGTCCTCGGCGTGGTAGACGACGGACGTCACCCGGCGCGCCAGGGACAACGGCTCGAAGCGCATGATCCCGCACCCGGTGCAGTTGGGGTTGTCCTCGACGGATACGACCAACCTTCTTCCCTTTGCAGGCGTTCCCCCCCGCAAGCGCTCCCGTCCGCGCGCGACTGCGGGTAGTATACGGGCTCATTCCCGCATGCGCCTCCGCCCGGCGGAGGGCAACGAATCCGGAGCGCCGTGGCCGAAACCATCGCCATCGCCACCTGGAACGTCAACTCCGTGCGCACGCGCCTGGAGCACGTCTTCCGCTTCCTGCACGAGCACTACCCGGACGTCCTGTGCCTCCAGGAGCTGAAGGTGGAGGAGAAGAATTTCCCCTTCGACGAATTCGCCCGGCGCGGCTACCGGGTCGCCGCCGCGTGCCAGAAGACCTACAACGGCGTGGCCATCGTCTCGCCCTATCCGATCGAGGACGTGGAGGCCGGCTTCGGCCCGACGTCGAAGGACCCGGAGGCCCGCCTGATCGCGGGCACCGTGCGCGGGGTGCGGGTGATGAGCGCCTACGTGCCCAACGGGCAGGAGGTGGGCACGGACAAGTACCGCTACAAGCTCGACTGGATGAAGCGCCTGGCCGACCTTCTGGCGGACCGAAGTGATCCGAACCAGCCCCTCGCCCTGTGCGGCGACTTCAATGTGGCCCTGGAGGACCGGGACGTGCACGACCCGGGGGCGTGGGAGGGGCACGTCCTGTGCTCCGAGCCGGAGCGAAAGGCCGCCCGGGGGTGGCTGGGGTGGGGGTTGTCCGACTGCTTCAGGCGCCACCACGAGGGGGACGGCCTGTTCTCCTGGTGGGACTACCGGCAGGGGGCCTTCGCCCGCAACCAGGGGCTGCGCATCGACCACGTGTGGGCCACGCGGCCGCTCTACGAGCAATCCTTGGGGTGTGAGATCGTTCGAGAGCCCAGGACGTGGGACAAGCCTTCGGACCACGCCCCGGTCATCTCCGTTTTCCAAGGGGTGGATTGACAAGGAATAAATCCGTACAATGCCCGCGCCTTTCAGGTTGATGTGGGATGCACCGGGCCCGCGGGGATTTCCCCGGGGGTCCCAGGGACAGGAGCCGGGATGCGCGGAGACGCCATTCGGGGGCGCAGCCTGAGACGGACCGGTCGCCGGCCCACGGCGTCGTGCCTGGCCGCGGGCATGGCCTCGGCGTTGGCCCTGGCGCTGGCGGTCCCGGCCTTCGCCCAGCCCGCCGCCCACTGGAGCTACACCGGCGACGACGGCCCCGACCACTGGGGCGAGCTCTCGGCCGCCTACAAGACCTGCGCGGCCGGGCACGAGCAGTCGCCCATCGACATCTGGCGCACCCGCCATGCCGGGTCGGCCGCCCCCTTGATGCAGTACTTTCCCGCGCCCCTGCGGGTGGTGAACGACGGCCACACGATCCAGGTGGACTACGGCCCCGGCTCCACCCTGGTGACCGACGGCAAGACGTACGCGCTGTCCTACATTCGGTTCCACAGTCCGTCCGAGCACCAGATTCGCGACCAGCGCTTCGCCATGGAGGCGGAGCTCTTCCACCGCGCCAACGACGGCTCCCTGGCGGTGGTGGGTATCTTGCTGGAGGAGGGCGCCGAGAACCCGTTCCTCGCACGCGTCCTTTCGAGCGTCCCGGCCGAGGTGGGCGTGGAGGCGGAGGTGGCGGGGGGTCCCGCGGAGCCCTCCAACCTGCTGCCCGGGCGATCGGGGTTCTTCTACTACAACGGTTCACTGACCACGCCCCCCTGCAGCGAGGGGGTGCGGTGGTTCGTGATGGACGCGACGGG
This sequence comes from uncultured Nitrospirales bacterium, assembly GCA_964528115.1. Lineage (GTDB taxonomy): Bacteria > Nitrospirota > JACRHL01 > JACRHL01 > JACRHL01 > CAZGRJ01. The sequence goes on from CAZGRJ010000076.1 coordinate 9,036, forward strand.
CACGGTCTCGCGGGCCCAGGTGGAGCGCTTCCTGGCCCTGGTGCGCGAGAACGCGCGTCCGGTGCAGCCGCTCGAAGGGCGCTTCGTGGAGCACCGGATGTAGGGATGGCGCGGATGTTTTGCATGACGGGCGGAGCCGATGGCCCGCCCGAGGTGGGTAAGCAGGTCGTGTGATGTGTGTGATGGGGTCCCGGCGCTGACGACCAACGGCACCGGGTCCTCCAGGCGCCGGGGCGGCAACGCCTCCGGCACCGAGGCCCGGCGGGGCGCGGCAACGGACTGTGTGTCGCCCCGCCGGGCCTGACGTTTTCAGGCAAGCCGTGACACAACCCCCATCGCGTCCGGTCGCCCGCGACGACTTCCTGCAGGTCGTCCGCCACGCCCCCCTGGTGGCGGTGGACCTGATCGTGGAGAACGCCCGGGGCGAGGTGCTCCTGGGCCTGCGGGAGAACGAGCCCGCGAAGGGCACCTGGTTCGTGCCGGGGGGCGCGGTCCGCAAGGACGAGCGTCTGGCCGACGCCATCGCCCGGGTCGCCTTGACCGAGCTGGGGGTCGAGGTCGATCCCGCGACGGCCACGTTCGCGGGCGTCTTCGAGCACCTCTACCCCACGAACTTCGCGGGCGCGGAGGGATTCGGGACCCACTACGTGGTGCTCGCCTACCGCCTGCGCCTGCCGGAGGGAGCGGACATCCGACCCGACGCCCAGCACGGGGCCCTGCGCTGGTGGCCGGTGGCGGCCGCGGCGGCGGACCCGGCCGTGCACCCGAACACCCGGGCGTATTTCGCGGAAAGCGGCTAGGAGCCGGGCGCCCCGGCCAAGAAGCCGAGCAGCTTGTCGTCCTCCAGGATGCGCTGGAGGGCGCCGCCGAGGGCGCCGTTGAGGGTGGCGGCCACGTCCTTTCGGGTGGGGCCGAAGGCCACCTTGCGGTGCTCGTTGACCTGGTGGGTGACCTCGTAGGTGCCGTCGGCGCGCCGGGCGGTGGCCTTCAGGGCCACGGTGGCGTTGATGTCGGAGCTACCGAAGCCGGGCAGGACCCCCAGCTCCAGCTTGCGCACCTCCACCGTGAGGGAGCGCCCCGTGTCGTCGCCCGGGGCGGCCGTGGGGCGGAAGCCCTGGCGGTCCAGTCCGGCCATGATCTGCCCGCGCACCGCCTCCAGCACGTCGCCCGTGATGGGGTACTGCTCCCGCGCCGTGCGCACGGACGGCACGTCGCCCGGCCCGCCGGCGGGCCGGGCGTCCACGATCCGAACCGACACGGCGGCGAGCTTGCCCACCGCGTGCTCGGTGATGTGCGGCGCGGGATTCAGGGTGATCGGCTGGGGGGCGTGGGCGCAGGCCGTCAGGAGCAGCGGCGCCAGGGCGGCGCCGAGCCACCGGGCCGGCCCGGCCGCCGCACGCACGGGTTGCCGCGCTTCGCCCGTCACGTCCGCTGCGCGATGAGCTGGACCCGGGCGGAGCGGGCGCGCTCGTCCACCCGCTCCTGGTACAGGTGGATGCGGAAGCCGTCCCGGAAGGCGTCCAGCAGCTCGTTGTGGCCGAATGCGAACTCCCCCCGGCCCGGCGTGCCCCAGCGCAGGTGGCCGTCGATCAGGAAGGTCTCGTACACCAGGAACCCGCCCGGCCGCACGGCCCGGCCGATGGGCAAAAGGAGCGGGCGGTGCAGGAAGTAGAAGACGCACACGACGCCGAAGGCGGCCTCCGGCAGGGTGGCGCCGTCCGCCTCCAGGTCCCGCTCCTGGAGCGTCGCCGCGAGGCCCCGGTCGGCGGCCTGGGCGCGGGCGTCCGCCAGGGCAGCGGTGTCCCGGTCGAAGCCCGTCACGGCGAACCCCTTACGGGCCAGGTAGAGCGCGTTGCGGCCCCGGCCGCAGGCGACATCCAGGGCCGTCTTGTCGGGGGCCGTGGAGAGCAGGTCGATGTGCTCGACCAGCAGGGTGGCCGGCTGGTCCTCGTGGACGTGGGCCACGGGCTACGTGCCCATCACAGTCATTCGACCGTTACACTTTTGGCGAGGTTGCGCGGCTGATCCACGTCGCAGCCGCGCAGGACGGCAATGTGGTAGGCGAGGAACTGGAGCGGCAGGCAGTAGAGCAGGGGCGAGAGCAGGGGGTTCGACGGCGGCACGACGATCACGTCGTCCACCCGCGAGGCCAGCTCCTTGTCGCCCTCGCCCACCAGGGCGATCACGATGCCGTCCCGGGCCTTCACCTCCAGGGCGTTGCTGACCACCTTGTCGTACAGGGCGCCCGGCGGCGCCAGGGTGACGACCGGCATGTTCTCGTCGATCAGGGCGATGGGGCCGTGCTTCATCTCGCCGGCGGCGTAGGCCTCGGCGTGGATGTAGCTGATCTCCTTGAGCTTCAGGGCCCCCTCCAGGGCGATGGGGAAGTGCGGGCCCCGGCCCAGGAACAGGAAGTTGGCGTAGCGGAAGTAGCGCTTGGCCATCACCTGGATCGTGGGCTCGTGGCCCAGGAGCCGCTCCATCAGGCGCGGCAGGCGGGCCAGGTCCTCGATCAGCTTGCGGCGCTCGTCCGCCGGGACGGTGCCGCGGACCTCCGCGAGCTTGAGCGCCAGCAGATACAAGGCCACCAGCTGGGTGGTGAACGCCTTGGTGGAGGCGACGCCGATCTCGGGTCCGGCGTGGGTGTAGACGACGCCGTCCGCGCCCCGGGCGGCCGAGGAGCCCACCACGTTGCAGATGGCGATGCACTTGGCGCCCTTCTTGCGGGCCTCCTGCATGGCGGCCAGGGTGTCGGCGGTCTCGCCGGACTGGGTGATGACCAGGACGACGTGGCTCTTCTCCACGATCGGGTCGCGGTAGCGGAACTCGGAGGCCACGTCCACCTCCACCGGCACCCGCGCCAGGGCCTCAATCATGTACTTGCCCACGAGGCCCGCGTGCCAGCTGGTGCCGCAGGCGACGACGGTGACCTTGGTGACGGCCTTCAGGTCGGCGTCGGGGATCTTGAGCTCGGGCAGGACCACCGTGTCGCGCTC
>CAZGRJ010000077.1:0-12018 GCA_964528115.1 uncultured Nitrospirales bacterium
CGAATTCACCACAATCTGAATCAACGCCCCCGCCTCCCCCGGCGCGTCCGCCTGCGGCTTCGCGCCGTGCTTGTTGGAGGCCAGCGCGTCCGCCAGCCGCTTCATGCCGCTCAGGCAGGCCTTTGCCGACGAACCTTGCCGTCCCCCCTCCCCCCGGCTATCCTGGTGGTAATAATTCATACCGGCCTCCCTGGAGCCCCACCATGACCACAGCCGTCAAGAAGACCATCTCCCTGCCGCCGGAGCTCGCAAAGGTGGCCGAGGAGCTTGCCCGCTCGGAAGGCAAGTCCCTGAGCGCCGTCATTCAGGACTTCCTGAGGGCCGCCCGCGCCGAACATCTCAAGGGCGAGCTGCGCGGCATTCAGGACTACTGGCGCAAGAAGGCCCGGGAGAAGGGCTTGCTGACCGAAAAGGACCTCGAACGCCACCTCGGCCGGTGAAGGCCGTCCTCGACACCAACATCTTCGTGTCGGCCCTGGCACTGCCGGGAGGGCAGGCGGAGAAGGCCGTGATCGCCGCCGCGGAGGGGCGCTTCGGGCTCGTCGTTTCCAAGCCGCTCATCGCGGAGGTGATCGACGTCCTGGCGCGCAAGTTCGACCACGACCCCGAGCAACTCGCCCGGGTGGCCGTGTTCCTGGCCGATCTCGGAGAATTGGTCCGGCCCCGCACGACGCTCCGCGTCCTGAAGGACGAGCCCGACAATCGCATCCTCGAATGCGCCATCGCCAGCCGCGCCGACCTGATTGTGACCGGCGACCGGGCCATGCTCGCCCTGGGCGAGTGGAAGGGTATCCACGTCGTAACCCTCCGGGCCTTTCTCGACCTACTGGAAGGCACGAACGGCTAGCCCGCCCTTACGCCTGCTCCTCCCCCTCCGAATTCACCACAATCTGAATCAACGCCCCCTCCTCCCCCGGCGCGTCCGCCGGCGGCTTCCCGCCGTGCTGGTTGGAGGCCAGGGCGTCCGCCAGCCACTTCAGGCCGCTCAGGCGCGCCTGCTTGTCGGCCGCGGCCAGGTCGTCGCGCCGGATCACCTGGAGCACCTCGTCTGCCATGGCGTGCGCCTGATGGGCGCGGGCGCGGTGGTACGCGGCGGTAAAGTCGGGCAGGGTGTCCAGCCAGCCCAGGACCGTCTGGATGCCGGGCATGCGCGGGTCGGCGCAAATCGCGTTCAGCGATTCGCCCGCCGCCAGCCGGGCGCAGATCGCCTCCCCCAGGGCCGGGAAGTAGCGGCCGACGTCGCTCCCTGGCTCCGGGCGGCCGCCCCCGGCGCCGATCACCTCCCGTTGCCGCAGGCGGGCCACGGCGTACCGGGTGCGGAACGCCGGAATGCGGGTGCGCCAGTTCTGCACCGTCTGGCAGCAGGGCAGGGACGTGTCGCGGCAGATGCCCTTCAGCGTCTCCCCCGCCTCGATGCGCCGGCAGATCGCCTCCGCCAGCTCCTGCGTGTAGCGCGACACCCGCCCGGTGTGGCGCCGCTTCCCGGGCGGCGTATCGTCGCCCAACGTCAGGCCGTCCCGCGCGCGGGGCCGCCCGAGGCGTCCTGGGTCGGAACCATCTGGTGGCGCGGCTTCGCGTCGCCCAGGTAGCGGTCCATCTTCTCGTTGAGGGCCCGCAGCTCCTCGCGGATCTCCTCCCGCAACTGCTGCGTCGCCTCGTCCTGGCGCCGGTCCACCGCCGCCTGCCGGTTCAGCGACACCTCCAGCAGCGACGTGCGCGTGTCCATCCGCCCGGCCCACAGCATCATCGCCACCAGCAGCGTCGCCGTCGTCACCAGATGCCCCAACGAAATGCGCCGGTCCAGGTGCCACCCGCCCGTCTCTTCCATGGCGATTTTTCCTTTCCAGGTCTTGACTTATAGAAATCGCAGGCCCCTAATGTTCCGCGGCCGGGTCCGGGAGGACCGAAAGCAGGGAAGCTCATCGGGGGGAGCCTCCCGGTCCCGGCCCCTGGCGCCCCGCCAGGGTGGGAAGGGCTGCCGCGGGGCGCGGAGGCGCAAGCGGGTGGCCCACCCGGCGATCGCGCCGCCTCAGTCCCGTTTCTTCATCAGCTGCGGCGCCACCTTCTCCACCGACCGCCCGACGACGTAGCCCCCCAGGCCGATCTGCAACAGCGTCCACGCGTCGCCCGCCAGCCGGAACGGCAGCAGGCCGAACGCGTCGCAGACCACCAGGACGAGAAACGTCAGCATGGTGATGGGGCGCCAGTTGCGCTGGAGCACGCCCTGTCCCTGGGCCTCCGCCTCGATGATCCTCGCGCGCCCCTCGGCCAGGCCCTTCTCGTAGTCCAGGAGCTGCCCGAACAGCTCCGCCTGGATCGCGAACACCGCCCGCCGCGCCTCCAGCTTCTCGGCCTCCGACGTGTGGAGCTTGTCGATCAGCTGGAAGGCCGGCGCCAGCGCCTCGCCCACCAGCCCCAGAATGCCGGGCACCACGGCTCAGGCGGCCCGGCGCGGGTCGGGCGGACCCGCCGGCTCCGGGTGCCGCCGCCCGTCCGCCTCCCGCGCCTCGCCCCCGCACCCGCCCCAAGGTCTGGAAGCCCTGGACGCCCGTGCCGCGCGCGGCCCCGGCCGCACCCACGCGCAGACGCACAGCACCCGCAGGCAGCGCGGGCAGTAGATCAGCCCCTCAGGCATCGCGCGCCCCATCCTTCGTCCGGGCGCCTCCCCCGCGCAGCGCCCGGCAGTCGGGGCAGCCGCAGCGGTACACCTCGTCATCCTCGTCCGTTCCGGCCTCCCACGGGTCCGGCACCCCTGCATCCGTTTCGAGCAGATCCGTCGTCATTGGATTTCCCCCATCTTCATGGTGTCGTGATGGTCCGCCGGTCGGCGGGGCGAGGTCGGGGGGCGGGTCAGGGGTAGGTCCACACGCGCGGGCGTGGGAAGTTCGGTCCGCCCAGATCATCGAGATGGACGAACCGGCGCTCCATGTCGCCACGCTGTTGGAGTCCAAGTCCCGTGAACCCGTGCCGCGGCGCCAGGGCCACCAGGCGGTAGGCATCCTCGCCACAGACGCGCACGTCCACCGCATGCCCGGTCGGATGCGCCCCCCGCCCGCCGATCTCCGCGTCGTGCACGGGGCAGCGGTACCCCGAGTTCACCGGCATGGCCCGCCCGAAGTCCGCCCGCAGATCTTCGAGCCGCCGCATGAACCCCGGGTCCATGGCGATCCGCCCGCAGTGCCGGCACCCCAGCTCCGCCGCCGAAAAGTGCGGCCAGCCGGCCCCGTCCCGAATGCGCATCCCCTCGCTCACGGCCAGAGGTATATCGAACCCCCTCCGCCCCCGCCCTGTGTCTCTTGCGTTTCTTGCGCTTCTTGTGTTTCTTGCGGAACTTGCGCGAAGGGTGGGGGCGGGCACGGCCTGCCCCAGGCACGTAACCGCCCGTTCCGCTACGATGGTGGGGGAAAGGAGCCCCCATCGCAGTGCCGATGCTCGTGCCGATGCCCGTCGTGTTCGTCTCCCACGGCCCGCCCACCCTTGCGCTGGCCGAGGAGCCCGCCCTGGCCGCCCAGGCCGGCGGTGCGGTGCAGCCGGCGCCCCAGGCGGGCATGGACGCCGGGGCGGCGGCGACGGTGCGCCACTGGCGGGCGCTGCCGGGATTGCTGCCGGAGGTGCCCCAGGCGATCCTGTGCGTCTCGGCCCACTGGGACGCGCCGACGACGCGGCTGTCCGGGGGCGTGCCGCACCCCCGCATCCAGCACGACTTCTTCGGGTTTCCGCCGCCCCTCTACAAGGTGACCTGGCCCGTGCGGGGCAGCGCCGAGTGGGCCGAGCGGGTGGCCGAGGTGTTCGGGAGGGGCCTCGGTGTCGACCGTGCCCGCCCCCTGGACCACGGCGTGTGGGTCCCCCTGCGCCACGCCTGGCCCCGTGGCGACGTGCCCGTGCTGCAACTGTCCCTCTCCACCGCCCGCGGCGGCGACTGGCACCTGGACATGGGCCGCCGCCTCGCCCCGCTGCGGGAGGAGGGCGTCCTCATCGTCGCGAGCGGCGGGATCACCCACAACCTGGCCCGGGTCGCCCCCACCGCGCCGGACGGGGCCTCGGCACCCTGGGCCGAGTCGTTCGTCGCCGCCGCGGAGGCGGCCCTCGCCGCGGGCGACACCCAGTCCCTGGCCGATCCCTGGAAGCACCTCCCCCACGGGCGCGACTGCCACCCCACCCTGGAGCACTACCTCCCGCTCCTGGTCGCCGTCGGGGCCGCCGGCGGCACGCTGGACCCGATCCACCGGGCCTGGACCATGCAGACCCTGGGCCTGCACAGCTACGCCTCCGACGCCCTCGAGCAGACGGCCCAGCGGGCGGCCTGAGGGCGGACGGCGGCGGCGCCCATCGGTGTTTCCAAGTAAATAAGTAGATAAGTAAATCCACCCGGCCGGGCGCCGCGTTCCCCCCTTGCCCGCCGCCTCGCCGGGTCCGTACACTGCGCCTCAGGGCGCGGCCCCACCCATGAAGACCTACCACTGCCACTGCGGCAATACGCTGCACTTCGAGAACAGCCTGTGCCTCAACTGCGGGCGGGCGACGGGCTTCCTGCCGGACCGGAGGCTCCTGGCGGCCCTGGACCCGGTGGACAAGGCCGCGCCCGAGGGGGGCGTGCGCCTGCTCAAGCCGACCGCGGGGGGCGACCTCTACCGCCTGTGCGCCAACTGGTCGCAGCAGGACGTGTGCAACTGGGTCGTCCGCGCCGAGGACCCTCAGCCCCTGTGCGCCTCGTGCCGCCTGAACCGGGTCATCCCGAACCTTTCGGAGCCCAACAACCGCCGGCTGTGGTACCGGATCGAAGTGGCCAAGCGCCGCCTCCTGTACACCCTGTTCGCCCTGGGCCTGCCGGTGGAGGGGCGTGCCACGGACCCGGAGCGGGGCCTCGCCTTCGAGTTCCTGGCCGACCAGACCACGTCCCAGGAGTTCGTGGACCCCGCGGGCGACCGGCGGCGCATCGTGACCGGGCACCGGGGCGGCCTGATCACGATCAACCTGGCCGAAGCCGACGACACGGCCCGGGAGCGGATGCGCGAGCGCATGCACGAGCTCTACCGCACGCTGCTCGGCCACTTCCGGCACGAGTCGGGGCACTACTACTGGGAGCGCATGGTGGCCGGGACGGCGTGGCACGAGCCGTTCCGCGAGCTGTTCGGCGACGAGAACGCCGACTACGCCCGGGCCCTGGCGAGCTATTACGGCGGGGGCGGGGAGGCCGGGTGGGAGGGCCGCTACATCAGCGCCTACGCGGCCGCGCACCCGTGGGAGGACTGGGCCGAGACCTGGGCCCACTACCTGCACATGGTGGACACCCTGGAGACCGCCCAGGACTTCGGCCTGCGCCTAGGCGGCCGGCCCCTCGCGTCGCCCCAGGGACGGGGCGGGCCGGTGGGGGACTTCGAGGTGCTGTTGGTGGACTGGTCCCACCTGACCACGGCCATGAACGCCCTCAACCGCAGCATGGGCCTGCCCGATCCGTACCCGTTCGTCCTGAACGGCACCGCCGTGGACAAGCTCGCCTTCGTCCACCGGGTGGTCGCCGGACGGTAACGGGGCCCCGACGTGGCCGTCGCCGGGACATGCCGAGCCGGGCGATTCCCCGTCGGGCTATTCCCAGTCGAATTTGGGCAGGCGCTTGAAGGCCCGCTTGAGGCCCTCGTTCCAGCTCTTCTGCACCGAGGCGTAGTAGGGCGACGCGGGCTTGAGCGACAGGCGCGGCGCCACCTCGAACGAGTCGGTGCGATAGAACGCCAGCTCCAGGGGCGGGCCGATGGAGATGTTGCTGCGCATGGTCGAGTCCAGGGAGACCAGGGCGCACCGTCCGGCGTCCGCCAGGCTCAGGGACGGGCTGACGATGCGGTCCAGGATCGGCTTGCCGTACTTGGTCTCGCCGATCTGGAGGTAAGGGGTCTCCGGGGAGGCGGTCACGCAGTTGCCCTCGGCGTAGATCCGGTAGATGTCCGGCGGCCGGCCCTTGATCTGGCCCCCCAGGATGAACGTGGCCTCCGGGCTGTTGCCCGACTGCTTGAGGGCCTCGGCGTGGCGCTCCTGCACGTCCACGCTCAGCTCGCCCACGTAGTGGGCCGCGTCGTACAGGTACTCCGCGTGGGCCAGGCCGCGGCGCTCGCCCTGCTCCATGTCGCGCTGGATCAGGTTCACCACCATCTGGGTGGTGGCCAGGTTCCCGGCCGCCAGCAGCACGAAGGTCCGCTCCCCCGGCACGCCGAGGGAATGCATCTTGCTGTAGACGCTGACGTAGTCCACGCCGGCGTTGGTCCGGGAGTCGGAGGCGAACACAAGCCCCTGATTTACCTTGATGGCCACACAATACGTCATGGGGGTTCGCCTCCCGTTCAGACAGCCGGCCTGGGGCGTGCGCCAGGACGGAGCTTGGGACCATTGTAGACGATCGGTCATGCCGTCGTTGTAAGGCAAGCGCCGTGCCGGGACGCACGGCGCGCGCAGGTGCGCGACACGCGGGGCAGGGCCGGCGACGGGACCGCCGGCGATTCGGACGGGAATGTGGGTTGTGGTACGGTTCGGTAGGGGGTCCAACGATTTCGCGATGTCCATCGACTGGCGCCAGTACGCCGCCAACGGGGCGTTCGACGAGCTGATCGCGGGAGGCGGCAAGGCCCGCCCCGGCGCGGGCCGGCTGTGCCGTTTCCTGGCGCGCCTGTCGGACGCCGAGCTCAAGGAGCGCAAGGCCGCCGCCGAGCTCGCGATCCAGATGATGGGCATCACCTTCACGGTCTACAGCGACAAGCGGACCAAGGGACAAACCGGCATCGACCGGGCCTGGCCCTTCGACATCATCCCCCGGGTGATCCGCAAGTCGGAGTGGGATCGCATCGCCGCCGGCCTGGCGCAGCGGGTCCGGGCCCTGAACCTGTTCATCGACGACGTCTACCACGACCAGAAGATCGTCAAGGACGGGGTCTTCCCGCGCGACCTCCTGGCCGGGTCGCGCAACTTCCGCCCCCAGTGCGTGGGCTTCTCGCCGCCGCTCAAGGTCTGGGCCCACATCTGCGGCTCCGACCTCATCCGCGACAAGGACGGCACGGTGTACGTCCTGGAGGACAACCTCAGGGTGCCCTCCGGCGTCTCCTACATGCTGGAGAACCGCGAGGTCACCAAGCGCGTCTTCCCCGAGTTGATGGCGTCGGTCCGGGTGCTGCCGGTGCACGACTACCCGGCCCAGCTCTCCGACACCCTGGCCGCCATCGCGCCGCGCAAGCGCGGGCGGCCCGAGATCGTGGTGCTCACCCCCGGGATCTACAACAGCGCCTACTTCGAGCACGCATACCTGGCCCGCCAGATGGGGGCCGAGCTGGTGGAGGGCTCGGACCTGGTGGTGGGCGACGACGACCACGTCTACATGCGCACCATCGCGGGTCTGACCCCGGTGGACGTGATCTACCGCCGCATCGACGACCTGTTCCTGGACCCCGAGGCCTTCCGCCCCGACTCGGCCATCGGCGTGCCCGGCCTCCTGCGCGCCTGGCGCAAGGGCAACGTGGGCCTCGCCAACGCCCCCGGCGCCGGGGTGGCGGACGACAAGGTGGTCTACGCCTACGTGCCCCAGATGATCCGCTACTACCTGGACGAGGACGCGATCCTGCCCAACGTCCCGACCTACAAGTGCGTGGAGAAGAAGGCCCGTGAGCACGTCCTGGCCAATCTGGACAAGCTGGTGGTCAAGCCCGCCAACGAGTCGGGCGGCTACGGCATGCTGGTGGGGCCCCAGTCCACGAAGCGCGAGCGCGAGAAGATGGCGGCCCGGGTCCGGGCGCGCCCCCGGGAGTACATCGCCCAGCCCATGGTGACCCTGTCCACCGCGCCCACCCTGGTGGGAGTGCGGCCCGAGCCGCGCCACATGGACCTGCGCCCCTTCATCCTGTTGGGCGGGGACGTCACCGTCACCACGGGGGGCCTGACCCGGGTGGCCCTCAAGGCCGGCTCCACGGTGGTCAACTCCTCCCAGGGGGGCGGCAGCAAGGACACCTGGATCGTGGACACGTCCCGGGGCGGGTAGGGGGACCGGACGCCGTGCTCTCCCGCGTCGCCGAGAACGTCTACTGGCTGGCCCGCTACGTGGAGCGGGCCGAGAACACGGCGCGCCTGATCAACGTCACCGCCCACGTCATGATGGACCTGCCGGTGAAGGTGCGGTTCGGCTGGGACACGCTGCTGACCATCACCGGCAGCGGCGGCGACTACCGCGGCCGGGGCCGGGGCGAGGCGGCGGTGATCCGGTTCCTGACCGCCGACGGCGACAACCGGGGCTCCCTGCTATCGTCCCTCCGGCGCGCCCGCGAGTCCGCCCGCACGGTGCGCGACATTCTGCCCCAGGAGGCGTGGGAGCAGGTCAACACGGTCTACCTGGAAGCGGGCCGCAACCTCGCCCGCAAGCCCAACCCCCGCGCCCGGTACGACCACCTGAACGCCGTCGTCGTCGGCTGCCAGGAGCTGGCCGGGATCGTGGAGGGGACCATGAGCCGCGACTGGGCCTTCGAGTTTTTGCGCGCCGGGCGCCACCTGGAGCGGGCCGACATGACCACCCGCATCATCGACGTGCGCGCCGCCAGCCGCCTGCCGGACACGGTGGGCGACCTGACGCCGTTCGAGAACGTGCTGTGGATGGGGGTCCTCAGGACCATGTCGGCCTACCAGATGTACCGGCGCCACACCCACGGCATGGTGCGCCGGCCGGACGTGCTCACGTTCCTGTTCACCGACCCGGTCTTCCCGCGCTCGTTCCTGCACTGCGTGACCCGGGTGGAGGAGTCGCTGCGCAACCTGCCCGGGGCCGAAGGCCCCCTGCGGACCGCCCGGGCGGTCGGCAAGCTGGTGACCGAGGTGGCCCCCGCGGACCTCAAGCGGGAGGAGCTGCACCAGTTCATCGACGATCTGCAGCTGGGCCTCGCGGCCCTGAACGACCGCATCACCGACGCCTACTTCCCCGCCGCCCAGTAGGCGGGCGCGACGGCCGGGTGCCGCGACGTCAGGCGCTGGCGGCCCGGCCAGCCAGCTCGTGGGCCAGGCGGTGGTAGCGCTCGTGGACGCCCGCGCCGGTCTCCTCCGTCTCCACGCGTTCGAAGCCCTGGGCGAGCTCGGTCTGGTCGGCGGCGGTCAGGTTCCGGTCGGCGCACGGGAAGAGGATCTCGTTCTCGCGCCGGATGTGCTCCCGCAGCATGGCGGCGTAGTCGGCCAGATGGTCCGCCACGGTGGCGACCTCAGCCGGCTCTCCCGCGGCGGCCCCCACGAGGGCGGCGCGGATCGCCCGCACGTGGCCCCGGCCGCGCTCGTGCTCGTCCACGAGACGCGGGACCGGGCACCCCTTGTCGATGGCGCCGCGCTCCTTCAGGCGGGGGAAGAGCAGCTTCTCCTCCTTGGCGTGGTGGCAGGCGTCGGCGAAGCCGGCGAAGAAGTCGGCGAAGCGCGCGACCCGGTCGGCGTCGACCCGCCCGGCGGCGCGGATCGCCTCCGCCTCGCGGGCCGCGGCCTCGACGACCAGCAGGATCACGTCGTGCTCGTGGACGAGGGTCTCGGTGGGGGTCATGTCGGTCCTCCCCGCTGAAGCGTTGTGCGAGGTGACCATGATAGCGTGAAAGCCCACGCCACGGGCCGGCAGACGAACGCGACCGCCGGACCCGCCGGACCCGCCGGGGCGCCCTACGCCGGCAGCGACGGCTTGTGCGTGGGCGCCGCCTCGACGAGGGCGAACGCGTAGGTGTCGCCGTCGCGGCAGCGCGGGTCCCAGGGTACGTTGCCGCCGGGGTGGCGCCACCCCATCAGGCAGCGCCCGAGATTGAAGTCGCAGGTGCCGGAGCAGTCGCCGTTGGGATCACGGCGCACCACAAACACCGGGTCGCGACCATTTCGTGCGGAATGGGTCGAATCCGTCGGATGGGAAGACACACGCCAATCCATCGCCCTCTCCTCTTCGCCGTGCTGTCGGGTAGGTCCCGGTAACACTTACGATACCTCCCCCCTGAAAGTTGCGCCACCCCGTCCGACGGGTTCGCCCCGGACATACCAATTTCCGTGCCAAGAAATCCCGCTCGCCATCGGGGGTTTGGCGCCCGCGGAACCGGCATTGCCCCGGCGCGCCGGGGTGGGGGATGATGCGCCCCGGGGAGGTTGTGGCCGGGAAGGGCAGGGCCAGGAGGAGAAGGGCCAGGAGGAGAAGGGATTGACCGCGGAGCAGATCGCCGTCTTCGCTATCCTGGCCGGGGCCTTGGTCCTGTTCGTCTGGGGCCGCTGGCGCTACGACGTGGTGGCGGTCACCGCCCTCATGGCGGCGGTGCTCTCGGGCGTGGTGCCGGCGCCGGACGCCTTCCTGGGCTTCGGCCACCCGGCGGTGATCACGGTGGCGGCGGTCCTGGCGCTGTCCCGCGCCCTGACCCGCTCGGGGCTCGTGGACCTGATCGCCGACCGGCTGTTCCGCCTGGCGGCCCATCCCCGCGCCGCCCAGATGTCCCTGTGGGGCATGGGCGCGGCGTTCTCGGCCTTCATGAACAACGTGGGCGCCCTGACGCTCCTCATGCCCGTGGCCCTCTCCGCCGGCCGCAAGCACGGCACCACGGCCAGCCGGGCCCTCATGCCGCTCTCCTTCGCCACCATCCTGGGGGGGCTGGTGACCCTCATCGGCACGCCCCCCAACGTGGTCGTGGCCAACTTCCGGCGCGACGCGGGCGGCGTGCCGTTCGGCATGTTCGACTTCGCCCCCGTGGGCCTGGCGGTGGCGGGGGCGGGCCTGGTGTACCTGATGGTGATCGGCTGGCGCCTGATCCCCCAGCACCGCAAGGGCACGGCCGACACGGACGGCCTGTTCGAGGTGGCCAACTACGTCAGTGAGCTGCGGGCCCCGGAGGGGGCGCAGGCGGTGGGCCGGCCCGTGGCCGAGTTCGAGAAGGGCACCGAGGAGGCCCTGGCCGTGATCGGCATCATCCGCGGCGGCCGGCGCTTGGTGCAGCGCCTGCGGGCCGAGGCGATCCGGGCGGGCGACGTGCTCCTGGTGCAGGGCTCGCCCACGGCCCTCAAGGAGGCCACGGACAAGATGGGGGTGGAGCTGATGGGCTCCGAGAAGCTGGCCGAGGACCTCAAGGAGGTGGACACGGCCGTGATCGAGGCCGTGGTCGCGCCCCAGGGGCGGATCGTGGGCGCCACCCCGATCTCCCTCCGGCTGCGCTCCCAGTACGGCGTGAACCTCCTGGCCGTGGCCCGGGAGGGGCGGCCGTTCATGGCGCGCCTGGGCAACGTCCGCCTGCGGCCGGGCGACGTGCTCCTGCTGGAGGGCGACGCCGACACCGTGTCGGCCGTGGTCGGCTCGCTCGGCTGCCTGCCCCTGGCGGGACGGGGGCTCTCGTTCCAGCCGCGCCGGATGGTCCTGCCCACGGCCGTCTTCGCCGCCGCCGTGACCGCCACCGCGGTGGGCATCCTGCCGGCGGCCCTGTCCCTGGGGCTGGCGGTGCTCTTCCTGGTGATGGCCGAGGTCCTGCCCCTGCGCGACCTCTACGAGGCCATCGACTGGCCCATCCTCGTATTGCTGGGCGCCCTGATCCCCGTGGGCACGGCGCTCCAGACCACGGGCGCCGCGGCCGTGATCGCCGACTGGGTGGTGACCGCCGGCACGGGCTTGGGGCCGGTGTGGATCCTGGCCGCCCTCCTGGTGGTGACCATGGGCCTGACGGACCTGATGAACAACGCCGCCACGGCGGTCGTGATGTCGCCCATCGCCATCGACATCGCCGCCCGATTGGACACCTCCGCCGACCCGTTCCTCATGGCCGTGGCCGTGGGTGCCTCGTGCGCGTTCCTCACCCCCATCGGCCACCAGAACAACACCCTCGTCATGGGCCCCGGCGGCTACCGCTTCACCGACTACTGGCGCGTGGGCCTGCCCCTGGACGCCATCATCGTCCTGGTGGCCGTGCCGCTGATCCCGGCGGTGTGGCCGTTCTAGAGCGAGCGCAGGAACTCCAGCAGCCGCTCCCGGTCGGCCCGTGCGGGTCGCACCACTCGCCTTAGGGGAAG
>CAZGRJ010000078.1:0-8860 GCA_964528115.1 uncultured Nitrospirales bacterium
AGCAGGTAGCGGTAGACGTTCTCGGTGACGATGATCGCGTCGTCCACGATCAGCCCCAATACGACGATCAGGGCGAACAGGGACAGCATGTTGATCGACATGCCCGCCGCGTCCATGAACACGAACGCCATCAGAAACGACGTGGGAATGCCCACCGCGGCCCAGAAGGCCATGCGCCAGTCGAGCAGGGCGAACAGGGTGAGGCACACCAGGACGAAGCCGATGGTGCCGTTGACGTACAGCGTGCGCAGGCGCGACTGGATCCAGACCGAGCCGTCGCGGGTGGTCGTGATGGAGACCCCCGGCGGGGCGCCGGCCTCCGCCGTCGCGACCACCTTGCGCACCTGGTTCACGATGGCGATCGTGTCGCCGTGCTTCTTCTTGCTGATCTCCAGGGAGATGGCGCGCTCGCCGTTGATCTTGCTGAACGCCTCCTCCTGCTCGAAGGCGAGGTGGACGTCGGCCACGTCCCCCACCCGGACCTGGCGGCCCTCCGGCCCCCGGCGCACGACCACGCCGGCCAGCTGCGTGGGGTCGGCGTACTCCCCCACCGTGCGCACCAGGTAGTCGGTGCGGTTGCCGCGGATGACCCCCGCGGGCAGGTCCAGGTTGCGGGCCGCGACGGCGTCCGCCACCTCCCCCGCCCCCACCCGGTAGGCGGCCAGGCGCAGGGGGTCGATGTCCACCGAGACCTCCCGGTCGCGGTAGCCGGTCATGACCACGTTCGAGACGCCCGTGATGCGCTCGGCGCCCCGTTCGAGCTCCTTGGCGACGACGCGGAGGTCGGCCTCGGGGGCGTCGCCGTGGACGGTGACGTTGATCACCGGGAACTGGGACTCGATCTCGACGACCACCGGGTCGTCCGCGTCCTTGGGCAGGTCCACCAGGCGCTCGATCTCGCTGCGCGCGTCCTGGGCCACCTTGCTGATGGAGGCGCCCTGCTCCAGGGACAGCTCGATCATGGAGACGCCCTCGAGGGAGCGGGAGTCCACCTCGTCCACGCCCGTGATGGCGTGGACCGCGTCCTCGATCGGTATGGTGATGTCCTTCTCGATCTGCTCCGGGGAGATGTCGGCGTAGCGGGTGGTGATGGCGACCAGGTCGAGGGGGATCTCCGGGAAGACCTCTCGGGTCATGGTCGCGTAGAAGTAGCCGCCGCTGATGATGGTCAGCAGGAGCAGCAGATTGACGAAGACCGGGTTGCGGACGAAGAAGAGGACGAAGGGCATGGGATGCCTTTGGGCGCCGGCTACGGCAGGCCGTACACGGCCGCGTCGTCCCGGCCGGCCGCCTCGGCGCCGTCGCGCACGGTGACGACGACCTTGTCGCCCGGGCGCAGGGCCGTCTGGCCCACGACCACCACCTCCATGCCCGCAGAAAGCCCGCTCGCCTCGCCTCCGGCGACGACGGCGGTCTCGTCCTCCAGGGCGGCCACCTCCACGGGCACGCGCCGGGCCGTGCCGTCCGCCACCACGAACAGCCCGATGCCGCGCTCGCCGTGGCGCAGGGCGACGGCGGGGATCGCGTAGGCCTCGTCCAGGCGGCGCCCGGGCAGCTCCACGCGCCCCACCATGCCCGGGCGGATCGTGCCGTCCGGGTTCTTCAGGCGGATCTCCGTGGGGAAGGCGGCCTGCCCGGCCTCGTCCACGGAGCCCACGCGGGCGACCTCGCCCGTGAACGCCTCGCCCGGCAGGGCGTCGAAGCGGACCCGTGCCTTGTCGCCCTTGGCCACGTGGACCACCTGGGCCTCGGACAGGCCGGGCACGAGGCGGATGCGGTCCGTCGCGGCCAGGTGGAACAGGGGCGCGCCCACGGCGACGACGGCCCCCGGGTCGGCCAGGCGCCGCGTGACCTCTCCCGCGATGGGGGCCTTGACGACGGTATGGCCCAGGTCGCGCGCGGCGTCCTTCAGGGCCAGCTCCGCCAGGCGCCGATCGGCGTCGGCGAGGCGGGCGGTGAGCTCCGCGTCCTCCAGCACCGGGTCGGCCACGGACCCCTCGCTGTGCAATGCCCGCTGCCGCGCCAGCGCCTTCTTGGCGATCTCGGCGGCGACGGTGGCGCGGTCCAGCTCGGCCTTGCGCCGGTCGCGCAGGATCGTGAGGCGCTCCGGGTCGAAGCGCGCCAGGACGTCGCCCTTGGCCACGCGTTGGCCCACGTCGGCGTTCACCTCCAGGAGCGTCCCCGCCACCTCGGCGCTCAGGTCCACCCGCTCCTCGGGTTGTGCGGGGGCCGCGACCCGGTAGGTCTCGACGTACGGGGCCGCCGCCGCCGTGACCACCTCCACCGGCGTCCGACGCTCCGTGACCGGGCTCGCCGGGGCCTCGTCGTCCCCCCCGCAGCCCGCCGAAGCGAGCATGCCAACGACCAACAGGCAGACGAGGGCCAACAGCGCGACGGGCCGAAGGCTCACGCGACGATCCAGAGGGTCAGGAGCAGCCACCCCACACCGGCCGCCAGGATGTGCGGGTCGCGCAGCAGGTCGCGGCTCGGGTCCCCGCCCCGGCCCTGGTCGTGGCAGATCACGATGTAGCGGAACAGGGCGTAGGCGACGAACGGCACCGTGTAGATCAGGCGCTCGGAGCCGTGGATCTTCACCGTGTCGGGGCTCATCGTGTAGAGGCTGTACGACAGGATGATGCACGCGGCGGTGATGCTGATGAGGTTGTCCAGGACCACCGGGCTGTAGGTGCCCAGGACGGCGCGGTGCTCGGACCCGTCCCCGGCGAGGGCGTCGGTCTCGGCCCGGCGCTTCACCAGGGCCAGGAACAGCGTCGCCATGAGGCCGCACAGGAGCAGCCAGTCCGAGGGCGGGATGCCGAGCCCCACGGTGCCCGCCAGGATGCGCAGCATGAAGCCGGCGGCGACGAAGAACACGTCCAGGACCACCACCTGCTTGGCCCCCAGGGAATAGACGACGTTCAGCGCCACGTACACGATCAGGCACAGGGCGACGCCGCCGCCCACCCACTGGCCGATGCCGATCCCCGCCACCAGCAGGGCCGACGCGAAGCCCCCCGCCGCCCGCACCGAGACGGCACCGGACGCCACCGGGCGCAGGCGTTTCACCGGGTGCAGCCGGTCCTGCTCCCGGTCGGCGATGTCGTTGATCGCGTACACCGCGGACGACGCCAGGCAGAAGGCGACGAACGCCGCCACGGAGGCGTGCAGCAGGGCCGTGTCGTGCCAGGCGTGGCCGAACAGCAGGCCCACGAACACGAACAGGTTCTTGACCCACTGGTGGGGCCGGGCCAGGCGCCACAGGGCGCGAGGTGTGGATTCGGCCGCGTCCCTCACAGGTCCATCCGCACGAAGACGCGCTCCGGGATCGCCCGGATCGCGAGCATGATCCAGCGCCAGAACCAGGGGACGTAGAGCACCGGCGTGCCGCGCTCGATCGCCCGGGCGATGCGCTCCCCCACGTAGGCGGGCGAGGCGACGAGGAACATCCCGGGCCGGCCGAAGGTCATGGCCGTGTCCACGAACCCCGGCTTCACGGTCACGACCCGCACCCCCTTGGGGCCCAGGCGTCCGCGCAGGCCCGAGAGGAACGTGGTGAGCCCCGCCTTGGCGGCGCCGTAGCAGTAGTTGCCCTTGCGCCCGCGCTCCCCGGCCACGGACGAGACGCCCACCAGGAAGCCGCCGCCCCGGTCCTCCATCAGGTTCGCGAGGTGCGTCAGGACCGACACGGCGCTGTTCAGGTTCACCCGCAGGATCGCGTCGGCCTCCTTGAAGTCCCGGTGCGCGGCGTCCTCGTCCCCCAGGGTGCCGAACGCCACCACGGCCCCGGCCAGGGGCGGCTCGGCCTCCGCCGCGATGCGCCGCACGAAGGCGCCGTGGGAGCGCACCGCCAGGGCGTCGAAGTGGCCGTGGTGGACGGTGACCCGGTGGCGCAGGGCGAGGTCCGTCGCCACCCGCTCCACCTCGTCCGCCGCGCGCCCCGCCAGGTAGAGGGCGTAGCCGCGCCGCGCCAGGGCCGCCGCCGTGGCCCGGGCGATGCCCGAAGTCGCCCCCAGCACCAGGACGGTGCCGCGCTCCCCTCCCGCGGCGTTCACGCCGTCTCCACCAGCCCCAGGCGGTCGCCCAGGTCCGAGCGCAGGATGTTGTCCGGGTCCACCCGCCGCTTCACCGCCCGCCATGCCGCCAGGCGCGGGTACATGCCCAAGAAACGCTCGGGCTTGAGGGTGGCGTCCTTGGCCAGGTAGATGCGTCCGCCGTGGTCGGCCACGACGGCGTCCAGGCGGTCCGTCAGGGCCAGGGTCGCCGGGCCCATGGGCAGGTCGAGGGCGAGCGTGTAGCCCGCGAGGGGGAAGGAAAGCAGGCCGGACCCCTCGGCGCCGAGTCGCTTGAGGACCGCCAGGTAGGCGGGCACGCGCGACTGCTCCAGGGTCTCCACCAGCGCGTGGAGCGCCTTGCGCCCGCCGTCCAGGGGCACGACGCTCTGGTGCTGGACGAGTCCCCGGGGCCCGTACAGCCGGTTCCAGCCGTGGAGGGCGTCCAGGGGGTGGAAGAAGCGGCCGTAGTCCGTAACGAAGTGCTTTCCGCCCGCACGACCCCCCTCGCGGCTCAGGTACAGGCCGTTGAACAGGCGCCCGAGGAACCCGTGGACCACGGAGAACGGCACGTCGCACGGCACGGCCAGGGCCCTCCGGGGCGGGACGCGGAAGGCGCCGGTCGGTCCGCCGGGAGCCTGCTCGGCGGTGGCGTGGCGGCCCTCCATGACCACGCCCCGGCCCCGCCCGGCGCCGCGGGCCAGGCAGTCGAGCCACGCCACGCTGTACGGCGCCTCGCCGGGCTCCCCGTCCAGGAGGTCCAGGACGGCATCGAGCCCCCCCGCCCGGTGGTGGCGGGCGGCGATCCAGGCGCTCTCCACCGGGACGAGCTGCACGGTCACGTCCGCGACGGCGCCGGTGAGGCCCATGCCGCCCACCGTGGCCCAGAACAGCTCGGCCTCCGCGTCCGGGCCGCAGGTGACGAAGTCGCCGCCCGGCGTGACGAGGGTCAGGGACCGGACGTGGGCGCCGAAGCCGCCGTCGTGGTGGTGGTTCTTGCCATGCACGTCGGCCGCCACGCACCCGCCGATGGACGCGTCCCCCGTGCCCGGGCTCACGGGCAGGAACCACCCGCGCGGGACGACGACCTCCAGGACCTCCGCCACGGTGGCGCCCGCCTCCACGGTGAGCAGGCCCTTTTCCTCGTCCAGGGCCAGGAAGCGGTCCAGGCGCTCCGTCAGGACGACCGTGCCGTGGCTCGACAGCGCCGCGTCGCCGTACGCCCGCCCCCGGCCGCGCGGAAGGACGGGGCCGGCGCCCAAGTCCGGCGCCAGGTCGCGCACCCGCTCCGGGCGCAGGAGGGCGCACTCCGCCACGGGGTAGCGGCCCCAGCCGGAGATGCGCCGGCGCACCCCCGCGGGTGCGGACGGGCCTGCGTCAGCCACGGGTCCGCGCTGCAAACGTACGTGTCATCGCGGCGATTGTACCGGAAGCGCGCCCGGCGCCCGCGGACGGCCCGGCCGGGCCGCATGGATCCGCCCCCTTGTTGTGCTCCGCCCCTGCCTTGTGGCTAAGTACCGCGCATCGCGTCGCGTTCGCGAAGACTCGGAAATGATTCCCAAAACATTGCACTACGTATGGCTGGGTGGCGGCGAGAAACGCGACCTGATGCGCCGGTGCATCGAGAGCTGGCATCGAACCCTTCCCGGATGGGAAATCATCGAGTGGAACGAATCCAATTTCCCCGTCGATCGCACGAGGCAGGAATCCAGGTTTTTCCGCCTCGCTTACGACAACCGGCTGTTTGAATTCATCGCCGACTACGCGAGGCTGAAGGTCCTGCACGAAAACGGCGGGGTCTACGTCGATACGGACATCGAGCTCGTTCGCGATCTGGAGCCCTTGCGTGGGGAGAACCTGTTTATCGCCATGCAGTACCCCGACGGCAGCCACCCGTGGGCCCTCGACGGAGCCGTGCTGGGCAGCCCCAGGGGGCATCCGTTCCTGCGGGAGGCGATGGACTACTACAACCACGGGTACTGGTCGCTGAAGGCCGCGTTCGCGGAGATCACATCGCAGCCCATGGTGCTCACCCACCTGATCCGGCAGAAACTGCCCGAGATCCGACCCACCGAGATCGCGGCCGAGCACATCACGATTTACGCGCAGGGTCTGTTTCATCTCGAAAAGGAGATGGACGGTACCCGGGTCGTTCCCGGCAGCATCCGAACGCCCCCCGACGCGTTCGCGATCAATCACGCCTTCCTGAAGGACACGTCCGCCACGAAGGGAAACACCAGCTGGATCTACCACAAGAAGGCCAGGATCTTCCGAAGGAAGGTCTGGTACTACCGGGCGATACAGCCGATCATCCGGATCCGAAAGAAGGTCCGGAAGATGCGCCGTGCGTCGCAAGCGCGCGTTCCATCGGCGTCCTGACGGGTCCGGAAATCGTGATGCCTCAACCCGTCCAAAGGATCGGATCGTCCACGGGGGAAGCGGACAAGGGGCCGGCCCACGCACAGGCATCCCTGAAGACCCTCATCGCGGGCCGACGATGCACGCCAGCAGACTGTGGAAGCGGTGGCCCCAGGTGTGTTCCCGAACCGCCCGAGCGTGCCCGGCCGCCCGGATCCTCGCCGCCTCCTGGGGCCGTTCGAGCAGGGATCGCACCCGGTCGGCCAGGTCGTCCGTGCCCCGATAGCAGACGATCTCCTCCCCCACCCGGTAGACGAGCTCCAGCTCCGGGTTGTGGTGGGTCAGGTAGAGCCCGCCCGCCATGGGCACCTCGAAGTCGCGGCCCTTCAGGCACAGGAATTCGTCGCCGCCGCCCACCCCGCCGAACCCCAGGTTGATCCGGCTCCTCGCGTAGACGGCGACCATGTCCTCCAGCGGCAGCGGGCCCGCGGGCCAGCCCGGGCCGAAGGCGGCCACGCGGACGCCCCGCCGCTCGAGGTCCGCCACGATCCCGGGCCGGACGCCGTAGCACTGGCCGACGAAGCTCACGTCGTATTCGAACGGAAGGTCCATCGGGTGGTACACGTCCGGGTTGGCGCCCTCGGGCAGGAAGATCGGGTTGGCGCCCACGACCAGGTACTTCTCGCAGGCGGACGGCGTGCTCGTCCAGCACACGTCGAACGCCGGGGCGATGTCCACCACCCCCGTCCAGGCGCCGTTCTTGCGCCGGCTGACGAACTTCGCCCGGTCGTCCAGGGAGATGTTCACGGTCACCGGGCCGGCGGCACCGATCTCCCGGACGGTCGCGGGGACCACCTGGCGGCCGGAGAGGTACGTGAAGCACAGGTGGACCGGCGCCCGGCGGTTCGCGGCGTGGAAGCGCTCCAGGAGCAGGCGGTTCAGGTCGCGCCTGGTCTCGCGGGTCCAGGCGCGGTCCGGCGGGAAGCCCTCGGCGCCCCAGTCGAAGTGGACCACCTCCCCCAGCCCGGCGAGGGCCGGGATCAGGTTGTGGCCCTCCCAGTTGTGGTGGCGCACGGCCGCGAAGATGCGCAGCCCGCCCTTGTCCAGGGCTTCGGCGAGGCGGCGCGCGGCGTCCGGACGCACGCGGGCCCCGATCCGGGCGGGGTCGTACACCAGTCCCCGGGCGCGGGCGCGGCGGCGGTAGGCGGCATCCTCCAAACGCACGCGCAGGCGGCGGCGCAGGGTCCTCAGGCCCATCGGTCGGCGGCGCCGGTCACGGCCCGGGCCGTCAGGCGGTGTAGGCCTCGGTGGGCCAGCGGTAGGGGTGCGAAAACGGCTCGCCTACGACGGCCTCCACCATGTAGCGGGCCACCAGGCGCTCGTTGAAGTGCTCGTGGACGAAGGCGTGGCCGCGCGCCGCCACCCGCTTCCGCTCGGCGTCGTGGGCCAGGAAGTAGCGGACCCGGTCCGTCAGCTCCTCCACCGACGACACCTCCACGAGCGTGTCCTTGCCGTACAGGTCCGACAGGTTGAACGCCGCGCCCGTGAGGGTCAGCAGCCCGTTGCCCATGTACAGGGCGATCCGGTCCGACGAGTAGCAGTAGAGCGGCCCCCCCACCCCCGGCCGGGCGTCCCGCGGGCGCTGGCTGAAGTTGAGCCCCATGCGCGCCGATCCCAGGGCCCGCTTGAACGCCGCCCCGAACACCGTCGGCAGGCCGCCCGGGCCGTGGAAGGCGGTCCGCGCCTCCGGCACGTCCCGCCGGATCGCCTCCGGGCCGGTCCGCCGGAGGTCGTCCGGGTCGTTCCAGGCGGAGGCCGAGCCCGCGAAGAAGACGTCCACGGTCAGGTCGTCGCGCTCGTGGTTGCGGAGGGTGTCGATGGACGGGTCCACGGGGTTCGGGAAGAAGCGGGCCGGGGCGTTCGGCGCGGCGACCTTCTCGAGCACCGGCCCGGCGGTGGTCACGAAGGTGTGGTCCACCACCGGGCACTTCTCCCACATGCAGCGCAGGATGCCCGCGTCGAACAATGGGTCCACGCCGTACTGGAAGATCCGGACGCCGGGCAGCATGGCCTTGATCCCGGAGAGGGTCTCGGCCCGGATCACGTCGGCCTTCAGGAGCGCGATCAGGTCGGGCTCGAAGTTCCGGCACAGCTCGACCAGCTTGCGGTTGGCGCCCCTCGTGCCCAGCTTGCGGGCGCCGAACGGGTTGGCGGCGCGGGCCGCGTCCCGGTCGCTGAAGAAGACCACGTTGTGGCCGTTGCGGACGAAACCGTTGTTCAGCTTGGCCTGGACGGCGTAGTCCCGCAGGCCCGGGCGCTGGTCGTGCCTGTCTGCGATGTGGACGATCTTCACGGCGCCTCCCGACCGCCGCCGGGGCGCGATGGCGGCGGCAGTAAGGTAGCACGGTTGGCCGGCGACGGTCTCCGTCCGCCGGGCCGCCCACCCGGCCGCC
>CAZGRJ010000078.1:8960-11918 GCA_964528115.1 uncultured Nitrospirales bacterium
GTAGCACGGTTGGCCGGCGACGGTCTCCGTCCGCCGGGCCGCCCACCCGGCCGCCCACTAGGCCGCCACGCACCCCGGAGAGGGGCCGCGGTGAGGCGGACCACCGGAACATTCCGATCGCCCGAGCGGATGCCGGGGAGGCCGGATCGGTCCGGGGGCCCCAAGGGGCGGCGTGGAGCCCTTGGGGCACGCGGGGTTCGCGCGGTCCCTTGATTTCACGGCGCATTCGCCGTTTACTTTTGGTACGCACGCCGATGGCTGCCGGAGGGATCGTGGGGAGTTCCGGGTGATGACGAAGCACAGGCAGGTCATCTGCATGAAATGGGGGACCCGGTACCCCGCTTCCTACGTCAACCACCTCTATGAGATGGCGCGCGGCCGGATCAACGGTCCCCTGCGCTTCGTCTGCCTCACGGATGACCCCCGGGGCCTCGACCCCAGGGTCGAGTGCCACGACTGTCCGGAGATCGACATCCCGCCTCCGCACTCCCTGCGGGGCTGGCGAAAGCTGAACCTGTTCGCGCCGTCCGAGCGGCTGTTCGGCCTCACCGGCGACTGGCTCTACCTGGACCTGGACGTGGTCGTCACGGGACCGCTCGACGACTTCTTCACCTACCGGCCCGACGAGTCCTTCGTCGTGATGCAGAACTGGACCCAACCGGGGAAGGGGATCGGCAACACGTCCGTGTTCCGCTTCCGGGTAGGCGCCCATACCTACCTGCTCACGGACTGCGTCGCGGACTTCGAGGGGGTCTGGCGCGCGCACCGGAACGAGCAGACCTACATCTCGCGGAAGATTCGGTCCATCGCGTTCTGGCCGGACGCATGGTGCCTCTTGTTCAAGGTGCAGTGCGTGCCTTCCTGGCCGGCCCGTTTCTGGCGCCCACCCGTCCTGCCGGAGACCGCCCGGGTGGTCGCCTTCCCGGGCTCGCCGGACCCCCACGAGGCGGCCGAGGGGCGGTGGCCGTGCCGCAATCCCGTGAAGCGGATCTACAAGCACATCCGCCCCGCGGGGTGGATCTACGAGGCATGGGCCGCGGGCACGCACGAGGAGAGGACGTCGGCCTGACCCGGCCCGGGGGTCCGCCGGCCCGCCGGTGCCCTCAGGCGCCGTCGTCCGGACTCCGCCCGCGCCCCAGGGGCGGCCGGACCGGCGACGGGCGTCCGACGACCGCTTCGTACAGGTCCGCCGTGTGCCCCACCATGGCCTCCAGCGTGAGGTTCTTCTCCGCGAACGCCCACACCGGCTCGCAGCGCTGCCGCAGGGCCGGCAGGTCCGCCAGGGCCCGCCCGATGCCGTCCCGCAGGGCGGACGCGTCCCCCGGGGGAACGATGCACTCGACCGGCAACACCTCGTTGGCGATGGGCACGTCCGTGGACACCACCGGCAACCGCGCCCGCAAGGCCTCCGCGAGGACGTAGGAAAACCCCTCCCGGCGGGAGGAGATCACCAGCAGGTCCGCGCCGGAGAGGATGTCCGGAACGTCGTCCCGGTGCCCCACGAGGCGCACGCGGCCCGCCAGTCCGCGCCGCTCGACCTGCGCGCGCAGGCGCCCGCGCTCGGGCCCCTCTCCCACGATGACGAGGTCGGCGTCCACGTCCCCCCATGCGTCGATCAGGACGTCGAACCCCTTCGCGATGACCAGGCGGCCGACCGACACGACGACGGCGCGGGCGCGCGGGCCGTCCAGGATATCGTCCACGACGCCGGGGCGCGGCGCCCGCGCCAGGGGCGGGATGCCGTTGTAGATGACCACCGGATCGTAGTCGGACACGCAGGCGGCCACCCCCTTGCTCACCGCGATGACGCGGTCGAAGCCCCGGAACATCCGGGTCCCCCGCTTCTGGTTGTGGATCGTCGCCACCCGCCGCGCGGGGAGGAAGCGCGCCGCCTGGCGCACCAGCGCCGCGGCCTTGTTGCCCTGGGCGTGGATCACGTCCGGACGGTGGCGCCGGAACACGCCGCGCAGCGACAGAAGCAGCGCGGGGCTGTGGCGCCCGCGTCCGGCGTCGATCCCCTCGAACCCGATCTCCGGGCGGAGGCCCTCCCGAAAGGCCGGGTCCAGCGCCGCGACGACCTGGCACCGGTCGGCGAGGCCGTTGCACAGCTCGATGACGTGCTTCTCGAGCCCGCCCCATGGCCGGGTGGCGGCACTGCCGATGACCATGCACACCTTCACGCCGGGACCAGCTCCCGGTACACGGCGAGTTCCTCGTCCACCATCCGGTCCACCGTGAAGTGCGCCTTCACCCGCTCCCGCCCGGCGATCCCCATGGCCCGCCCCCCGTCCGGGGCGGACAGCACCCGGTGCAGGGCGTCCGCCAGGAGGTCGGGGCGTTCCGGGGGGACCAGGAGTCCCGTCACGCCGTCCTCCACCACGTCCAGGGCCCCGCCGTGGGCCGTGGCGATCACGGGCCGCGCGGAGGCCCCGGCCTCGATCAGGGTGCGCCCGAACGACTCTGGCTGGGTGGAGCAGCTCACCACGGCATCGCACGCCTGGAGCACCTCCGGCACGTCACCCCGCGATCCGGTGAATACGATCCGGTCGGCGATCCCCAGGCGCTCCGCCTGGGCCCGCAGCTCGTCCAGGTACAGCTTGCCCTCCGGCGGCGCACCCACGACCAGGCCCACGATCCCGGGCAGGCGCTCCCGGACCGCGGCCACGGCGTCCAGGAAGACCGGGTGGCCCTTGAGGCGCGTGATGCGGCCGATGATGGCCGCCACGGCCGCGCCCGGCGGGATGCCGAGGGATTTTCGGTATTCGGAGACACGCTCCGGGGGCCAGTCGAGGGTGTAGCGGTCCGGGTCCGTGCCGCGCTGGACCACCCGCAGCCGCTCCGGGTCGGCGTTGAGGCTCGCCTTGGCGTACTCGGCCACGGCCCGGCTGACGGCGATCACCCGTTCGCCCCGCACCATGATGCGCGAGAAGAAGTGGGGGCTGTAGAAGCCGTGGACCG
>CAZGRJ010000079.1:0-11914 GCA_964528115.1 uncultured Nitrospirales bacterium
GGGAACACCATGACCGGGTCCGCCTCGGCCATCATGCGCGCGAGGCCCGCGTCGTCCACCGGCTCCACCGCCACCACGGCGTCCCCGTAGTCCCCCGCGTCGGCGCCGCCGCCCACGTGGAACGGCGTGCCCCAGTCGGCGAAGACGTCCAGGTGGTTCTCGATCATGTCGCCGTCGACGAGGTCGTCCAGGTCGTCGCCCAGGACCTTCGCCGCGGCGCCCATCAGGACCACCCGCACGGTGCGCTTGCCGGCCCCCAGGCCCATGGCGATGCGCAGCGCCTCGGCCGTCAGCCCGGATTTTTCCGGGTCGGCGTAGATCACGACGAGGAGGGTGGGCGGTTCGGACACGGGCGGGCTCGGAAAAAGCGTCGTAAGCCGGATCAGTTGAAGGCCACGAAGCGGTCGCACCCCTCGATGATGCCCCCCAGGGCCGAGAGGCCGCCGAACACGGCGCCCGCGTCGGGCTCGACGCCGCGCGACTTGCCGCCGTAGGCGCACACGTACAGCTTGAGGCCCCGCGCCTTGAGGCCGTCCAGCTCGGGGGCGCCGTAATACCGGGTGCCCTCGTCGATCAGGTAGAGGTACACGTCCACGCCCCCCGCCAGGGCCGCCCCGGCGAGGCCGTTCACGTGCCGCAGGTCGCCCTTGTCGGGGTGCGACGACACCAGGATTCCGAGCTTCTTGCCCGCCGTCTCGGTCATGGGTCCGCAGTATGGGGGCCCGCCGCGCCCCGGGGCAAGGCGCTCAGCCCTGGCTCTGGTGCCAGTCCTTGAGGAACTTCTCGAGCCCGATATCCGTGAGCGGGTGGCGCATGAGCTGGCGCAGGACACCCAGGGGCATGGTGCACACGTGCGCCCCCATGCGGGCCGCGTCCACCACGTGCAGGGGGTTGCGCACGCTCGCCACCAGCACCTCGGTCGGGTAGCCGTGGGCGTCGAAGATCTCCACGATCTGGGCCACCGTGTCCATGCCGTCGTGGGCCACGTCGTCCAGCCGCCCCACGAAGGGCGACACCCACGCCGCCCCGGCCTTGGCCGCCAGCAGCGCCTGGGCGGCGGAGAAGACCAGCGTCACGTTCGTCCGGATGCCCTCCCGGGCGAAGACCCGCACGGCCTTCAGCCCCTCCGGGATCATGGGCACCTTCACCACGATGTTGGGGTGGATCTTGGCCAGCTCGCGCCCCTCGGAGAGGATCGCCTCGGCCTCCGTGGCCACCACCTCGGCGCTGATGGGGCCGTCCACGATGGTGCAGATTTCCTCGATCACCTCGCGGAACTTCCGGCCCGACTTCGCCACCAGCGACGGGTTCGTGGTCACGCCGTCCACCAGGCCGTAGGACGCCCCCTCGCGGATCTCTTCGACCAGCGCCGTGTCCAGGAAGAATTTCATAGGCGTCCCATCATGCGAGCGTGCCGCTCACGTGTGTCTCCGTCAGTGCTCCCGGCGCTCGAAGCGCTCGGCGCACTCGCGGCTGCAGAAGTAGAAGTCCTCGTCGCCCCGCCGGACGACGATCGCCGTCTCCTTGGGAACGAACGTCTTGCACACCGGGTCCTGCACCAACGGCCGGACGCCGCCCGACGGCGTTCCGCTCCGACCGCCCGCCGCCATGCGGCCGCGGCGCGTCAGCACCCAGGCCACCGCCGCGATCAGCAGGGCCAGGATCAGCAGGCGCAGGAGCATGCCGCCTCACGGCCGCGGTCGGCGCGGCCGGGGCATCAGTTCTGGTCCCCGAGCTTCTGGAGCAGCTCCTTGGCCTGGGGCAGGAGCGGGTGCCCCTTCTCGGCCTGGAGCACGAACGCCGCGATCTCCTGCTTGGCGTCCACGGCGTCGCCCTTCCCCAGGTAGGACTGGCCCAGGTAGAAGTGCGCGTCGGCCACCTCGGGGGCCAGGTCCAGGAGCTTCTTCCACTCCTGGATCGCCTCGTCCCAGCGCGACTGGTCCATGTAGAGCTTCGCCAGGTCGGCGCGGGCCGGGAAGTACTCGGGCACGCGCTTGACCGCCGTCTTGAGGGCATCTTCCGCGAGGGCGTCGTCCTTCTTCTCGCGGTACACGCGCCCCAGGTTGCGGTAGGCGAAGTGGGGCGTCATGTAGGTCGTGCTGACGGCGGCCTTCTTGAACTGGACCACGGCGTCGTCCAGGCGGCCCTCCTTCTCGTAGATGTTGCCCAGGTAGTTGATCGCCTCGCCGTTGTCGGGCTCGACCTTGAGCACCTTCTTCATGGACTTCTCCGCGTTCTGCTCGTCGTCCAGCAGGAAGTAGGAGTGCCCCATGGCGAAGTTGACCTTGGCGGAGTTGTTGTCCTCCTTGAGGGCCTCGCGGAACTCCACGAGGGCGCCCTGCGGGTTGTTGTCCTGCAGGTGGGCCATCCCCAGGCGGTAGTGGTAGTCCACCTGGGACTCGACCTCCTTCTGGTCCGAGGCGCACCCCGCCGCGAGCAGCAGGACGCCGCCGAGCAGGCACGCGAGCGCCCGGCGCCTCACGACCCGTCCCCCGGAATGCACCAGGCGCATCAATTCCCCTCTCCGATGATCGGCCGGAGCCGCTCCAGCGCCTCCGGCGGGATGTGCTCGCGGGCGGTGATGACGGCGTTCCTCGCGGCGGTCCGGCAGCCGCAGTCCGGGGCCGCCTGCGGCAGGCCGTCGAGGGTGCGGCGGACGATGTCCTTGGAGAGGGCGACGTTCTGGAGCAGGACCTGGATGACCGCCTCCGTGGTGACCGCGTCGTGGTCCGGGTGCCAGCAGTCGAAGTCGGTGACCATCGCCAGTGTGGAATAGCACATTCCGGCCTCCCGTGCCAGCTTGGCTTCCGTGGCGTTGGTCATCCCGATCACGTCCATGCCCCAGCTGCGGTAGACGTTCGACTCGGCGAGCGTCGAGAACTGCGGCCCCTCGATGCAGATGTACGTCCCGCCCCGGTGCACGGTCGCGCCCGCCGCCTGTGCCCCCTTCGCCATGGCGTCGGCGAGCCGGGGGCAGATCGGGTGCGCCAGGGCCACGTGCCCCACGATGCCGTCGCCGAAGAACGTGGAGACGCGCCGCCGGGTGTGGTCGTAGAACTGGTCCACGACGACCATGTGACCGGGGATGAACTCCTCGCGCATGCTGCCCACGGCGCTGACGGACAGGATGCGCTCCACGCCCAGGAGCTTCAGGGCGAAGATGTTGGCGCGGAAGTTGATCTCCGTCGGCATGAGCCGGTGGCCGCGCCCGTGGCGCGCGAGGAACGCCACCTCGTGACTCCCTAAGCGCCCGACGACGGGGGGGTCGGAGGGAACGCCGAAGGGCGTCTCCACCGGGCGCTCGGCGCGGTCGGTGAACCCCTCCATGTCGTACAGGCCGCTGCCGCCGATGATGCCGATCATTTGGGTGGCCGGGGTCGCGTGGCTCGCGGGGGTGCGGGCGTGCCGGTCCGGTGCACGCGCTCAGGCCGCGGCGCGCGGCCGGCGGGGGCGCCGGGACGGCACCCTCCCGTTCCTACAGCTCGTCTTCTTACAGTTCGTCCAGCGGATTGTAGCGCTGGCCGCTGCCGGAGGCCCCGTAGCTCTGCTGCACCGCGCGCGGCTCGGGGTCCGGAATGGGGTCCACGTCGATCAGGGGCGCGATGCTGGCGATGGAGTGCTTGTAGATCATCTCCTGCCCGGTCCCCTCGGAATAGCGCACCAGGACCGCGAAGTTGTCGAACCCGCGGATGATGCCCGAGACCGTGGACCCGTTCGTCAGATGCACGTCGCACGGCACCTTGTCACGCCGCATCTGGTTCAAGAACATGTCCTGGAGGTTGGCGTGGGACTTGCCAATATTCTCACGGCGTCTTGCGTACTGAGACATCGACACGCACTCCTACTTGGTAGGATTCGAAAAGTCCAATCAGGGGTTCCGCCAAACCGCGGACAGGGACGCCCTCAGCTTCCAGCCAGCGGATTCTAGCATCTTTCCGAAACCAAGTAAATTGACGTTTCGCGTAGTTCCGACACGCCTTTTGGATGCGCGAAACCGCCGTGTCGAGGTCGAATTCCCCCCGGAGGTGACGGACCAGATCGCGGTACCCGACGGCGTCCATTCCGGGCGAATCGGGGTCCACCCCCCGGGCCAGCAGAGCCCGAACTTCGTCGATCCAGCCCGCCGAAACCATCGCCTCCACCCGCCGGTCGATCCGTTCGTACAGGACCTCCCGGGGCCAGCTCAGCCCCACCTGCAGCGCCGGCGCGGCGCCCGGAAAGCCGTGGGCGCGCCGCAGCGCCGAGGCCGGGCGGCCTTCGAGGAGCGTGATCTCGAGGGCCCGCACGAGCTTGCGCCGGTCGTGGGGGTGGATCGCGGCGGCGGAGGGTCCGTCCAGGCGGGCGAGCATCCGGTGCAGGGCGTGGCCGTCGCCTGAGATGCCCTCCAGTGCCCCTCGCAGGTTCGGGTGACGCGGCGGGCCGTCCCAGATGCCGTCCACCAGGGCCCGCACGTACAGGCCCGTGCCGCCCACGACGACGGGCACGTTGCCCCGCGCCCGGATGCCCGCGATCACGTCCGCCGCCATGCGGGCGTACCGCCCGGCGCTGCACGTCTCGCCGATGTCCAGGACGTCGTACAGGTGGTGGGGCACCCGCGCCCGCTCGTCCGGCGTCGGCTTCGCCGTGCCCACGTCGAGGCCCCGGTAGAGCTGGCGCGAGTCGGCCCCCAATATCTCGCCACCGAGGGCCTCGGCCAGGGCCAGGGCCAGGGCGCTCTTGCCCGACGCCGTGGCGCCCACGACGCAGATCAACGGACTGTCCGGCACGGTCAGGTCGCCCGGGGTCCCGCTCCCTTGCCCCACAGGCGCGCCTCCATGGCCTCCATGAGGGGTCCGAAGCTCTCCGGGCGCAGGGCCGAGACGGTCACGCCGCCCAGCCGCCGGGCCAGGGCGGCGGCGGTCTCCTCCGGCACCCGGTCGGCCTTGTTGAGCACCACCAGGCGCGGGATGCGCTCCAGCCCCAGGTCCTTCAGGATGCCGTGGACCGCCTCGATGTGGTCCTCGCAGCGCGGGTGCGAGACGTCCACGACGTGCAGGAGCAGGTCGGCGTCGGACAGCTCGTCCAGGGTGGCGCGGAAGGCGTTGAGCAGGTCCGGCGGCAGGCGCCGGATGAAGCCCACCGTGTCCGTCACCAGCACCTCCCGCTCCTTGGGGAAGCGCAGGCGCCGCGTGGCCGTGTCCAGGGTGGCGAACAGCCGGTCCTCGGCCACCGTGCGGCTGGCGGTCAGGGCGTTCAGGAGCGTGGACTTGCCCGCGTTCGTGTAGCCGACGAGGGACGCGATGGGCACGGCCCCCGCCACGCGCCGCTTGCGCCGCTCGGCCCGGCCGCGCGAGAGGGCGCCCAATTGGCGTTCCAGGTGGCGGATGCGGTCGCGGGTGCGGCGCAGGTCGATCTCCAGGCGGGTCTCGCCCGGGCCCCTGCCGCCGATGCCGCCCGTCAGGCGCGACAGCGCCTCCTGGCGCCGGGCGAGGCGCGGCAGGCGGTAGCGCAGCTGGGCCAGCTCCACCTGCACCTTGCCGTCGGCGCTGTGGGCGCGGCGGGCGAAGATGTCCAGGATGAGCTGGGTGCGGTCGAGCACCTTCAGCTCCGTGGCGGCGGTGATCGCCTCCAGCTGGCCGGGGGTGAGGTCCTGGTCGAAGACGATCAGGTCCGCCTCCACCTGCATGGCTTCCACCGTCACCTCCCGCAGCTTGCCCTCCCCCAGCAGGTGGCGCGGGTGGATCTGGCGCGGGCGCTGGAGGACCTTTCCCACGACGATGAGGTCGTTCGAGGCGCACAGGGCCGCCAGCTCCTCCAGGGAGTCCTCCGCGTCGGCGCGGCGGCCGGTGGACACGCTCACGAGCAGGGCTCTTTCACGGCTGTCCTTCACGTCCCGGGCGCCGGGGGCACGGGCGAGGCGCTCCTCCAGGTCGGCCACGAAGGCGTCGAAGCGCAGGTCGAGCCGGTGCACGTCCGCCGGCGGCAGCACGGCCACCGGGTTGCCGTTTTCGGCGTCCGGGTCCACGTACGCCAGGCGCACGGGACCGGGCACGCCGTCGCGGCCGACGTCGAGGGCGCCCATCAGGTCGAGGCGCAGGCCGGTCAGGTCGTTCAGGTCGTCGTCCGTGAGCGGCTCGCCGCGCAGGTGGGTGTGCAGGCAGCGCAGGCCGCGCAGGCGGCGGTGGCCCACCCGGTAGGCCGAGAGGTCCGGGATGTGGATCTCCCGGTCGTTGCCCACCAGGACGAAGCGCACCTCCCCGCGCCGGTCGATGAGCAGCCCCACCTGCCGCCCCAGCTCGCGGGAGAGGGTGCACAGGGTCCGGGCCAACTCGGGCGTGACCACCTGCGCCGGCGGGATGCGGCGCCGGTAGAGGCGCTCCAGGGCGCGCAGCTGGGACGGCTTGAGGCCGGCCGTGGCGCCGTGGACGGTCTTCACGCCGTTACGCCCGCCCCTCTGTCGAAAGCGGACCCGTCACCGGGATGGCTGAGAACCCCAGGGCCGCGCCGCGAGGTGCTCGGCCACGACGTGCGGCGGCGACAGGCGCACCAGGGCGCGCAGCGCGAGCCAGAGCACGACGGCGTCGTCCAGCCAGCCGGCCACCGGCACCAGGAGGTCGGGCACCAGGTCCATGGGCATCAGGACGTAGGCGACGGCCGCCGCGACGAGCAGCTTGGGGAAGAGGGATACGCGCCGGTCGCCCATCAGGCGGAAACACAGGCGGGCGTGGCGGATCAGGCCCACCCACAGGGCCGGGCGGCCGGACAGGGGCGCGGAACGAAATATCACGTCGCAAATATCACGTTGGACGTTCGGACCTCGTTGTACACCGTGGCGGGGCGGCCCGCTCGGCCGTCCCCATGGGCCCACCCACCCTTCAAAAATAGCATGCCCGCCCGGGGTGGCGCCCGTTCCCGTCCCCCCGGCCGAAACGAGAAGGGCCCGCCGCCCCGTCGATGCGGGGTGGCGGGCCCTTGCGCGGGTCCGGCGGGCCGGTCGGGGGCACGTCTGCCGGTTGCGCCCCCCGGCCGGTCCCGGCCGGAGTTCGGTGGGACCGGGCTCAGGCCGCCCGGCGCACCCGCTCGTCGTACCGGTTCTTGGCGCCCTGGCCCTGCATGAAGGGCGGGTGATC
Organism: uncultured Nitrospirales bacterium; assembly: GCA_964528115.1. Taxonomy (GTDB): domain Bacteria; phylum Nitrospirota; class JACRHL01; order JACRHL01; family JACRHL01; genus CAZGRJ01. The sequence goes on from CAZGRJ010000079.1 coordinate 7,110, forward strand.
GGCCAGCGCTCCGCGGAAGCCGATGTAGACCCCCCACACGGTCAGCGCGGCAACCCCGGCCGAAGCGATCATTCCAAGTACGCTCATGGCAACCTCCTTCCGTCCATCCCCGCGGCCGGTCCCGGGCGTGCCGGCGGCCGCGGCTCGAAATCCTTAAGAAACCTCCGGTGTCCCTCGGGCTACGAGGCCTTCCGCAGGTCGCGGCGAACCGTCTTGCCCACGCCCTGCATGAAGGGCGGCGCATCCGCCAGCGCGCCACGGAACCCGATGTAGATGCCCCACACCGTCAACGCCGCAACGCCCACCGAAGCCAGCAATCCAAGTGCACTCATCGCTCCGCCTCCGTCCGTCTTTCAGAAGTTTTGTTCCCGAGCCCCGCAATCGGTCGGGACGCCTCCCCGGGCGACCCCCCCTCAAGGCCCGACCTGGGACCCAGCGTATCGGGCGCGAAACGATGCGGGCATGACGGATGCCCCGCCGCGATATTGATCTTTTGTCGGGAATCCGTATGACGTCGGTCATACGGAGGGGCCCGGGCCGGCCGGACGAGCCGGCCCCCAAGGCCCGGAAGACGCGCCGCTGCTAGCCCGCCTCCAGGCCCCGCAGGCGGGCGACGTGCTGCACGTCCTTGTCGCCGCGGCCCGACAGGTTGCACACGATGAGGCCCCCCGTGCCTAGGCGCGGGGCCTCCTTCACCACCTGGGCGACGGCGTGGGCGCTCTCCAGGGCCGGGATGATGCCCTCCACCCGGGCGAGCAGGTCGAACGCCTCCATGGCCTCGTCGTCCGTGGCGTACGTGTAGCGCGCCCGGCCCGTCTCCCGCAGGAGGGCGTGCTCGGGGCCCACGGCGGCGTAGTCCAGGCCCGCCGACACCGAGTGGGTCAGGCTGATCTGCCCGTGCCGGTCCTGCAGGAGGTACGTCTTCGTCCCCTGCAGCACCCCCAGGGAGCCCCCCGCGAACCGGGCCGCGTGCTTGCCGCTCTCGATCCCGTAGCCCCCCGCCTCCACCCCCTGCATATCCACGCCGGTGTCGCCCAGAAACGCCGTGAACAGCCCCAGGGCGTTGCTGCCCCCGCCGACGCAGGCGATGAGGAGGTCCGGCAGGCGCCCCTCGGCCTTGAGCACCTGCCTGCGGGCCTCGCGCCCGATGACGGCCTGGAAGTCGCGCACGATCATGGGGTACGGGTGGCAGCCCAGGACCGACCCCAGCACGTAGTGGGTGTCGCGCACGTTCGTGGTCCAGTCGCGCATGGCCTCGCTGATGGCGTCCTTGAGCGTGCGCGAGCCGGTGGTCACGCCCGTCACCTTGGCCCCCAGCAGGCGCATGCGGTAGACGTTCAGGGCCTGGCGCTCCATGTCCTCGGTGCCCATGTACACCTCGCACGTAAGGCCCAGCATGGCCGCCACTGTGGCCGTGGCCACGCCGTGCTGGCCGGCGCCGGTCTCGGCGATCACCCGGCGCTTGCCCATGTGCCGGGCCAGGAGCACCTGCCCCACCGTGTTGTTGATCTTGTGGGCGCCGGTGTGGCACAGGTCCTCGCGCTTCAGGTAGACCTTCGCGCCCCCCAAGCGCCGGGTGAGGCGCTCGGCGAAGTAGAGCGGCGTCGCGCGCCCCACGTACGTCGTGAGCAGGTCCTTCAGCTCGGCCTTGAAGCCGCGCTCGCGCGTCACGCGCTTGTAGGCGGCCTCCAGCTCGGCCAGGGCCGGCATGAGGGTCTCCGGCGCGAACTGGCCGCCGTAGGGGCCGAAGTGGCCGCGCCGGTCGGGCACGCGCCGGGGCGTCTTGGGGGGAGTGGGCTGGATCATGCCGCCGCCTTTGCGTTTTGGATGAAGGCCTGGAGCTTCACCGGGTCCTTGCGCCCGGGCTCCGCCTCGACGCCGCTGCTCACGTCCACGCCGTAGGGGTGCGTGGCCGCGATCGCCTCGGCCACGTTGTCGGGGGTCAGGCCGCCGGCCAGGAAGAACGGGATGCCCTCCACCCAGCGCGTGAGGTCCCAGGCAAAGCGCTTCCCCGTGCCCCCGAACGCCTCGTCGGCGTGGGCGTCGAGCAGGAACGCGCGCGGGTGGTAGCGGTCGATGTCGTCGAAGCTCTCGATGCCCTTCACCCGGATCGTCTTGATGACGCTGGGCCCCAGGGCGCTGACGGTTTCGGGCGTCTCGTCGCCGTGCAGCTGCACCAGGGCGATGCCGGTCAGGCGCCGCACCTCGCGCACCGCGTCGATGTCCGCGTTGACGAACACGCCCACGGTGGTCACCAGGGGCGGCAGGGTCTCGATGATCTCCCGCGCCATTTCCGGCGACACGGCGCGCGGGCTGTCGGGGTGGAACACGAACCCGAGGGCGTCGGCGCCCAGCTCCACGGCCCGGTGGGCATCCCGCAGGTTCGTGATGCCGCAGATCTTGACCTGGACGGGCATCGCCATCCTCTAGGGCGCCATCAGCGCCTTCAGCGCCGCCCCCGGGTCGGCCTCGCGCATGAGCGACTCCCCCACCAGGACCGCGTCCACCCCGACCTTCTCCAGGGCCGCCACCTGCGCGCGCCGCTGGATGCCGCTCTCGCTGATCCGCACCACGTCCCGGGGGATCGCCGGGAGCAGCCGGCCGGTGACGGTCAGGTCGGTCTCGAACGTGACCAGGTCCCGGTTGTTGATCCCCACCACCCGCGCCCCGGCCTTCAGGGCCCGGTCCAGCTCCTCGGCGTCGTGCACCTCCACCACGGCGCACATCCGCAGCGAGCCGGTGAGGGACATGAGGTCCTTCAGCAGCCCGTCGTCCAGGAGCGCGGCGATGAGCAGCACCGCGTCGGCGCCGTGGCGCCGGGCCTCGTACACGTGGTACGCGTCGAGGGTGAAGTCCTTGCGCAGGAGGGGCACGTGGACGGCCCTGCGGACCGCGTCCAGGTGGGCGAGGTCGCCCTGGAACCACTCCCGGTCGGTGAGCACGGAGATCGCCGCGGCGCCGTTCCCGGCGTAGCTTTGGGCGATCTCGACGGGGTCGAAGTCCTCCCGGATGACGCCCCGCGACGGCGACGCCTTCTTCACCTCGGCGACCACCCGGATCGGGTCGCCCGGGCCGCGCCGCAAGGCCGAGGCGAAGTCGCGGGGCGGCGGCAGGGCCGGCAGGTCGGCGATCCAGGCATCGAGGGGCGCGTCGGCCTTGGCCTTCGCCAGCTCGGCGCGCTTGGCCGCCGCGATGCGGGCGAGGAACGAGTCGTTCGGCAGGTCCCTCATACCCGGCCCGCCTCCACCAGGAGCGCCAGCTTCTCCGCCGCGGCGCCCGAGTCGATCGCCTCGGCCCCCACGGCGATCCCGGCCCGGAGGTCCTTCGCCCGGCCCGCCGCCACGAAGGCCGGGGCGGCGTTCAGGAGCACGATGTCGCGCTTCGGCCCCTTCTCCCCCGCCAGGATCTTCCGGGTGATCTCCGCGTTCTCCTGCGCGTCGCCGCCCTTGAGGTCGGCGGGCTGCGCGGGCGGGATGCCCACCTCGGCCGGATCGATCCGCGACGCGCTCACCTTGCCGTCGTGCCCCTCGGCCACGCGGCTGGGGCCGGTGGTCGTGATCTCGTCCAGGCCGTCGGAGCCGTGCACCACGAAGCAGTGGCGCGAGCCCAGGGCCACCAGCACCCGCGCCAGGGTGTCGGTCAGGGCGCCGTCGTACACGCCCAGCACCTGCACGGTCGCCCCCGCCGGGTTGGTGAGGGGCCCCAGGATGTTGAACAGGGTGCGCACGCCGATCTCGCGCCGGGGCCCGATGGCGTGGCGCATGGCGCCGTGGAACAGGGGCGCGAACAGGAAGCCCACGCCGATCTCGTTGACGCATTGCTCCACCGCCGCGGGCGGCAGCTCCACGTTGACCCCCAGGGCCATGAGCACGTCCGCCGAGCCGGACTTGCCCGAGACCGCCCGGTTGCCGTGCTTGGCCACGGTCACGCCGCCGCCCGCCACGACGAACGCCGCCGTGGTGGAGATGTTGAACGTCCCCTGCCGGTCGCCGCCCGTGCCGCAGGTGTCCACCACGAGGGGGTCGTCCACCCGGATGGCCGTCGCCATCTCCCGCATGACCCGGGCCGACCCGGCGATCTCGTCCACGGTCTCGCCCTTCATGCGCATGGCGATGAGGTACGCCCCGATCTGGGCCGGGGTGCACTCGCCCGACATGATCTGGCGCATCACGTCGGCGGCCTCCCGGCCGGAGATGTCCTGCCCCTCCACCACCCGCGCGATGGCCTTCGAAATCAGGGACACACCCCCTCCTCCAGCGTCAGGAAGTTGCGCAGCAGGTCGTGCCCCACGCGGGTCAGGATCGACTCCGGGTGGAACTGCACCCCCTCCACCTTGTGCTCCTTGTGGCGCAGGCCCATGACCTCCCCCTCCTCGGTCCAGGCGGTCAGCTCCAGGACGTCCGGCAACGACTCGCGCTCGGCGATCAGGGAGTGATAGCGCGTCGCCTCGAACGGGTTCGGCAGTCCCGAAAAGAGTCCCCGCCCGTCGTGGTGGATGGGGCTGGTCTTGCCGTGCATCAGGCGCCCGGCCCGCACGACCCTCCCCCCGAACACCTCCGCGATGGCCTGGTGCCCCAGGCACACCCCCAGGAGCGGCACCTCGCCCGCGAACCGCGCGATGACGGCCTTGGAGATGCCCGCCTCCGCCGGCGTGCACGGCCCCGGCGAGATGACGATGCGCTCGGGGCCAAGCGCCGCGATCTCGTCCGGCGTCACCCGGTCGTTGCGGAACACGCGCACCTCCTGCCCCAGCTCGCCCAGGTACTGGACGAGGTTGTAGGTGAAGGAGTCGTAGTTGTCGATCA
>CAZGRJ010000080.1:0-11842 GCA_964528115.1 uncultured Nitrospirales bacterium
CCAGCAGCCGCTCCCGGTCGGCCCGTGCGGGTCGCACCACTCGCCTTAGGGGAAGGGGGCGGGCAGGCCCAGCCAGGCGCGGCGGGCGGCGGCCACCTCCCACCCCATTCGCAGGAAGGCCTCGTACTCCTCCCAGCGCAGGTGCACCGAAACCACGCCGAAGCGCAGCGCGACGCAGCTGTCCGAGCACGGCGTCACCGTGCACGGGACGGCGCCGGGAACGGGTTCACCCACGGCGGGCACCTGCGGGCGTATGGGCCGGAAGGAGTGCCGCCGCGACGCGCACGACGGACGGGACGGGGAGTGGAAGGCGGCGGTGCATGAGGCCTCTCGACGGGATGCCCCGGGGAGGCGTCGGGCGTCGGGCGCTGGGCGGAAGGCCTCGGGCCGCGTGGACGCGGATGGTTACATCCGCGTGACTACATCCGGGTCGTTACGGTTCTTGGTTCAAGGTTGGATGCTGCACGTTTCCATGGGCATGGCCATGGCCTAGCGAATCTGCTGGGCCATGTAGTTCTTTTCCCCCACCTGGGCGATCAGGGCGAGCTGGGCGTCGAGCCAGTCGATGTGCTCCTCCTCCGAGGCGAGGGTCTGCTCCAGCAGCAGGCGGCTGCCGTTGTCGCCCTGGGCGCGGCATACCTCGATGCCCTTGTTCAGGCGCTCCACGGCGGTCCGCTCGAGGGCCATGTCCACCTTCATCATCTCGGCCACCGTCTCGCCGATGCGGATGCCGCCCACGCGCTGGACGTTGGGCACGCCCTCCAGGTAGAGGATGCGCTCGATCAGCGACTCGGCGTGGCGCATCTCGTCGATGGAGTGCCCCCGGATGATCTCGTGCAGCCGCGTGTAGCCCCAGTTCTCGCACATCTCGCCGTGGACGAAGTACTGGTTGATGGCCGTCAACTCGGCGGTGAGCACGTCGGCCAGCACGGCGATCACCGGGTCGTTCGGCTTTGCCTTGGACGTCATGGCGTCTCTCCTTCGTATGCGTGTGCGACCCCCGCGAAGGCCGGGGAAACGGTCGGCTCCATCATGCCGAAGCTGGCGTCGTCGTGCATGTCCGGTGGCAGGGCGTAGCGCAGGGCGCAGGCCAGGAAGTCATGGCAGGAGCCGCACCCGGTCCCGGCCCCGCAGGCGTGGCCGATGTCCTCCACGGTGCGGGCACCGCCACGGATCGCGCCCCATACGGCATGCCCCGTGACGCCTTTGCACAGGCAGACGATCATCCGGCCATCGTTTCAGGTCTTCGCGCCTTCGCCCCGGGTCACCGGCGGCCCCGGGACGCCGTCGGCGAGGGGCACCAGGGTATGCCTGCGGCAGCGCCGGCACTTGAGCTCGATGCCCCCGGGCACGATGCGCGCGAGCAGGCTGCCGCAGCAGCAGCGCACGTCGCACTCGGGCGGTGTGTGGTCGTCGGAAGACATACGCGTAACCTCGCCGGTGAGAATAAATGAAAGTGGTTCTCGTTTTCAATATCAGATTTGAGAAAATCTCGCCCACACGATTCCGACGCATTCGTCGCCTTCCCCACACGAGGGGACGCCGCCCGACGAGGGCGCGGGTCGGCCGGGGCCCCGTCCGGCCCCCTGAGCGTGGCCGAATTCCCTTGCGGCGCAAGGCCATGAGGCGATTTAACACGGTTTGGCACACCCCTTGCGCTGGGGGTCTCTGCGAGGACGGGGGAACGGCCCGGCGGTCCAGGACGGACCACCGGGGCAGCCCCAGGTCCCGGCCCGGCGGTCCCCACCCGCGGGCCGCGACGCAAACACTCTCATGGAGGTCACGATGACCGTCTTCGGTATCACCCTGCAGGGGCTGCTCTTCGCCTGCGTCACCTTCGGCCTGTTCGGCTGGGGGGTGGGGCTCGGGCTGAAGGGGGCATTCGCGCCGGCCCCGCCCTGCCGGGACGGCGGCCACGCACCGGGCGCGGTCGGTTCCCACGATCCGCGCTGCCGTCACTGCGCCGAGAGCCGGGTGGCGTAATTCCCTTCCCCACACCCACTTCGGGGGCGCGGGCGGTCCCAACGCGACACACCCGGCCCGGCAATCACCGGGACCGCCCGCCCCCTGAACCCCAGTGACCGGCCACGCCGGCGAGCCAATTCTCGCCGGGCGGTCGGTCCCCCTCACCGGCGCCGGGACCCGGCAACCACCCCGCGTCCCAACCCCCTCCGGGCCCGGCGCCGGTGCCTAGGGGATGCCCGCCGGACATCCGGCAAGGGCCCCCCCGCTGACGGAAAAACGGCGAAAAAACGGGCGGTGTCGGCCTCCTCGAACGGCCTGCATACGGGCTTGTCCGTAAGGAGAACCCGGTAGTAGACTTGATGGCATAGCAGTTGCACATGCCCATGCGACTGCGACGGCGGCCGCAACGAATGCGGCCTGTCGTGCCGGGTGGCTGCGCCTTGGGGGCCACCCGGAGCTGCGTACGTCCGGGTCCGTATCCCAGCGGTGCGGGGCCGGCCGTGCATCCACGGCGACGGGCCGAATCCTCCCTCTCCCGGCCCGCCGCAGCACCGGCGCCGGCCGGCGGTCCATCACCCTCCCCGAAACGGTCGGTGGGCGCCGGTGTTCCCCACTTGCCGGGGCGGCAATCCGGGGCGCGACCTGAACCCTCCCCCCAGGCGCGCAACCGGGCCGCCTTCGGCAACGGGGGGTGTCCCAAGGCCGGAGAGGTCCGGGCACCCCCCTTGCGAGCCCCCTCCCGGCTGCTTCCGGGTCGTACCCCACAACATCCCCCCTCCGGTCACGGGTCCCGTCCCACGGGGCGTGCCCAGTCAGTGCACCCGTCGTACGATAAAATCGGTCGGTCACTTGTCCGCCCGGAACCACCGGGCGGCTTCATCGGCGCGTCGATCCTGGAGGGCATGAGTCATGGCGGAACGCAAGGTCATCGCGGTGCTGGGCGCCACGGGGGCGCAGGGGGGCGGGCTGGTGCGGGCCATCCTGCGGGACCCCGAGGGCGGGTTCGCGGCCCGCGCCATCACCCGAAACGCGGAGTCGGCCAAGGCGAAGGCCCTGACGGACGCCGGTGTGGAGGTGGTGGAGGCCGACGTGGACGACCCGGCGAGCGTCCGCGCCGCGTTCGAGGGGGCCTACGGCGCCTACTGCGTCACCTTCTTCTGGGAGCACTTCTCGCCCGAGCGCGAGACGGAGCAGGCCCGGGGCCTGGCGCGGGCGGCGAAGGAGGCGGATCTCAAGCACGTGATCTGGTCCACCTTCGAGGACACCCGCAAGCGCGTGCCGCTCTCCGACGACCGCATGCCCACGCTCCAGGGGCGCTACAAGGTGCCCCACTTCGACGCCAAGGCGGAGGCGGACGCCACCTTCCGCGAGCTGGGCGTGCCGACCACGTTCCTGCTCACGTCCTTTTACTGGGACAACCTGATCCACTTCGGCATGGGCCCCAAGCCCGGGCCCGACGGCACGCTGCTGTTCACGCTGCCCATGGGCGACGCCAAGCTGCCGGGGATCGCCGCGGCCGACATCGGGCCGTGCGCCTACGGCGTCCTCAAGCGCGGCGGGGACTTGATCGGGGGGTACACCGGCGTCGCCGGCGAGCACCTGACGGGAAGCGAGATGGCCGCCGCCCTCACCCGGGCGCTGGGACGGGAGGTGCGCTACAACGCGGTGACGCCGGAGCAGTACCGGGGCTTCGGCTTCCCGGGCGCCGACGACCTGGGGAACATGTTCCAGTACAAGCGCGACTTCAACGCCGAGTTCTGCGGCGCGCGCGACGTGGCGGCGTGCCGCGCGCTCCATCCGAAGCTGATGACCTTCGACGCGTGGCTCGCCGAAAACGCCGCGCGCATCCCCATCGAGGCCCAGGCCGCGGGCGGGTGAGGAGCGCCGGGCCGGCCGCACGACGCCGTGCCGCCGGAGGCGGAAGGAAGTTTAGGGATGGGAAACGGGTCCGCGTCCGCGGGAGGCGGGGCGGGCCGGGCGGGTCAGCTCTTCTTGCGCGTGCCCGTCGAGGACTTCTTCGCGGCAGTCTTGCTCGAGGCCCGGGTCGTGCGGCCCTCGCCGGCCGCCGCCGTCATGGCCGCCGCCACCTTGGGTGGCATCTTGCGCGACCGGCCGCCGCCGGTGATCTCGGCCTGGGCCTGGTTCCAGTGCTGCACGTCCCGCCCGTGGGGACGACCCTCACTCTCCCAGATCGCATAGGCGCGCGCGGCCGTGCGCTGCCGGACCGCCTCACTGTCCTTGTCTGCTGCCTTGGTCGCCATTGCTCTGCAAATCCTCCTGCAAAACTACCCGGCAGGTGTCACGCCAAGCACCAAGTTAGGGCGCGCCGGGAAGGAAGTCAATCGAGACTTTGCACCCCCCGGACGGGTTCCCTCGCACCCGCCACGGGCACGGGTTTGCGGGCCGCCTGGGGCCGCGCGGGCGCATGGTGCGCGGGCGTTGTTCGGATTGGATGAAGGCGGGCGGGACGGGGCCGGATTTTTCGACCCCGTCCCGCGTTCGGTCCGGTCGCCCGTCAGGCCACGTGGCCCATCGGACTCTGCGGCGGCTGGGACGCGGGCGGGGTGACCCGGTGCGCGTCGTACCCGCCGGACGCCCCGGGGGCGTGGCCGCCCTCGCGGAACGCCTGGTGAGGGGCCGAGATTCCCATCCAGCCCATCCACAGGGCCCCGCCGGTCAGGGCCACGGCCATGAGCATGAACATCCACGCGGTGCCGGTCATAGCGGTCTCCATCCTGATGCGTCTTCCGTTCGGGGTCCGTTCCTGCCCCCGGCCCGTGCGCGCCTCCCCGAACGCGGCGCCTCCTGCGCCGGCACGCACGCCTCCGCACCCCCGACGTCCTATCGGCGAGGCGGAATAAATGATCAATATATGATCACTAAAAAAAGCCGCCCCCGGGGCCTTCTGCGCGGGGCGGGGCGTGCGGTATAAGTCGCCCATGGGTGGTGTGGGCATTGGGGCGGACCGGGGAGGGGCGCGATCGGCGGCATGCGCCCTCGCCCTGGGCCTGATGGCGTTGGTCGGGGGGTGCGACCCGGGCGGGGCCGGGAGCGGACCCGCGAAGGAGGATTCCCTGCGCTTCGCCCACACCCTGCGGGCGGCCCCGGGCCCGGAGATCGCGAGCCCCACCGGCACCGCCCTGCCGGGGGGCGATCCGACCCTCGTCTGGGCCCGGGTGGTGAGTCCCGAGGCCACGGACCGCCTGGCGGCCCACTACTGCGCCGACCTGGAGCCGTTCGGTCCGGCCCCGTGGCGCATCCCGACGGCGGACGAGCTGGCGAGCGCCCCCCTGGACCGCTTCCCCTTCCATCCGGGCGACCTCCTGTGGACCGTGGACCGGCCCGAGGACGCCCACCACCGCCGGGTGGTGGTGGAGCCCCGCACCCGCACCCGCGAGTCCCGCGCCCCGTCCCAGGCCCTGCACCTGCGCGTGCTGTGCGTCACCGACATCGCGTGAGGCGGCCCCGCGCCTCCCCGGCCGCCGTCTTCGGCGTGGCCCTGAGCGCGGCAATGGTCCTCGCCGGTTGTGCCGGGGAGCCGCCCGCCGCGCCGCCCGACGGGGCCGCCGCCGACTTCGCGCGGGCCTACCTGGCCAAGGGGGGCGAGACCTTCGTCGCGGACCCGGCGCGGGGCCTCACGTGGCTCGGCATCGTCAGCCAGGAGCTGCCCTTCGCCCAGGCCGAGTTCTACTGCCGCGAGCTCCCGCCGCGTCCCACGGGGGCCTGGCGCCTGCCGTCCGTGGACGAGCTGTCGGTGGCGCCGTTCGACCGCTACCGCCTGCCGGACCCGCCGGTGCGCCTCTGGTCCGCCGACGGCCCGCCGGGCGACACCGCCCTGCGCTGGGTGGTGGACCCCTATACTAGGGTACGGGAGGCCAAGGAGGTGCGCCGGTCCGCGCACCTGCGGGTCCTGTGCGTCACCGGGGGGCCGCCGGCCACCCCTTGACTTGGGGGCCGCCGCCGCCGAAAGGGGGGTCAGGCGCCCGCGCGGATCCTTTGGGAGGGATCGGGCCGACCCAAAGACCGGGGCACGGGGGTGACGCTCCTGCCCCTCCGGAAGGGCGGACCTATGCCTCCGACGGAACGCGTCGCCGACGCCACGGCCAGCCTCCAGCGCTGCCTCAAGGCGCCCGGCTTCCTCGAGCACTTCCTCGACCTCCTCGCCCTGCGCGCCCCGCACCTGCGCGAGTGCATCGCGGTGCAGACCGGCGGCTCCCAGCCCTTCATGGCGCGGCGCTGCATCACCACGGTGCTCCTGGCCGTGGGCGGCGCGGTGCCCCTGGAGGAGGCGCGGCGCAAGTTCGCCGAGTGCCGCAGCAGCGGGGGGATCGGCATGACGGCCGAGCTGTTCCCGGTGTGGGGGGCGACCCTGGTGGACGCGGTGCGGCGCTACGACCCGGAGTTCGGCCCCGAGGTGGAGGCCGGCTGGCAGCGGGTCCTGGACGCGGCGGGCCGCGACGTCGTCCTGTGCGGCGACCCGGCCTGCGGCTCGTGCGGCGCCTGACCGGGCGCCCGGCCCACCACCCGGTTACAGCGCGGTCACGGCCGGGGCGAGCGCCGACTCCAGGTGGTCGATCTCCCGTTGGATCACCCGCAAGGTCTCCTCATTGATCGCCTGCTCCCGGTGCAGGCGCAGGAGCGTCTCCCGCTCCGCCGCCAGGGCGACGAGGCGCAGGTTGCGCTCCACCTTGAGCTGGACCTCCAGGTCATCCCGCGCCTCCTCGTCCGCCACCAGATGCGCGATGCGGCGCTCGTAGCCCGCGATCAGCTCGGCCGCGAAGCCCTGCTCGTGGGGCGAGCTCTCGGGGATGACGTACTGCTGGATGCGTTCGATCGCCGCGTGGGCGGCGGCCAGGCGCGCCTCCCGCTCCTCCCGGACGTCGGTGCCATCGGAACCGACCCGCAGACGGCAGGCCAGGGGGCTCAGGGTTAGGCCGTTCAGCAGCAGCGTCACCACCACCAGCCCGGCGGCCAAAAAGACGATCAGGTCGCGCTCGGGGAACGGAGCCGCCCCCGCCATCACGGGCAGGGACAGGGCGGCGGCCAGGTTCACCGACCCGCGTAGGCCCGACCAGGCCACGATGAAGACGTTGGACTTCGGCGGATGGGGCTCGGCCTCGCGGATCGACTTGAACAACAACCGGGGCAGGTAGGCGCCGGGAAAGGTCCAGGCGATCCGAAGCCCGATCACCGCCACCGACAGGGCCGCCAGGTAGGTGAGCAGCTCGTGCCAGGTGTGGGCGTGCAGGCCGGTGAGGATGTCCGGCAGGCGCAGGCCCAGGAAGACGAACGCCAGGCCGTTCAGCGTGAACAGGACGACGGTCCACACCTCCCAGGTCTGGATGCGGTTCTCGGTGGTGAGGGTGCGGGTGTCGTGCAGGCCCGCGTACACCCCGGCCGCCACCACCGCCAGGATGCCCGACACATGGGCCTCCTCGGCCATGAAGTAGGCCGCGAACGGCGTGAGCAGGGAGAGGGTGGTCTGGATGCTGGGCTCGGACGCCGCTCCCCGCACGAGCCACACCCGCACCGCCCCCACCAGAGCCGCCACCGCCACGCCCGCGGCGATGCCCCCCAGCGACAGGATCACGAACGCTCCCGTCGCGTCGGCTATGGAGAAGGTCCCCGTGGCCACGGCCGCCACGGCGAACTTGAACGCCACCAGGCCCGACGCGTCGTTGATGAGGCTCTCGCCGTTGACGATGTTCGTCACGCGGCCCGGCAGGTCCACCCCCTTGGTCACCTCGGCGGCGGCCACCGCGTCGGTGGGGGAGACGACGGCCCCGAGGGCAAACGCTGCCGCCAGGGGCACGGTGGGGACGAGGAAGTGGATCAGGTAGCCGACGACCACCACGGTCAGCGCCACGAGCCCCAGGGCGAGCAGCAGCACCGGGCGCATGACCCGCAGCACGTCGCGCTTGGGGATCAGCCAGCCGTCGGCGAAGAGAAGGGGCGGGATGAAGAGGGCGAAGAAGACCTCCGGATCCAGGCGCACCGCTCCCACGCCCGGCACCAGGGAGAGCAGCACGCCTCCCGCCACCTGCAGGATCGGCGGTGGCACGGGGACCTTCTTCGCCAGGGCCCCCAGCGCCGCCACGGCGCACAGCAGCACGAGCCCGGGCTCCAGGTTCTCGGTCATGGCGCCGGCCTTTCGGTACGGGGAAGGGAAGAAAGCCCCCTATCCTCCCCGGCGCGCGAAAGGCCGGTCAATCGCCGGATGTCGCGGGCGCGGAGGGCGCTCTCTCTAGAACCTCCCGGCGGCGCCGCGACGGCCCGCGTTGCGTCCCCAGCTCCCGGACCGGCGCCCGGGGGCGTGGTTCGGCCGGCCGTTGGGGCGCGGGGCGGCCACCGCGGTCTCGTAGCGGGGGGCCTCCAGGCCGTTCAGGACGCGGCGCTCCATGGGGCGACCCGTGAGGCGCTCGATCTGGCGCAGCTGCCCCATCTCGGCGCGGCCCACCAGGGAGATCGCCACGCCCTCGGCCCCGGCCCGGCCGGTGCGGCCGATGCGGTGGATGTAGTCCTCCGCGGTGCGGGGAAGGTCGTAGTTGATGACGTGGCTGATGCCCGGCACGTCCAGGCCGCGCGCGGCCACGTCGGTGGCCACGACCACCTTCAGGCCGCCTTTGCGCAAACGCGCCACGGTACGCAGGCGGGCGGCCTGGGTCATGTTGCCGTGCAGGGCGTCGCAGGCGTGGCCCCCGGCCTCCAGGGTGGCGGCCAGGCGCTTGGCGCCCCGCTTGGTGGCGGTGAACACGAGCGCCTGACCGGGCCCCATCTCACCCAGCAGCCGCTCCAGCACGGCGCGCTTGTGGGCGCCGTCGCCAGCCTCGTGCATCCACTGGGCGATGTCCTTGTGGCGCATGGTGGCGTGGGCCAGGCGCACGGTGGCCGGGTCGGTCTGGTGGCGGCGGGCGACGTTCAGCACCCGCCCCTCGAGGGTGGCGGAGAAGAGCAGGGTCTGGCGGTCCTTCGGAAGGGCCGAGGCGATGCGCTCCACCGCCGGGGCGAAGCCCATGTCGAGCATGCGGTCGGCCTCGTCCAGGACGAGCACCTCCAGGCGCGGGAAGCTGACGCGCCCCTGCTCCATGTGGTCCATGAGGCGCCCGGGGGTGGCGACGAGCACGTCCAGGCTGCCGCCCAGGAGGCGATGCTGGGGCCCGTAGCCCATGCCGCCCACCACGCTGCCGTGGCGCACGTTCGAGAAGCGCCCCAGGTCGCGCACGGCGTCGGCGATCTGGCCGGCCAGCTCGCGCGTGGGGCTGAGGATCAGGACCCGGGGGCCCCGGCCGGGCTTCGCCGGGCGGGTCTTCAGGCGGTGCAGGATCGGCAGCAGGAAGGCCGCCGTCTTGCCGGTGCCGGTCTGGGCCGAGGCGAGCAGGTCGCGCCCCGCCATGACGGGCGGAATCGCCTGGACCTGGACCGGCGTGGGGGTGGAAAAGCCGCACGCCTTCACGGCGCGCAGCAGGGTGTCGTCGAAACCGAAATCGTCGAAAGAAGCGTTCAAGGAGATCCTCCGTCCGCCAGCCACGGGCGGACATGTGTGTAAGACGCGTTTGTGCTGAACCGCCGGCCCAAAGACCGGGTGGAGGCAGCCGCCGTGGCAGGGGACGCCGCCGGGTTCCATTCGCTCCGGCGGCCGATCGCCGCCGGTGCGTCACCGACCCGGAAGCCCGAGAATCTTGCGGATGCTGGGGAAGAAGGGGAGGGGACGCGCTCCAAAACCCGTATCTACGGGCCGGAGCCAGTGCATACACTACACGATTTCGCACATTTGCGCCACAAGAACCTCGCGGTGAGGCGCGGTCCGGCCCTCACGATGCCTTCCCCTTCCGGGGCCGCGGCGCGGGCACGTGGGGCCGCATGTCGGCCGACAGGTCGCGTGAGAGCAGCGCGTTGTCGGCGTAGTCCACCGGGCAGTCGATCAGGACCGTGCCCTTGCGGGTGAAGGCGTCCTTCAGCACGTCCTCCAGCCGGTCGCCCTTCTCCAGGCGCACGCCGTGGGCGCCGAAGGCGTCGGCCAGCCGCACGAAGTCGGGGTTGCCGAAGGTCATGCCGAAGTCGCGGAACCCCATCTCGTGCTGTTTCCAGCGGATGAACCCGTAGGCGTCGTCGCGCAGGACCAGCACGACCAGGTCCTGCTTCATCCGCACGGCGGTCTCCAGGTCCTGCACGTTCATCAGGAACCCGCCGTCGCCGCACACCGCCAGGACCTTGCGCTTGGGTGTGACGAGCTTCGCCGCCATGGCCGCCGCGAGCCCCGCCCCCATGGTGGCGAGGGCGTTGTCCAGGAGCAGGGTGTTGGGGGCGAAGGTCCGGTAGGTGCGCGCGAACCACACCTTGTAGATGCCGTTGTCCAGGGCCACCACGTCGTGGGGGCCCATGACCGTGCGCACCGCGTGCACGACGGTCCGGGGCGAGGGCGGGTAGGCGCCGTCGGTGGGCGTCTGGAACAGCTTTTCGGCGATCTCGGCCCGCGCCGCCGCCAGCACCCGGCTGTCGAACCGCGTGCCCTTGAGGCGCTCGGTCAGCCCCTTCAGGGCCGCCGGGATGTCGCCCACCACCTCCCACGCCGGGGCATAGAAGGCGTCCGGCTCGGCGGGGCGGAAGTCGATGTGGAGGATGCGCTTCTTCAGGTCGCCGTTCCAGACCGAGGGCGGGAACTCGGCGATGTGGTAGCCGACGGTGACGATCAGGTCCGCGGCGTCGATGACGGCGTGGACGTAGTCGCGCTTGTGGATGCCCAGGGAGAACAGCGACTGGGGGTGGTCCTCCGGCAGCACCCCCTTCCCCATCTGGGTGCACAGGGCGTAGATGCCGGTGGCCTCCACGAAGGTCTTCAGGCGCCGCGCAACCCGGTTGCGGTTCGCACCCGCCGACACGATGACGAGCGGCATGCGGCTCTGCCGGATCATCTCGGCGGCGTCGTCCAGGCCCTGCGGGTCGGGCACCGAGCGCCGGGTCACGATGCGCTTGTGGGGCAGGGTGGCCCCCGCGTCCTCCCCCGCCACGTCCTCCGGCAATTCCAGGTGGACGGCGCCGGGCCGCTCGGCCTCGGCGGTCTTGAAGGCGAAGCGCACGCAACGCGGGATGCGGCTGGGCGCGGCGATGGAGGTGTTCCACTTGGTCAGGGGCCGCAGGACGCCCACCGCGTCCAGCAGCTGGAAGGCCCCCTGGCGGTTCTCGCGCGCCGCCTTCTGCCCCGTGATCGCCACCAGCGGCATGCCCCCCAGCTGGGCGTGGGCGACGCCCGTGACCAGGTTCGTGGCCCCCGGCCCCAGGGTGGCCAGGCACACCCCCGCGCGGCCGGTCAGGCGCCCGTAGGTGGCGGCCATGAAGGCGGCGTGCTGCTCGTGGCGGGCGACGATCAGGCGGATGGGGGAGGTGCGCAGGGCCTCGATCAGGTCCAGGTTCTCCTCGCCCGGCAGGGCGAAGACGTAACGCACGCCCTCCTCCTGGAGGCAGCGGACGAAGAGCTCGGCGCCGTTCATCGACACGTTCTTGGACACGTTCTTGGACATGATCTTGTGTCCGCTTCCTCTTGGGCTTCAAGCGCCCCAACGTCAAGCCTAGACCCGCCCGGCCCGCTGCGAAAGGGCGCCTCTCCGGCGTCGGCGGGAATGCCGAAAAGGGGGGGATGGGTGTTCGAGGCCTCATCCTCATGCTGGTCGTCATGTCGGCCGTGTACGTCCTGCTGGACGTGCGCCTGGACCCCACTCGCATGTGGTGGACCCTGGGGATCTGCGGCCTCGTCCTGCTGTGGCTGACCCTGGCCGGCGGCATGATCGGCGGCGCCCTGTGGAGCCTGGACCGGGCCTTCACGCGCGCGGGCCGCCCCCGCCCGGGCGCCCGCGAGCTGTGGCTCTACACCGCCATCGGC
>CAZGRJ010000081.1:0-498 GCA_964528115.1 uncultured Nitrospirales bacterium
CAGAAGAACAGGATGTCGAAGGCCGTGACGAGCACCGCCGTGGGGTAGAAGCGCGAGAGGTCCACCGTCTTTTCCGGCCAGCCGAGCGTCGAGAAGGGCCACAGGGCGGAGGAGAACCAGGTGTCCAGGACGTCCGTCTCCTGGGCGATGTTCGTGTCGCCGCAGGAGGCGCAGGCGCTCGGGTCCTCGCGGGCCACGGTGATGTGGCCGCACTTCCCGCAGTGCCACGCCGGGATGCGGTGGCCCCACCAGATCTGGCGGGAGATGCACCAGTCGCGGATGTTTTCCATCCAGTTCATGTAGGTATTGTTCCAGCGTTCGGGAACAAACTTGATGCGGCCGTCGTTGACGGCTTCGATCGCCGGACGTGCCAGCGGCTTCATCTTGACGAAC
Organism: uncultured Nitrospirales bacterium; assembly: GCA_964528115.1. GTDB lineage: Bacteria > Nitrospirota > JACRHL01 > JACRHL01 > JACRHL01 > CAZGRJ01. The sequence goes on from CAZGRJ010000081.1 coordinate 394, forward strand.
CACTGCGGCGACAGACGCGGTTCAACCACGGTATCGCACCGATAGCAGTGCCCCACGGCATGGATATGCTTGTCGACCTTTTCGACCAGCCCGCCAGACTTGAGG
>CAZGRJ010000081.1:508-11548 GCA_964528115.1 uncultured Nitrospirales bacterium
CCAGATCTGGCGGGAGATGCACCAGTCGCGGATGTTCTCCATCCAGTCGTAGTACGTGGCGGCCCAGTTCTCGGGGAAGAAGCGGATGGAGCCGTCCTTCACCGCCCGGATGGCGGGCGCGGCGAGGGGCCCGGTCTTCACGAACCACTGGGTGGAGATGGTGGGCTCCACCACCGCGTGGCAGCGGTAGCAGTGACCCACGGAGTGGGCGTGGGGCTCGGTGGCGGTGAGGAAGCCCTTGGCGCGCAGGTCGGCGACCACCTTCTCGCGCGCGGCCTCGCGGGTCAGGCCCTGGTAGGGGCCGGCCTCCTTGCGCATGACGCCCTGGGTGTCGATGACGCTGATCGTGTCGAGGCCGTGCTTGCGCCCCAGCTCGAAGTCGTTCGGGTCGTGGCCCGGCGTCACCTTCAACGCCCCGGTGCCGAACTCCCGGTCCACGTACGGGTCCGCGATGATCGGCAGGCGCCGGTTCAGCAGGGGCAGGATCGCGTGCTTGCCGACCAGCGAACGGTAGCGCTCGTCCTCCGGGTGGACGGCCACGGCCGTGTCGCCCAGGAGCGTCTCGGGGCGGGTGGTGGCGATGGTGAGCGAGGTCTTCGAGCCCTCGACCGGGTAGCGGATGTGGTAGAGGGCGCCGTCCACCTGTTGGTGCTCGACCTCCAGGTCGGAGAGGGCCGACTCGCACCTCGTGCACCAGTTCACCAGGTAGTCGCCCCGGTAGATCAGGCCCTCTTCGTAGAGCGAGACGAACACCTCGCGCACGGCGCGGGAGAGCCCGGCGTCCATGGTGAAGCGCTCGCGCGACCAGTCGCAGGAGGCCCCCAGGCGCCGCAGCTGGCCCATGATGACCCCGCCCGACTCGGCCTTCCACGTCCACACCCGTTCGACGAACGCCTCGCGCCCCAGGTCCTTGCGGGTCTTGCCCTCCGCCAGGAGCTGGCGCTCGACCACGTTCTGGGTGGCGATGCCGGCGTGGTCGGCGCCGGGAATCCACAGGGCGTCGTCGCCCTTCATGCGGCGCCAGCGGATCAGGACGTCCTGCAGGGTGTTGTTGAGGGCGTGGCCCATGTGCAGGCTGCCCGTGACGTTGGGGGGCGGGATGACGATGGCGTAGGCGGGCGCCTCGGGCCGGCCCCCGGCGGTGAACCAGCCCCGCTCCTCCCACAGGGGGTACCACTTGGCCTCCACCCGGTGGGGCTCGTACTGTTTGTCGATCTTCCCTTGCTCCGCGCGCGTCTCGGCGGTCGCGGTGGAGTCGTCCGGTGGTTCGGTGGGCGCGTTCACGTCGGGTGCGCGTTCGTGGCGGGACGGCGGGTCACACGGGCCGTCCGGTTCGGTGCGTCGATCGGTCCAGTTTACCGGGCCGGGGGGGCGCCGCGCACCTGGACCCCTTCAGGCCTCGCCGCCCTCGCTGATGCGCCGGATCTCGGTGCGTACCTGGCTCTCGGCGATCTCGGGCACGGTTTCCCACACCACGCGCTCGACCAGCTGGGTGAAGAGCCGCTCCTGCTCGTCGCGGTTCTGGGAGATGTAGCGCGCCACCATGGACGGCACGGTCTCCCACACCACCCGCTCCACCGCCTCCCGGGCGATTTCGGCCACGATCAGCGCCACCTGCTCCGGCGGCATCCCGGCGATGGGCGCCGCGGGCTGGGGCCGCACCTTGCTGGCGGGGCCCTTGGGGGCGGGCTTGGCGTCCTCCGCCCGGGCGGCTTCCAGGGCCTCCTCGGCCGTCTCCTCCCCTTGGGCCGCCTCCGCGGCCTCCGGCGTCTCCCCGGCCTCGGACGGCTCCGGCTCGGCCGAGGGGCGGGCGCCCTGGACCTCGTCCTCGGTGAAGATGCCCAGGGAGACCGGGTCCTGCCCCTCGGCCAGGGCGGCGGCCTCGGCCCCGGCGCCGGGGGCCGGAGCGGGCCCGCCGGGCCAGCCCAGGAGGCGCTCCATGTCGGCGATCTCGTCCGAGGCCTCGCGCAGGGCGTCCGGCAGCCAGGCCAGGTTGCCGGTCGGCTCCGGGGCCCCCACCTGGGTGCGGACCTGGGCCACCAGGTCGTCGGCGTCGATGGGCGTGGGGACGTGGCCGGCGGCGGGCACCACGTCCCCGGTGCCCTCCCCCAGGACCAGGATCGGCGTGTGCTTCAGGGCGTCGCCGGCGCCCTCCCGCCACCACCCCTCCAGGCGCTCGGGCTCGGCGGCGCCGGAGAGCAGCACCAGGTCGGCGGGCATCTCGTTGAAGCGGCTGAGCCCCTCGTCCAGGGAGGCGGCGGTGGCGACCTCGTACCCCTCGCGCCCCAGGGTCTCGTTCACCAGGGTGCTGGCGGCGGCGTTGGGATCGATCACGAGCACTCGGAGCGGCATGGGTCACGACCCCCAATGACGTGGGAGAGAGAGATGGGATACGGGGCGCCCCGGCGTCCCGGCCTTAGGCCGCCGGCGGGCCCGCGCAAGCTAGCACTTCCCCGCGCGGGGGGTCAAGGCGCGGGCGCCGCGGCATCGGGGGCGGCGGGCGGGTCTGTCGGCTCGGTGGACGGTGCGTGCGGCGCGTCCGGGGCGTCGGACCCGGGAGCGGGCTGGGGTGCGATGCGGGAGAGCACCGTGCGGGCCTGCTCGGCCTGCTCCTTCTCCGGCTCGCGCAGGAGGAAGCGGCGCAGCAGCTCCACCGCGCGGTCCGGGCGGCCCAGGCGGGCGTCCAGGAGCCCCAGGTTGAACAGCACCACCGCGTCCACCGGCTCGCCGCGGTGCTCGGCCTCCTCCTTCAGCCACACGTACTCCGCGCTGGCGCCGTAGAGCTCGCCGTCCTGCACCAGGGCGTGGGCCAAGAAGCGGTGCGCCTGGGTGAAGTCCGGGTCCAGGCGCAGGGCCTCGACCAGCTCGGCCCGCTCCCGGGGGCGCAGGCCGGCCTGGTAGTAGACGCGGGCCAGGGCGAAGTGGACCTTGGGGTCGTCCGGGGCGAGGACCCGCAGGGTCTGGAGGGTCGAGAAGGCCTCCCGGGTGCGGCCCTCGTCCAGGTAGGCGACGCCGAGCAGCCGCATGGCCTCCTGGTTGCGCGGGTCGCGGTCGAGCACCTCCTGGAAGGCCGCCTCGGCGGCCGGCAGGTCGCCCTCGGTCAGGGCCGTGAAGCCGCTCTCCAGGGAGGCGTGGGCCACACCCCCCCAGGTCAGCCACACGGCCGCGGCCAATGCCCTCGGGAAGACCAAGGGCAGGGCGCGCCGGGCGTGGCCGGTCACGGTGTCCCCTCCGGGGCCGGTGCCTGCGCCGGCGCCCCGTGGGTGGCGGCGTCCTTGAGCATGGCATACTCCTCGCCGGCGGCCCGGCGCTCCAGGACCGCGGCCTCGCCCAGGAGCCGCACCTGGGCCAGGCGGCGGGCGCCGATCTCGCCCTGGACCTCCTTCAGGTGGGCGTCCAGGCGGGCGAGCACGTCGGCGCGGGCCTCGGACGGCGGCGGCGCCAGGTCCAGGAGCCCCGCGACGGTGCCGCGCTCGGCCCGCAGGCGCCGGAGGACCCCGGACCACAGCTCGGCGTTGTAGGCCGAGCGGTTCGCCGCGTCGCGCAGGATGAGGGCAAGCGTCCGCAGCTCGTCCGGACTCTCGTCGCCCCGGGGGCGCAGGTCCACGTTGGGGGCGGCCTTTTCCGCCGGCATCTGGGTGGTCTGGCGGGGCACCTCCACGGGCAGGGTGAGATCGTCGTAGGCGGCCTCGAACCGGTGCCGGGCGGTCTCCAGGTCGCCGGCCAACACCAGGGACTCGCCCATGGCCATCAGGCGGTCGGCGTCGGCCCCGGACTCCCGGGCCAGGTTCAGGCGCTGGATGCGCAGGCCGATGGCGAGGCTGGCGGCCACGCCGCGCAGGCGCCGCTCCTCGGCGATGGCGCCGCGCAGGTCCTTGAGGGCGTCCTGGAGCTGGGCGTCGCGCATGACGCCCGAGGGGCTCTTCTTCAGGGCCTCCACCCGCCGGGCCAGGCGCGTGCCGTTCTCCCGGTTCTTGCGCAGGGCCTCGTCGTTCTGCTCCAGCCGCCGGGCGGCGTCGAGCACGTCCTGGTAGCGCTGCCCGATCACCTGGGCCGGAGTGGGCTCCGGCGCGGCCTCCTGGGCCCGCGCCGGCCAGGCGCCCGTCGGCACGACCGGCAGCAGGGCGAGTGTGGCCAGCGCCAGGGCGAGGCGGGGCCCCCGGGTCACTTGGCCTCCTCGCCCGAGAGGCCGTGCTTCTTCATCTTGTATTGCAGGGAGCTGCGCTTGAGCCCCAGGGCGGCGGCCACCTTGGTCTGGTTCCAGCGGAACTTCTGCAGGGCCTCCAGGATGATCGCCTTCTCCAGGGCGTCCAGGCGCGCGGTCAGGTCCGTGGGGTGCTCGGGGGAGCCCGGCTCCGTGGCCTCCACCAGGGCGGCGGAGGGGGCGGGCTCGGGGGCGGGCGTGCCGGCGGGCTCCAGGATCTCCCGGGGCAGGTCGGCCACGGTGAGCTGCTCGCCCTCGCACAGGACCACGGCCCGCTCCAGGACGTTCTGCAATTCGCGGATGTTGCCCGGCCAGCGGTAGTGGATCAGGCGGTCGAGCACCTCGGCCGACATGCGGGCGGGCTTGGCCAGCTCGCGCGCGTAGCGGGCCAGGAAGTGCTCCGCCAGGGCCGGGATGTCCTCGCGCCGGTCGCGCAGCGGCGGCAGCTCGATGGAGATGACGTTCAGACGGTAGTAGAGGTCCTCGCGGAACTCCCCCTTGGGGATCGCCTTCTTGAGGTCCTTGTGGGTGGCGGCGACGATGCGGGTGTCCACGCGGATCGTCTTGTTGCCGCCCACGCGCTCGAACTCCGTGTCCTGCAGCACCCGCAGGAGCTTGACCTGCACCGCCGCCGGCAGTTCGCCGATCTCGTCGAGGACCAGCGTGCCGCCGTCGGCCAGCTCGAAGCGCCCCTTGCGGCCGGTCATGGCGCCGGTGAAGGCCCCCTTCTCGTGGCCGAACAGCTCGCTCTCCAGCACCCCCTCCGACAGGGCGGCGCAGTTGACCGCCACGAAGGGGCCGCCCGAGCGCGCGCTGCGCCGGTGGATCTCGCGCGCGACCAGCTCCTTGCCCGTGCCCGACTCGCCCAGGACGAGCACCGGGCTGGCGCTCGCCGCCACCTTGTCGATGAGCTTCTGCACCGCCCGCATGACCTCGCCCTCGCCGATCATGGGGCCGGCGCGGCGGGCGTCCTCCTCCTTGAGGTACTGGACCTCGGAGGCGAGGCGGCCGCGGTCCAGGGCGCGGTCGACCTTGAGCTCCAGCTCGTCGATGGAGAAGGGCTTCAGGATGTAGTCGAACGCCCCCAGGCGCATGGCCTCGACCGCGTTCTCCACGGTGCCGAAGGCGGTCATGACGATGACCTCGGTCTCGGGCGAGATGCGCTTGACGCCGCTCAGGACCTCGACGCCGTCCTTGCCCGGCATGCGCAGGTCGGTGATGACCAGGTCCACGCCGGCCTCGGCCTGCTCCAGGGCGGCGTTTCCGTCGGGCACGGCCACCACGTCGAAGCCCTTGGCCTCCATGGCCTGCGTGAGCATCTCCCGCATGGAGGCCTTGTCGTCCGCGATCAGGATGCGCTTCATGCCTGCTCCCCTGCGTGGGTGCGGCTCGCCACGGGGGTCGCGCCGACCGCCCGCGGGAACCAGAGGGTGAATACCGCCCCGCCGTGCTCGCCGTTCTCGACGTGGATGTGGCCGCCGTGGCCCTCCACCACCTTGTTGGCGATGGGCAAACCCAGCCCCGTGCCCTCGGGGCGGGTGGTGAAGAACGGGTTGAAGATCCGGTCGCGCACCTCCGGCGCGATGCCGGGGCCCGTGTCGCTGATGCGAAAGGCCACGCCGTCGTCCGCCGTCAGGGCCTCCGCGGTCAGGGTGCCGCCGGCCGTGCCCATGGCGTTGGCGCCGTTCTGCATGATGTTCACCAGGGCCTTCTTGACCGCCGCCGGGTCCACCAGGACGTTGGGCAGGTCCGCGCCCACCGAGATGCGCGTCTCGACGCCGCCCCGGTCCTCCGGCGGCAGGGCCATGGACAGGGCCTCCTCCAACAGGAGCCCCGGGGCCGTCTCCACCGGCTGGATGGCGGGCTCGCGGGCGAAGGCGAGGAAGTCAGTGACGATCTGGTCGAGGGAGAGGATCTCCTTGAGGATGCTCTCCAGGGTGCGGCGCGACTCGGGCTTCTCCATCCGCCGCCCGAGCAGCTCCACGAAGCCCCGGATGGCGGCCAGGGGGTTGCGGATCTCGTGCGCGATGCCGGCCGACAGCTCGCCCAAAGAGGCCAGGCGGTCCTTGATCTTGATCTGCTCCTGCAGGCGCGCGACCTCGGTCAGGTCGGAGAAGATCGCGATGGCGCCGAACGGGCGGTCCTCCCGGTCGGCCAGGGGGAAGGCGCTGATGCCGAGCACCCGCTCGTGCCCGTCGCCGGCGCGCCAGCGCACGTCCTCGCGCAGGTACTCCTTCTTCTCCGTGAGGCTGCTCATCAGGCAGCGGGTGAGCGGGCTGTCCACCCCGAGCACGTCCCCCACCCGGGGCGGGATGCCGGTGCCCGGCAGGGGGTCGGACTCCAGGGCCAGGATGCGGGACGCGGCCCGGTTGCACAGGAGCACCCGTGCCAGGCGGTCCACGGCGATCACGCCGTTGGGCACGCCTTCCAGGATCAGGTCCGACATGCCCTGGATGCGCTCCGCCCGGTCGCGCTCGCGCTCGTACAGGCGCTGGAGCTCGGTGTCCTTCTCCTTCAGGCGCCCGATCATGGCGTTGAAGGACTGGGCCAGGTACCCCAGCTCGTCGTGGGTGGTCACGGCCACCTCCGGGTACTCCCCCTCGCGCCGCACCCGGCCGAAGGCGGCCACCAGGGTCTTGAGAGGCCCCACGATGGAGCGCGAGACGCCCACGCTCACCACCACCGTCATGACGATGGCCGCCACCACCAGCAGGGCGATGTTGCTGCGCAGGCGGTCGATGGCGGACAGGAACTCGGCCCCCGCCTCCACGCCCACCGCCGCGATCACCCTCCCGTCCTCGTCCCGCACCGGGGCGTAGCCGCTCTTGTAGAGGGAGCCGCTGTCGTCGTGGTAGAGGGTGGAGGCGACCGCCTCGCCGTCCCACACGCGGTCCAGCTCCACCTTGTCCACCTTCATGAACAGGTAGGGCTCGCCGATGTGGATGTCGTTCTTGGCGTCCAGGAGCACGCGCCCCTCGCGGTCGATCACGAACACGTCGTCCACCCCCGACTCCTTGCGGAAGGCCGTGACCTCGCCCGTCAGGTAGTGGTAGAGCTGGGTGGACTCGTCGCCCGGGCCCAGCACCTTCAGGTAGATCGGCTTGATCTTGCCCGCCATGACCTGGGCGTGGCCCACCAGGCGGGTGGAGAGGGACTCGTCCAGGGTGGAGGCGGCGGTGCGGTAGATCAGCCAGCCCGCGATGGAGAAGGCGGCGACGATCAGCAGCGTATAGGGGATCAGCAGCCGGGTGAGCAGGCGGGCCGGGAACCGGCTGCGCGGGAAGGGGGCGGCGCCGCCCTCGGGGGCGGCGGGCGGGTCGCCCTCGGGCGGACGGGGGGTGCCCTCCGGGGCCGTGGGGGCGGGACCCGTGCTCATGTGCGGTTGCCGTCGTTCAAGTCGTTGTCGCGCGGGCCCTTGCGGCCCCCGGGGGACGCCCGAGGGACGCCCGAGGGACGCCGGCATCCGGCGGCCCCGCCTTCCAGGATATCGGGCCGGGGCGAAAGGTGCCAGAATTTCGGCGTGAGGCGGGCCCCGGCGGCGCGGGGTCCCCAAGACTTCCCGCGGGTTAGACCCCGAGATTCTCTTGAAAAATGCGGATGTCGGCCCCCTTGCGCAGGTAGGCCGTGTAGGCTGCCAGCACCTGCCGCCGCTTGCGGTTCAGGAGGCTCCGGCGCTGGTCGGCCTGCTGCTTGGCCGCGTCCTCCGGGGTCGCGTCCTTGTCCGGGGGCGGCAGGTCCTTCAGGTCGGCGTCGGTCAGGTGCGCGGCGCTGCCCACGATGTCCTGCGCCTGCCGGACCACCAGGTCGTCCCGCAGGCTGTTCTCGAAGGCCTCGGGGCTCGAGTTGTTGCGGTCGAGGATCCGCTGGTAGCGGCGGCTGTTGAAGCGGCCGTTCTCCTGGAAGGCCGGGAACGACAGGAGCGCCTTGCGCACCTCGTCGTCGGAGGCGGCGAGCCCCAGGTCGTGGCCCAGGGAGAGCCAGAGCTTGCGGTCCACCATCTGCATGACCACCTGGAGCGGCAGGTTGAGGGACTTCATCAGCTCCGGGTCGAACTTGTCGCCCAGCATTTGCTCGTAGTTGCGGTAGGTGTTGCGGTACGCCTCCTGGAAGTCCGTCAGGAGCACCACCTCGCCGTTCACCTTGGCGGCGTAGGCCCCGGACGGGCCGGACATGCCCATCCACCCCATGGTGCCGACGAAGGTCACGGTCACGATCCCGAGCACGAGCCCGAAGACCCACCGCTTCTCCACCCCCAGCCTGCGTATCGCCTCCAGCATCGCCGGTCCGTTTCTCCCGTGGGCTCCCGCCGCCTCCCGTCTCCGGCATCCCCGATGGACCCCGGGCGCCCCGATTTTAGCGGAAATCCGCGCTGCCACAAAAAAACCGCCCCGCCGGGTTGACGCCCCTCCCCCCGTGATTAAATACCGCTCCGGAAACGGGGGCCGCAGACACGCGACAAGGCCTGGGCGGCCGGGGAGAGCCCGGCGGCCGGAGGGTCCCCATGCGTGGGCGGCCATTTTGGTGCCGACGTGAGGACATACGAAGACTGGGAACCATGACGTCCGAAGGAAAGCCCGAGCCGCCCCCCATGCCGCCAAGAGACGCGGAGGAAGACCTCGCGGAAGAGGTTCCGGTCCCCGTATCGGAGGCCGGGGCCGGGGAAGCCCCGGACCCCGAGGCGGATTCGGCGGCCCGGCTGCGCGAGGCGGAGGACCGCTACGTGCGCCTGTACGCCGAGTTCGAGAACTACAAGAAGCGGACGGCGCGCGAGAACGAGGACTACCGCCGCTACGCCAACGAGGGTGTGCTCAAGGACATGCTGCCCGTGCTCGACAACTTCGAGCGCGCCGTGTCGCACGCCAAGGAGGCGTCCGGGGCCGCGGAGGCCAAGGGCGCCGGCGGCCTGCTGGAGGGCGTCGAGTTGATCCGCAAGCAGTTTCTGGACGTCCTGGGCAAGCTGGGGGTCAGCCCCATCGAGGCGATGGGCAAGCCGTTCGACCCCCAGGTGCACCAGGCCGTCTCGCAGCGGGAGGCCGCGGACGCCGCGCCCGGCACCGTGGTGGACGAGTTGCAGCGTGGCTTCCATTTCCGGGAGCGCGTGCTGCGCCCCGCGATGGTCGTGGTCGCCCGGGCCCCGGAAGGCGCGGACGCCCCAGCCGAAGGGTTTTTGGGAGATGAAGTGAAATGAGCAAGGTGATCGGAATCGACCTGGGGACCACGAACTCGTGCGTCGCCATCATGGAGGGTGGCGAGCCGAAGGTGCTGACCAACGCCGAGGGCTCGCGCACGACCCCGTCGGTGGTGGCCATCACCGCCGAGGGCGAGCGCCTGGTGGGCCAGATCGCCAAGCGGCAGGCCATCACGAACCCCGAGAACACGATCTTCTCGGTCAAGCGCCTGATCGGCCGGCGGTTCGACTCGCCGGAGGTCAAGGACGCCACGACCAAGCTGCCCTACAGGATCGTCAAGGCCGACAACAACGACGCCCACGTGGAGATCCGCGGCAAGGCCTACTCGCCCCAGGAGATCTCCGCGATGGTCCTGCAGAAGATGAAGGCCACCGCCGAGGACTACCTGGGCGAGAAGGTGACCGACGCCGTCGTCACCGTCCCGGCCTACTTCGACGACTCGGAGCGCCAGGCCACCAAGGACGCCGGCAAGATCGCGGGCCTGAACGTCCTGCGCATCATCAACGAGCCGACGGCCGCGGCCCTCGCCTACGGGCTCGACCGCAAGAAGGACGAGCACATCGCCGTGTTCGACTTAGGGGGAGGCACGTTCGACGTGTCGATCCTGGAGATCGGCGACGGCGTGTTCGAGGTGAAGTCCACCAACGGCAACACCTATCTGGGCGGCGACGACTTCGACCTGCGGGTCATCGACTGGCTCGTGGCCGAGTTCAAGAAGCAGGAGGGGATCGACCTCAAGAACGACAAGATGGCCCTCCAGCGCCTCAAGGAGGCCGCGGAGAAGGCCAAGATCGAGCTGTCGTCGTCCCAGGAGACGGACGTCAACCTGCCGTTCATCACGGCCGACCAGTCGGGCCCCAAGCACCTCCAGATGAAGCTCACCCGGGCCAAGCTGGAGCAGCTGGTGGACGACCTCGTCGAGAAGACCGTCGGCCCCTGCGAGAAGGCCCTGGGCGACGCCGGGCTCACCCGCGACAAGATCGACGAGGTGGTCCTCGTGGGCGGCATGACCCGCATGCCGGCGGTGGTCAAGCGCGTCAAGGAGTTCTTCGGCAAGGAGCCCCACAAGGGCGTCAACCCGGACGAGGTGGTGGCCATCGGGGCCGCGATCCAGGGCGGCGTGCTCAAGGGCGAGGTCAAGGACGTGCTGCTCCTCGACGTCACCCCCCTGTCCCTCGGGATCGAGACCCTGGGCGGCGTGTTCACCAAGCTGATCGACCGCAACACGACCATCCCCACCAAGAAGGGCCAGATCTTCTCGACCGCGGCCGACAGCCAGACCGCCGTGTCCATCCACGTGCTCCAGGGCGAGCGCGAGATGGCCGCGGGCAACAAGACCCTGGGCAAGTTCGACCTGGTGGGCATCCCGACCGCCCCGCGCGGCGTGCCGCAGATCGAGGTGACGTTCGACATCGACGCCAACGGCATCGTGCACGTCTCGGCCAAGGACCTGGCCACGGGCAAGGAGCAGTCCATCCAGATCACCGCGTCGTCCGGCCTCTCCGAGTCCGAGATCGACCAGATGGTCAAGGACGCCCAGAGCCACGAGGCCGACGACCACAAGAAGCGCGAGCTGGCCGAGGCCCGCAACCAGGCCGACAGCCTGGTCTATTCGGTCGAGAAGTCCCTCACCGAGCTGGGCGACAA
>CAZGRJ010000082.1:0-5153 GCA_964528115.1 uncultured Nitrospirales bacterium
GAAGTCGTCGAAGCGGTGGCACTTGGCGCAGTTGGGCCCGTCCTTGTCCTTGAACAGGGCCAGGCCCCGGACCTGGGCGGGCGTGAGGGCGGACTTGTCGCCCCCGTACTTGTAGCGGTCGAAGGGCGAGTTCGCGGCCACCAGCGTGCGCTCGTAGGCGGCGATGGCCTTGACCACGTTGTCGAACGTGACGCCGGACGGGCCGAACACCTTCGCGAAACGTTCTTTGTACGCCGGCACGGCGGCGATGCGCGCGGCGATGGCGGGCCCGTCCTGGACGCCCATCTCGATGGGGTTGGTGAGCGGCCCCTTGGCCTGCTCCTCCAGCGACCGGGCCCGGCCGTCCCAGAACAGGGTGTCCAGGTAGGCCGCGTTCAGGACCGTGGGGGCGCTGCGGGTTCCCGTCTGGCCGCGCACGCCGAACGCGAACGACAGGCCGTTGCTCCACCCCAGGGCCGGGTTGTGGCAGGAGGCGCAGGCGATCGTGCCGTCGTCCGAAAGGCGCGGATCGAAGTAGAGCAGCTTCCCGAGGGCGATCTTTTCGGGGGTCTGGGGGTTGTCCGGCGGGATCGGCACCGGGTCCAGCCCCAGGGGCGCGGGGGCGTAGCCGCCGCCCATGTCGATCTGGACCGTCCGGATCTTGGGGGCCGCCCGCGCCGCCTCTTGGTCCCCGGGGTCCGCCGCACCCAGCGCAAGGACCGCCAGAAGCGCCGCGCCGAGGCCGGTCAGGAGATGAGGTCGCCGCCCCATTTGAGCTTGGTGCGCAACACCTCGAAGTAGTTCCGCTCCGGCGAGACGATCAGGTTCAGGCGGTTCTCCGCCGCCCGCACCTCGATCACGTCGCCGCACCGCAGCGAGAAGCCCACCTGCCCGTCGAAGGTGACCATGGAGTTCTCCTCCTCGCTGATCAGGCGGATCTCGATGCGGGAGGTGTCCGGCAGGATCACCGGGCGGTTGGTCAGCACGTGGGGCGAGATCGGCGTCAGGACGATCGCGTCGTTGGCCGGGTGCACGATGGGCCCGCCCGCCGACAGGCTGTAGGCCGTGGTGCCCGTGGGGGTGGCGACGATCAGGCCGTCGGCCCGCAGGCCCGTGACGAACTGGCCGTCCACCAGGATGTGCAGGCGGATCATGCGGGCCAGGGTGCCCTTGCTGACCACCACGTCGTTCAGGCACGAGGACGACGCCACCCGCTCCCCCTGGCGCAGCACGTCGGTCTTGAGCAGCAGGCGCTTCTCGATGCGCACGTCGCCCGCCAGGACCTTCTCCAGGACCCCGATCATCTCGTCCCGGGTGACCTCGGTCAGGAAGCCCAGGGAGCCCAGGTTGATGCCCAGCAGGGGCACCTCGAAGTCCACCAGCAGGCGCGCCACGCTGAGCAGCGTGCCGTCGCCGCCCAGGACCACGATCAGGTCCACCAGCTTGGGGATGTCGGCCTTGCGGTGGGGGCTCTCCTCGCCGAGGATCCCGGCGGTGGAGGCGTCCATGACCACCTCCCGGTCCCGGGCCCGGAGCCAGTCGCACAGCTCCTTGAGCACCGGCGCCGCCTCGCCGTGGTGCAGCTTGGCAATGACGCCGATCCGCTTCACCGCCGGGTTCCCCTCCTCGTTGGCCTCACGATCGGCCTCACCGCTGGATGCCCTCCATACAGGAAAAAGGCGCGCCCCGTTCGGAAAGCTCTATGGTGCCAGAGAACCGTCGTGGGCTCAAAGGACGCCGGCCCCGCGGCCGCCTCGAGGGGGCGGGGGCGCGTCGTTACGGGGTGGCCGTGGGGGCGGCCGGCTCGGGGGTCGCGTCCATCTCGGCGGTGGGTCCGGCGGGCGCGGCGGTGCCCGCCGGGCCCCGCGGATGCTGGCTCAGCATCCGGTTCTCGATCACCTGGGCCTTGCGGTCGGCGGCGTCCGCCTCGGCGGTCATCCCCTTGCGGCGGTAGGCGTCGGCCAGGTTCTTCTGGGCCCGGTAGTTGTCGGGCGAGAGGGCCACCGTCTGCTCCAGGTGCTCCAGGGCCTTGTCCAGGTCGTTGCGGTCCAGGTAGGCGACGCCCAGGTTGTTGTGGACGCTGGAGAGGTTGGGCCGCTCCTTGGCGAGCTGCTCCCAGGACGCGATGGCCTCGTCCACCTTGCCGGCGGCGAACTGGGCGTTGCCGAGGCTCAGGCGGGCCTGGTCCATGGACGGATCCAGCTTGAGGGCGGCGTTGAAGTTCTGCACCGCCAGCTCCATGTTCCCGGCGCGGTAGGCGATCAGCCCCAGGTAGAAGTAGGCGTGGGGGATCTCGGGAGCCCCGGGGTGGGCCTTCTGGGTGATGAGCGAGAACGACATGACGGCCTTGTCGATCTCGTTGCCGCGCATGGCGTCGACGCCCTGCTGAAAGATCTCGTTGACGGTGGGGGTGACCTCCGGGGGCGGGGCGGCCTTCTCCTTCTTGCCGGGGCAGCCCGCGACCGCCAGCGCCGCCAGCAGGGCGCACACGACGACGCCGGCGCGAACCGCGCCACCCACCCGCATCTCGCCGCTCGCTCGCATACTGATTTGCCTCGCCGGGACCGCGAGAACCTATCACTGTAACGCCGGTCCGTCAAATCGCCCGCCGGGCCCCCACCCGTCCGGGAAACGCCCCGTTACGGGCCCTGGTCGGGGTGCTGGCGGCGCTGGCGCTCCAGGTCCAGCTCCCGGTAGCGGGCGTTGGCGGCGCCGATCTCCTTCTCGTGGGCCTCGGCGGCCTTCAGGTAGGCCTTGGGGTCGCGGTCCAGGACGGCCTGGACGAGGTCGCCGTACATGGCCTTGGTCTCGGCGAAGACGTCGCGCTTGGCGCGCTGGGCGTCCAGGTCCAGGTGGTAGAGGAGCCGGGTCTCGGCCGCGTTCTCCAGGGCCTTCAGGCCCAGGATCTCCTCCTCGGTGGCGATCCGCCGGTCCTGGGCCGCCAGGGCGTCGTCGATGTGGCCCTCGGCCTCCTCGAGGAGCGCCGCCAGGGCGCCCGGGTCGTCCCAGGCGTCCTTCGCGAACAGCTTGGCATGGAGCCCGCGGGCGGCGTCGAAGGCCGTGTCCACCTGCTTGTCGAGGGCGTCCATGCGGGCCACGGCGGCGTCGTACGCGGCCCGGTCGGGGGCGCAGGCGGCCAGGGCCGGCAGGGAAATCGCCAGGGCGAGCAGGCCCCGCGCGAGGGCCCGGGTCACGACGCCAGGGGCCGCGCGCCCTCGGGGTCCATCCGCGCCAGGGTGATCCGGGCCTGGGCGCCGGCGTCGGCGAACGCCTTTTCCATGGCCTCGCCGATGGGCGCGGCCAGGTCGTCCCGGTCGGTGACCGCGAACACCGAGGCCCCCGCCCCGCTGATGGAGCACCCCAGGGCCCCCTTCGCCAGGGCCGCCGCCTTCACGGCCGCGAACCCGGGGATGAGCGCCGCGCGCTGGGGCTCCACCACCCGGTCGTCGATGGACCGGCCGAAGGCCGCCGCGTCGCCCCGGCCCACGGCCGCCACCATGGCCGCCACGGCCGCCATGTTGTGGACGAACCCCTCCATGGGCACGGAGGCCGCGAGGGCGGCGCGGGAGTCGCGCGTGAGCACCCGTGCCTCGGGCGTCGCCACCACCACCTGGACGCCGGGCAGGGTCCCCACCGGCCAGGCCGAGCGCATGCCCGTGTGGCAGACCACCACGCCGCCGAACAGGGACGCCGCCAGGTTGTCCAGGAAGACCCCCCCGCTCACGTGCCTCTCCCCCGCGATGCACGCCGGCAGGAGCGCCGCCTTGGGGGGCCGGCCGCCCAGGAGGGTGGCCACGGCGAAGGCCCCCGCCACGGCCGAGGCCGCGCTGCTGCCGAGCCCGGTGCCGGGGATGCCCTTGTGGATGCGCAGGGCGACGCCGCGCTTCTCCCCGGCCAGGGCCAGGGCCTCGCGCGCCGCGATGCCGGCGGTGTTCCGGTCCGGCTCGCGGGGCAGGGCGCCGCCGTCGCCGGTGATCTCCTCGATGTGCACCCCCGGGCTTTTCGCCCAGGCCGCCTCCACCGTGTCGCCGGGGCCCGTGATCGCCATGCCCAGGACGTCGAACCCCGGCCCCACGTTGCCCACCGACGCGGGGGCGAAGACGCTGACGGACGCCGCCCGGCCGCTCACGCCCGGCTCCGGAAGTAGTCGTCCAGCTCCGCCGCCACCAGGGCGTAGTTGACCGAGGTGTTGTAGCGCATGATGGTCAGGAAGTTGTTGAACACCACGAAGTGGCGCGCCTTGCCGTCCGCGTCGTCGTAGGACACCACGGCCACCGACGCGTCCGGCGCCACCCGGGCGAAGTCGGGGGCCTTGATCCCGAGCTTCGTCAGGCGGGTCAGGGGGAAGCGGTCCTTCGGGCCGCCGTCGAAGCGCTTCGCCTGCTCGGGGGTGAGGGCGATCTCGGTGCGCAGGGGCTCCCCGGCGCGCCAGCCGTGGGTCTCGAGGAAGTTGCCGATGCTGCCCGCCACGTCGGCGTGGTTCTTCCAGATGTCCCGGTGGCCGTCCTGGTCGAAGTCCACCGCGTAGGCCCGGAAGCTGGACGGCATGAACTGGGGCATGCCCAGGGCCCCGGCGTAACTGCTGTGGAAGGCGAACGGGTCGGTCCCCTCCTCCCGGCACAGCAGCAGGTATTCGACCAGCTCCCGGCGGAAGAACGTCCGCCGCCGCGGGTAGAGGGCGAAGGCGCTGTTGAGGGCGTCGAACGCGCGGTAGCCGGGCTTCACGTCGCCGAACTTGGTCTCGATGCCCATGATCGCCGCCACGGTCGTGGCCGCCACGCCGGTCCTCGCCTCCACGGCGGCCAGCAGGGCGCGGTGGTTCTTCATATAGGCGCGCCCCCGGGCCTCCACCTGGGGCGAGATGAACAAGTCGCGGTACTCGGCGTAGGGCTTGGACTCGGCCGGGCGGTCGAAGATCTCCACCACCTTGGGGATCAGCCGGACCCCGGAGAACCACTCCCGAAGCTGATCCTCGGAGAAGCCGTGCTCCTTCTCCAGGTCCGCGAACAGGGCCTTGTACTCCGGCTTGTCCAGGTAGTCGGCGATGCGCGGCGCGTCGTCCGCCCGGACGATGGTGACGACGGCCGCCGACGCGAGGAGGCCGGCGAGGGCGCAGGTCGCCACCGGCAGGAGGCGCCGGCGGGGCGACGTTGGTTTGGACATGCGGGACATGG
>CAZGRJ010000082.1:5253-11526 GCA_964528115.1 uncultured Nitrospirales bacterium
GCCACCGGCAGGAGGCGCCGGCGGGGCGACGTTGGTTTGGACATGCGGGACATGGGCGTGCGGGGCGTGGGCATGCGGGACACGGCGGGCCCCCGGGCGGCGGCGGGGGCCGGGGAATTATACCGGACCCGGCGGGTTACGACCGGGCCGGCGCGCCCCGGACGTCGACGACGATGTCGCGCGCGACGCCGAAGGCGTGCCCCGGGATGAAGCGGGTGAAGTTGTCCCCCGCCAGGGGGCCGATGGCGTACAGACCGGGGGTCTCGGCGCGCAGGGTGTACGGGTCGACCCGCAGGGTCTCGCCGTCGCCCCGGGAGCCCTGGGGCAGGAACGACAGGTCCGGCATGCTGCCCACCAGCACGGCCACCCGGGAGAAGCGCCGGGAGACCTCGCCGGTGGCGGTGACCAGGCGGCAGGTGCCGTCGGGCCGGACCTCGGCCAGGCGCGTGCGCAACAGGGGCTCGTAGCCGCCGCCGGGGGCGCCCTGCATGGCCTCGAGCAGCTCCCGGTACTCCGGGTACACGTCCGGCGCCAGCCCCGCCATGGGGGTGGCCTCGGGATCGTCGATGGAGGCGTGCACCACGTCCCGCCCCGCGTGCCAGGCGGAGAGCACCGCGTCCGCCGCGGACAGGCCGGAGCCCACCACGAGCAGCGGACCCTCACGCACCTCGGCGGTGTCCGCCCCCTCGGGCGGCCGGTGGGTCACGAACGGCAGGTCCTCGCCGGGGATGCCGATCCACTTGGCCCGGTCGTACATGCCGGTGGCGAGCACCAGGTGGCGGCAGCGCAGGTGCGTCACGGGGCCGCCCTCCCGGCCCTGGGCGGTCACGGCCCAGCCGGGCTCCTCCCGGGAGGCGGCCGTGACCTTGAGCCCCGTGTGCAGGGAGGGCGCCAGGCCCATGTGGTCCACGTAGTCCCGGTAGTAGGCCGCCACGTCGGCCCGGGCCACGCGGGCCGCCGGGTCGATCCAGCGCTGGTGCGAGCGCGCCCACTCGAACAGGGACCAGCCGGGCAGCTCCATCCAGTAGGCGGGGGAGAGGGACAGCATGCCGGGCGCCATCCTGTGCCAGCTGCCCCCCGGCGGGCCGGTGCCCAGGACCACGTGGGAGACGGCCCCCTGCGGCTCGTGGCGCATCGTGAGGCAGCCGGGACGCACCCGGCCGGTGTCGGCGTCCGGGTGCGCGAGGGTGTCGAACAGCACCCCCACCGGCACCCGGCCGCGCCCCTCCAGCCCCACGCACAGGTCGGCCAGGTCGCGCTCCAAAAGGGACGCGGGGCCGGCCCGCAGGCGGGCGTCCAGGTCCGGATCGGGGTGCCGGCCGGTGTAGTGGGGCCGCCAGCCGGACAGGGCCAGGGAGACGCTGATGCCGCCCGGCCCGTTGCCGACCACGACGGTGTCGACCTGCTCGGGTGTCGTCGTCACGCCACTCGCTCACATGGGCGCCATCGGGAACGGGCGCCACTATACCACCCGGTCGCGAAGGCGCCTACCCGTCCGGCGCCTCGGGCGGCAGCGCACCGGTGTCCAGGACCGCCTCCATCAAGGCCACCAGCCGGTCGCGGTACTTCCCGCCGGGCAGGCCGAAGGCCTCGATGTGCTTGCCGCCCGGCACGACCCACATCCGCTTGGGCTCGGCCGCCGCCTCGAACAGGGCGAGGCCGTGGTGGAGCGGGACGATCGTGTCCGCGTCGCCGTGGATCACCAACAGCGGGATCGGCGCGATCCTCGCCACCACCGGCCCCGCGCTGTAGCGCTCCGGGATCAGCCACGACAGGGGCCACTGGAACGCCCAGGTGAGCCACGCGCCCCCCAGCTTCTCGCGCGCGATCCGGCGGTAGCTGGGGAAGGTGCTCTCCGCCACCACCAGCCGCACCCCCTCCCGCGCCCCCGTGGCCACGGCGTACACGGCGATGGCCCCGCCGATGCTCTGGCCGAAGACGACCAGGCGGTCCGGGTCCACGCCCGGCAGCACCCGCGCCTCCCGGATGGCGGCGGCGGCGTCCTCCGTGACGCCCTTCAGGTCGGGCTTGCCGCCGGAGTGGCCGAAGCCCCGGTAGTCGAACAGGAAGACGTTGAACCCCCGGGCCGGCAGCCAGAACACGGAGGCGATGTGGGTGCTGATGTTCTCCGCGTTGCCGTGCATGAAGACCACGGTGCCCTTCGCCGGGCTTGGGCCCTTCGCGGGCAGGAGCCAGCCGTGCAGGGGCGTGCCGTCGCCGCTTACAAAGTCCACGTCGCGGTACGCGAGGTGCAGCCGCTGGGGGGTCGGCAACAGCTCGGTCTCGGGCTGGAACAGCAGCCCCGAGCAGCCCGGCAGGCACAGGAGGGCAACCAGGACGACCGCCCGCCCCATCGTCCTACCAGTAGGCATGGACCTCCACCTGTCCCTCCACCGCCTCGACGAGCGGCGAGTCGCTGCCCTCGAACCGGAACCCCACCGCCGCGCCGTGCCCCACGGGCACCCGCTGGGCGAGCAGGAAGCGGCGCTCCCCCATGGCGTCGCCCAGGGCGTAGCGGGTGTAGCCCACCGCCGCCCGCACCACCCCGGCGCGCCCCAGGTGTCCCACAAACCCCGCCTCGGCCGCCGGGCCCAAGGCGTAGCGGTGGTCGTAGCCGGTGCCGAACGCGGCATCCACGTCGGTGAACACATACGCGACCTGGTGTCCGAGGGCGGCGGCGATCCCCGCGCCGGGGCGCAGGCCGAACGCCCCGCACGGCCCGCACTCCCCGGTCCGGCGCTCCCGCCAGTCGGCCGTGACGCGCCACGACGCGGGCTTGAAGAAGCCGTCCCACGGCGCGAGCGACTGGATGTCCAGGAAGGTCACCCGGTGCAGGGCCGGGCGCCCCTCGTCCACGTAGGCCCGGCCCTCCACCGAGAGCACCTGCAGCTGGCCGTTCGGGTCGTAGCCGGGGGTGGGGTCCAGGAAGTCGTGGTACGCGGTGCGGTAGCCCACCTGGATGAACGCCGAGCCGTCCCGCGACCCGCCCCCCACGGACAGCCGCTGGGTGCCGTGGCCCATGTGGGGCGGGGTGTCGGGCACGGGCACCTCCGGCACCTCGCCCGTCACGTCCACGCGGCTGCGGGCCACCAGCAGATCCTGGGCGCGGGCGGCGAGGACGGGCGCGTCGGCCTCGTTCGCGTCGGCCTCCCGGTGCAGCACGTAATCGTGCCCCAGGTCCAGGACCAGGGCGCGGGCCTTCGGCGGCAGCGCCGCGAGGGCGTCCCCCTCCGGGTCGATCCGCCCCGCCGCCAGGCCCCGCGCCAGCCGCACCTGGGGCTTCGGGAGGGCGTCCTGCTCGGCACGGATGATCGTCCCGCGGGAGGGGCGGAAGCGGATGCCCGTGACCAGGCCCGGCACCTCCGTCACGGCGCGCAGGGTGTCGGTGGGCACGGTCCAGACGTGGAAGCGGCTCGTCAGGTCCAGGTCGGGCCGCGCCGCCTCCAGGAGCGAGAGCAGGTGGTAGGAGCAGTTCTCCTTGACGAAGAAGTAGTCGAAGTAGGTGGGGCCCAGGTCCCAGGCGTGCATGAGCAGCCGGTCGATCTGGTCGGGGTCGAGGGCCAGGTCGTACTCCCAGATGTCCCGGTTCTCGATCTCGGAGTAGCTCTGCACCTTGGCGTAGTACGGCACGATCGTGAACTTGCCGGGGTAGGCGCCGAACAGCCCCTTGGCGGCGTAGAACGGCCCCGGGTCGGGCGGCACCTGGGCGGCGTAGTTGAGGGCGTAGTCGAGCAGCTCGGGGCGGTCCTTCCGGTCCAGGCGGTAGAGCGTGTGGCCGAACATGGACGGCGGGTTGTTCAGGTACGCCGACGGGAACACGAGCACCACCGTGTCGGGCCGGATCGCCCCCGCCCAGCGCCGGAAGCGGTCGCAGGTTTGGGGCGGCAGGCGCGCCGGGTCGAAGTGCAGCTGCGTGTCGAGCCACGTGTAGCGCCCGATGAAGCGGCACTGGGGGTGCTGGACGTTCTCGTCCTCCGGCAGGGGCGCGAAGAACGCCGCCAGGGTCGCCTCCAGCTCGGCCTCGGGGTCGCGCTTGCCGTCCGGGGCGTTGAAGAAGTCGGCCCCGTCCACCTCGCTCAGGAAGCCGCCCCACGCCCGGGGGCGGTAGTGCATCAGGACGTGCCAGTAGTGGTCGTCGGAGAGGTGGGCGGCGCGGGCCCTCTGGACCAACTCGGTGAGGTACGCGGGGTCGCCGTCGGCGCGGGCGGCGGGAGCCACGACGAGGACGGCGGCCAGAGCGGCGCAGGCGGCCACTGCCCGAACGGCGCGCGCGCGGGGCATGTCAGGCACACACGGGAAATGGAGGGGGCGGGCCGGCGGGGAAAACGGCCGGGGCGGCCCCATGGCCCAGACGGGCCGCCCCGGCCTTGGCGTCCGTCAGGAGGCGTAACGGGCGAGCACCGGGTCCGCCGCGAGAGCCTCGTCGAGCCGGGCCAGGAGGCCCTTGGCGTCCGCCGGAGCCGCCACCTCGGCGAACCGGTCCTTGGTGAGCGTGAAGAAGGCGGCCTGGTCCTCGGGCGCAACCGCCATCAGGCTGGCCAGGGTGGCCAGGTATTCACCGCCGCCGCGGGCCATGTCCAGCTTGATCTGGTCCATGTTGGCGGCCACGTACATGTCCTTCTCGTGCTCCCGCATCACCACGCCGTCCTGCTCGCAGCCCAGCGTGCCGGTGGACATCCCGAAGGTCTGGTTGCCCAGGGTGCCGTTCGTGGTGGCGGCCAGGATCTGGGGCAGCACGCCCTTCTGGCCCTTGAAGATCATGGTCCCCACGCCGCAGCCGGGGCCCGTGCTCTCGGCCAGCGCGGCCGTCGCGGGCAGGGCCGCCATGGTCAGCACGGCCGCCGCAAGTACCAGCTTCTTCATCGCTCCTCTCCTTACGTTTCGGCGCGGGGTTCACCCCCGCACGCCGGGTTCAGCCGGGCCCCGCCGCCGCCATGGCGCGGGGCCCCTCCGCGTCGTCTACAAAATCCCGTCCGCATGCGCGTCCGCGATGAACTTGCTGGTCGTCGCGGTGAACGCGTCGCGCTCGCTCGAGGTCATGAGGTTCACCCAGATGAACGGCAGCAGGGGCAGCCAGATCCCGAACTTCCGGCGGATCGTGTACCGGTACCGCCCGGTGGGCTTGCCGTCCACGCTCACGCGGTAGGCCACCGAGTAGCCGTCCTTGCCGCTGTAGGCCGGCAGGATCGTGAGGGTGCTCACCGACAGGTAGCCGAAGATCACCGCCGGCAGGGACGGCGGCAGGTAGTTGGGATCGACCGTGACGAGCAGCCCCATGTCCGGGATCGGGTCGCCCTCGTACAGGCGCGCAGCCTCGGCGAACGCCGGGGCCTCGCGCAGGGTCTGCTCGATGGCCTCCTCGCCCCCGGCGTTGAGGATGTCGAATTTCTCGATCTTGAAGGCGACCGGCCGCGCCGTTTCGGGTCCGCCCGCGACCTCGACCGCGTCGGGATAGCCCGTGTAGCCGGTGATGCACCCGGCCAGCGCCAGCGCCATCAGGGCGACGAGGGCGGCGCCCCGAAACCGGATTGCTTCTCTCCCCCTCCCGGTCGTCAATCCGCCCTCCCGGTAAATCCAACTGGGTGCCCACACTTCGGACGAAGCGCGGCCCATTCTGTCGTCCGGGGAAAGGCGGTGTCAACCGGCGGGAGACGCGGGATCGGCCCCGGTCGGGGCGGTCTCCTCCGGCGCCAGCATCTGCATGCTCGGCAGCGGAAAGCCGTTGAACGTGCTCGCGTAGGCGGTCGTGTAGGCGCCGGCGTTGGGGATGTACACGAAGTCGCCCGCCTGGAGGTCCTCGGGCAGGGTCTTCTCCTGGAACAGCACGTCCGCCGTGTCGCAGGTGGGCCCGGCCACGGTCACCGGGATCTCGCGCCCGGTGCGGTCGGTCTTGAGCTCGTAGTCGAAGGACTCCAGGGTCTCGGCCAGGCCCGTGAACGCGCCCACGTCCAGGTAGATCCAGCGCCGTCCCTTGCGGGTGGCGGTGCCGACCACGCGGGTGACCATCCAGCAGCTGTCCCCCACCAGGTAGCGCCCGGGCTCGGCGATCACGGTGAAGCCATCCAGCCCCGCGAGGGACTTGCCCACGGTCCGGCCGATCTCCTCGATGGTCGGCATGGGCCGCGTGTGCTGCACCGGGAAGCCGCCGCCCAGGTTGAGCAGGCTCGGCGACAGGCCGGCGGCGCGCATGCGCTCGATGAGGAGCTTGGCGTTCTCGATGCCGGCGTGCCAGTTGTCCAGGTTGCGGCACTGGGAGCCCACGTGGAAGGTCAG
>CAZGRJ010000083.1:0-11499 GCA_964528115.1 uncultured Nitrospirales bacterium
TCCTGTGCACCGGCAGGGCGTGGTGGACCGTCCCCTCCCGCACCAGGCGCTCCACCAGGCGGCCGCCGTTCGAGATCACGATGGAGGTGTGGCCCCGCGCCACGTAGCCCCGGGCGGAGTCCATGACCCCCTGCTCCACGCCGCCCACGTTCAGCTCGGGCAGGAGCTGGACAATCGTCATCGCCCGGGTCAGGGCGCGGGCCGCTCCGCGTCGGGCCCCTCGTCCGCTCCTTCGGTGGGAGTCGCCCCCGCCGCGGCCGCCTGTGCCGCCTGCGGTGCCTGCGTGTCGTCGCCTTCCTGGCCTTCCGGGGCTTCTTGCGCCTCCTGGGCCGCCCGGTTCCTGCCGCGCCGCACGACGCGGAAGGCGACGATCAGCAAGGCGATCCCGCCCGTCGTCACCCGGAACGGCACGGGGTCCACCCAATTCATGTAGGCGTAGAACACGACGAGCATGCCGAGGGTGCCGAGGGCCCCGGCGTACTCCTTGTTCGTGATGCTCTGCTCCAGGGAGTAGGTCGTCCCCGCCCCCGGCACGTCGCACCGGCCCTTCCACGGGATGAGCACGGGCACCCGGGCCCGGTAGGCGGCGAAGGCCTCGCCGAAGCGGGCCGAGAGGACCTCCTCCTCGGACCGGATCGTGCGGTGGTACACGACGAGCCAGCCCACGGCGGCGGGCACGCCGAACCAGGGGTTGCCGTTCAGCAGGACGAACGCGACGGCGACGAGCAGGCTGCCCAGGTAGAGGGGGTTGCGCACGTAGGCGTAGGGCCCGCTGGTGGCCAGCTCGACGCCCTTGGCGATGATCCCCGCCGACCAGAAGCGGATCAGGGCCCCGGCCAGGGCCAGGAGCGCCGCGACGCCGAACAGGCCGGGGGTCGGCTGCATGGCGCTGGCCAGGCCCAGGCCGGCCACGGCCGCGCCGGCCGCCGTGCGGCTGAGGCGCGCGCGCTTGAGGCCGTCGAGGACGGACTGCATGCGGTTCTCGGTTGGGTTCACGTTTGCCCCCGTCGCACCACCGCGGGGGCGCATAGGGTAGCATGGGGCCCGACCCGGCTGCACGGCCGGCCCCGTCCCGGCATGAACTCCACCCCCACATCCCCGATCCCGGCCGCCCGCATCCGGGTCAAGGCCCTCATGGGCAAGGTGCCCGCGTCCCGCTGGCTGCGGCAGTTCCCCGGCGGCGTGCCGGTCTGGGGGGAATGCGCCTTCACCTTCGACCCGGACGCCCACGAGTACGACTGGCTCGTCGTCTACGACGACCTGCCGCCGGTCTCGGGGGAGCGCTTCTCCGACCGGGTGGAGGTGCTCGCCTGCCCGCCCGAGAACACGATCCTGGTGACGACGGAGCCGTCCGCCATCAAGACCTACGGCTCCGCCTACACGGCCCAGTTCGGGCACGTCCTCACGAGCCAGGAGGCGGCGTTCCTGCGCCACCCCGGGCGTATTTACGCCAACACGGCGTTCCAGTGGTTCTTCGGCATGGGATCGAGCCATCTGGTGTCCTTCGACGACCTCGCCGCGGCGAAGCCCCCGGACAAGCCCCGCCTCGTCTCGACGGTCTGCTCGGCCAAGCGCCAGAAGCACACGCTCCACCGGCGCCGGTACGACGTCACCCAGGAGCTCAAGGCGGCCCTGCCCGAGCTGGACATCTTCGGGCGCGGCGTGCGCCCCATCGACGACAAGGCCGAGGCGCTGCTCCCCTACCGCTACCACGTGACCATCGAGAACCAGGTCGCCCCCCACCACTGGACCGAGAAGCTGGCGGACGCCTTCCTGGGCTTCACGGTGCCGATCTATTGCGGCGCCCCGGACGCGGACGAGTACTTCTCCCCGGAGAGCTTCATCCCGTTCGACCTGGACGACCCCGGCGCCATCGACGCCATCGTCCGGGCGGTGCGGGCGGACGATTACGGGAAGCGCCTCCCCCACGTCCTGGAGGCCCGGCGGCGGGTGCTGTACGAGTACAACCTGTTCGCCGTCCTGGCACGGGTGATCCCGGAGCACCACGTCCCGGGCTCGGCCCGGGGTGACGCGTGCGTGATGGCCCGGCACGCGATCATGCGGCGTCACCCGATCCGGGGGGCGCAAATGGGCATCGAAAAGGCCGTCAACCGGGCCCGCTTCGCCCTGCGCCGCTAGGCGCGGGCGGCGAAGCGCGCGTCGGCGACGGCGGCGATCTCGTCCACGAGGCCCGGGTCGTCGAACGCGAGGGCGACCTCCAGCACGCGCAGGGGCGGCCCGCCTTCGGGCCAGAGGGGCCCGAGCTTCACCGCGTCCTTGGCCGTCACGGCCACCGCCTCGGCCCCGGCGGCGCGTGCCCTCTCCGTGAGATGGGCGGCGTCGGCGGCGGTGTAGGCTACGTGGTCGGGGTACGGGACGAATTCCACGACCCGCGCGCCGGTCCCCGCGAGCGTCGCCTGGAAGCGCTCCGGGCGGGCGATGCCCGCGGCGGCGAGGACCGGGACGCCGGAGAGCGAATCGGCGGGACGTCCCGCTCCGTCCGTGACGCCCGCCGCCCGGACGTGGACGCCGCCCACGTGGGCCGCCGTGTAGCCGCGCACCGCCTCCAGGGCCGGACTCTCCTCCCCGGCGGCGCGGATCAACACCGCATCGGCCCGGGCCAGGGCGCAGGGCGACTCGCGCAGGGGCCCCCGGGGCAGCAGGTGGCCGTTGCCGAAGGGGCTCCCCCCCCCGTCCACCAGGACCACGTCCGCGTCGCGCACCAGGGCGCGGTGCTGGAAGCCGTCGTCCAGGAGGAGCAGGTCGGCGCCGGCCCGCTCCAGGAGCAGGCGCCCCGCCGCCGCCCGGTGCGCCCCCACGGCCACGGGCACGCCCGGCAGGGCGCGCGCGAGCAGGACGGCCTCGTCCCCGGCGGTGGCGGGATCGGACAGGAGCTCCTTTCCGTCCGAGACGAGCAGCGGGCCCCTCGCGCTGCCCTTGTAGCCGCGCGTCAGCACGCCCACGCGCCGGTCCGCTCCCAGCGCCCGGGCCAGGGCGATGACGGTCGGGGTCTTGCCGGTGCCGCCCACGGCCAGGTTGCCCACGGAGATCACGGGCACGCCCAGGGCCTCGCGGGGCAGGAGCCCGACGTTGTAAGCGGCGCCCCGCAGGGCGGCCCCGGCGGCGAAGAGGCCCGACAGGAGCGTGAGGGGCCAGAGGACCAGCTCGGCGAGGGGGCCGTCCGCGGCCCAGGCCCGCCGCAGGGCGGACTCGGCGGACACCTAGCCCGGCGCCCCCGCCGGCTCCGCGGGGAACCGCTCGGCGATGCGCGCCATGGTGTGGGCCGCGGCGCCCCGGTTGTCGCGCACGACCTTCCGCCCCTCCCCGCCCATGCGGCGGCGCGCCTCGGGGTCGCGCAGCAGGCGGCGCAGATTCTTGGCGAGGTCGTCCTCGCCCGCCACGCGCACGGCCGCGCCCGCCCGCTCCAGCTCGGCGCAGGGGGCCTCGAAATTGGCGACGTTCGGCCCGTACACCACGGGCACGCCGGCCGCCGCCGGCTCCAGGGGATTGTGCCCCCCCACGGGGACGAGAGAGCCCCCCACGAAGGCGACGGTGGCGATGCGGTAGTGGGCCGACAGCTCCCCCAGGGTGTCCAGGAGGACCACGCCGCGCCCGGCGCAGTCGCCCAGGGTCTTGCGCCCCACCTTCACGCCCATGCGGGCCAGCGACTCGGCCACGGCCTCGCACCGCACCGGGTGGCGCACGGCGAGCACCAGGACGAGCCCCGGCACGTCGGCCACGAGGCGCTGCCAGACCCGCGCCAGCGCCTCCTCCTCGCCCTCGTGGGTGCTGCCGGCGAGCAGGACCGGGGTGTCCGGAGTGATCCCGAGGGCGAGTGCCAAGCGGTTCAGCTCGTCGGGCGTGTGCTCCACGACGGGCTGGTCGTACTTGATGTTGCCGACGACTTCCACCCGCTCCGGCGGGGCGCCGATGCCCCGGATGTGGTCGGCGTCGCGCCGGCTCTGCATGAGGAACGCCCCGACGTGGGCCAGCGCCGCGCGCATGACCGGCCGGATGGCCCGGTAGCGGGGGTAGGAGCGGCGCGAGATGCGCCCGTTCACGAGGACCACGGGGGTCCCGCGCCGGGCCAGGGTCCACAGGAGGTTCGGCCACAGCTCCGACTCCACCAGGACGAACAGGTCCGGCCGGACCTTGCGCACGGCCCCCGGAATGACCCCCGGCAGGTCCCACGGCAGGTAGATCACGCGGTCGGCGGTCAGGCGGGTCCTGGCCATGGCACGCCCCGTGGGGGTGCCGCAGCTGACGACCAGGTGGGCGTCGGGATACGCCTCGCGCAGGGCGGCGGTGAGGGGCTGCGCCGAGATGACCTCGCCCACGGAGACGGCGTGGAGCCAGACGACGCGCCTTCCCTCCGGCGACGCGGCCACCCGCCCGAACCGCTCCCCCAGGGCCTCGCGGTACTCGGGCCGGACCAGGAGCCGCCAGCCCAGGAGCACCAGGCCCACCGGAAACAGGACGACGAGCAGCAGGTTGTACAGGGCGCGGCTCACCGCCGGGCGGTGCCTTCCACGGTGGGCTGGAACTGGAGGTCGTAGAGCTTGCGGTAGAGGCCGCCCAGGGAGAGCAGCTCGTCGTGGGTGCCGGTCTCCACCACCCGGCCGCCGTCCATGACCAGGATGCGGTCGGCGAAGCGGACGGTCGCGAGGCGGTGGGCGATCACGATCGTCGTCCGCCCCGCCATCAGGGCCGCCAGGGCGGCCTGGACGTGGCGCTCGCTCTCCGAGTCGAGGGCCGATGTCGCCTCGTCCAATATCAGGATCGGGGCGTCCTTGAGAACCGCCCGGGCGATGGCGATGCGCTGGCGCTGTCCGCCCGACAGGAGCACCCCCCGCTCCCCCACCGGGGTGTCGTAGCCCTGGGGCAGGGCCCGGATGAAGTCGTCGGCGTGGGCCTTCACGGCGGCCGCCACGATCTCCTCCTGCGTCACCTCGCGCTCGCCCGCGCCGTAGGCGATGTTCTCGGCCACGGTGGCGTCGAACAGCACCGTGTCCTGGCCCACGATCCCCACCATGCGCCGCAGGGACTTCAGCGCGTACTCCCGCACGTCGCGCCCGTCCACGCGGATCGCGCCGGAGGTGGGGTCGATGAAGCGGGCGAGCAGGTTCGCCACGGTGGTCTTGCCGGCGCCGGAGGGGCCCACCAGGGCGACCATCTCGCCCACCCGGGCGGTAAACGTGATGTCCTCCACCGCCGGGCCCTCGCCGCCCTCGTAGGCGTGGCTCACCCGGTCGAAGGCAATGGTCTCCCGCACCTCCTTCAGGTCCGGCAGGACGGTCCCGGGGGGCTCGCCCTCGGGCGGCATGTCCATGACCTCGAAGATGCGCTGGGCGGCCGCCAGGGCCTGCTGGATGATGGCGTTGGAGCCGGCCAGCACCCGGGCCGGGCGGTAGACCATCATGCACGCCGCGGCGAACGAGAAGAACGCCCCCGGCGTGGTCTCGCCGCTGATCACCCGGCCGCCGCCCAGGGCGATGATGCCGACGATCCCCAGGGCGCCGATGGACTCCATCATGGGGGCGGCAACTTCCACCGTCCGGATGAGCTTCTTCATGTAGCGCAGGTACGTTCGGTTCACGGCGTTGAAGCGCCCGGCCTCGCGCTCCTCGGCCCCGAACCCTTTCACGACCCGGATGCCGCCCAGGGTCTCGGTGAGCACCCGGGTCAGGCCCGAAATCGCCTCCTGCCCCAGGCGGCTGCGCTTGCGCATCAGGCGGCCCAGGCGGTTGAGGGGGTACATGGCGGGGGGCAGCACGGCCACCGCGACCAGGGCCAGGAGCCAGTCCTGGTAGAAGATCACGCCGATCAGGACGACCACGGTGACGCTGTTCTTCACCACGTCCTTGACCACGTCGGACACGACCCGCTGGAGCACGTTCACGTCGTTGATGACGCGGCTGATGTACTCCCCGCTCGCGGTGGTGGTGAAGCGCCCGACCGGCAGGTGGACCAGGGAGCGATACAGGGCGTTGCGGATGTCCATGAGGACGGTCTGCCCCAGGATCTGCATCAGCACCGCCTGGCCGTACGAGGCGACGCCCTTGAGGACCACGGCGCCCAGCACCGCCCACGGCAGCCACAGGAGGGTGGTCGCGTCCTTCTTGATGAACACGTCGTCCAGGAGGGGACGGATGGCGTAGGCCACGGCACCGGTGGTCCCGGAAACCACCAGGCCCATGAGGATCGACACGACCACCATCCAGCGGTAGGGCCGGACGTAGGCCATCAGGCGCATGAAGATCGCCTTCATGCCGCCTCCGCGAGCAGTCCGGACACCGCGTCGGCGGCCCGGGCCGCGGCCCCCGGCGCCCCCATGGCGGCCTGGACCTCCTTGAGCCCCTGGCGCTGGCGCTCCGCCTCGGCGGGATCGGTCAGCAGCCGGTGCAGGTGGTCGCACACGGCCTCCGGGGTCACCTCGTGCTGGAGCAGCTCCGGCACGACCCGGCGGCCCGCCACCAGATTCGGCAGGCCGAAGTGGGGCACCTTCACAAGCCGACTGCCGATGGCGTAGGTCAAGGGTGCCGCGCGGTAGACGATCACCCCCGGCACGCCCGCGAGGGCGGCCTGGAGGGAGACGGTGCCGGAGCACATGGCGGCGGCGCCCGCGGCGCACAACAGCTCGGGGGCCCGCCCCCGGATCAGCGTCACGTCCACGCCCGCCGCCGCGACCCGGTCGCGGACCGGCCCCTCGTCCAGGGACTCGGCCACGGCCAGGGCGAAGCGCACGGTTGGCAAGCGCTCCCGCAGCAGCCGAGCGGCGCCCAGCAGGTCCGGCAGAAGTTTGTCGATCTCGTGCGGGCGGCTGCCCGGCAGGAGGGCGACGAGGGGGCCGCCGGGCGGAATCCCGAGGTCCTCCGGCGTCCATCCCCCGGCGCGCGGCGCCCGTGCCCGGACCTCGTGCATCTCGTCCACGAGGGGGTTGCCCACGTAGGTCACGGGCACGCCCGCGGCCTCGTAGAACGGGCGCTCGAACGGGAAGATCACCAGCACCCGGTCCACGAGGCGCTGGATCGTCTTGAGGCGGCGCTTGCGCCACGCCCAGACCTTGGGTGGGATCAGGTACACCACCGGCACCCGCGCGCGGCGGGCGCGGGCGGCGAGGCGGAGGTTGAAGTCGGGGGAGTCGATGACCACGGCCACGTCGGCGCCCGGGTCGTTCAGGGCGTCGGTCGCCACCCGGAAGGCGCGCCGGATGACCGGCAGGCGGGCGAGCACCTCCACCACGCCCATCACCGACAGCTCCCGGGCCGGAAAGAGGATGCGGACCCCCTCGGCGGCCATGCGCTCGCCTCCGATGCCGCAAAAATCCGCCCCCGGCAGCCTGTCCTTGAGGGCGGCCACCAGGCGCGCGCCGTGCAGGTCGGCCGAGGCCTCGCAGGCCGACAGGAAGACCGTCCGGGGGGGCGGGTCGGTCAGCGGCACACCCCCCGTTCACCGGTCATGCAGAACTCCGCCAGGCGCCGCACCTTGTCCGAGTCGGGCCAGCGCCCGGAGGCCTCCTTGGCGGCGTCCTTGAGGGGCCGGTCGCCCTCGAACAGGAGGGCGTAGGCGTCCTTGAGGACGCGCAACTCGTCCCGGTCCACGCCGGCGCGCTTCAGGCCCGTGAGGTTCAGCCCCCGCAGGGCCACCCGGTTGCCCATGGCGAGGCAGAACGGGGGCACGTCCTGGTCCACCGCGGAGCAGCCGCCGATCATGGCCAGCTCCCCGACCCGAACGAACTGGTGCACGGCCGACAGGCCCCCCACGACGGCCCGGTCCTGGATCTCCACGTGGCCCCCCAGGGTCACGCCGTTCGCCAGGATCACGCCGTCGCCGATGCGGCAGTCGTGGGCCACGTGGACGTAGGCCATGAACAGGCCGCCGCTGCCGATCCGGGTGACGCCGCCGCCGCCCTCGGTCCCGATGTGGACGGTGACGAATTCGCGGAAGGTGTTGCCGGACCCGATCTCGAGGGAGGTGTCCTCGCCCCGGTACTTGAGGTCCTGGGGCACGCCCCCGATGACGGCGTGGGAGAAGACGCGGTTGCCGGGGCCCAGGGTGGTGCGGCCGTCCAGGACGGCGTGGGACCCGATCTCGCACCCCTCCCCGAGCGTCACCCGGGGCCCGATGACGGCATAGGGCCCGACGCGCACGCCCGGGCCCAGCACGGCCTCGGGGTCCACCACGGCGGTGGGATGCCGGGCGGTGGGATGCGCGGGGGCCTCAGCCATCGGCCAGCATCGCCTTCAGTTCGGCCTCGCACACCAGGCGCTCCCCCACGTAGGCGTGGCCCTGCAGGCGCCAGTAGGGCGGGCGCTCCTGGATGAGGGTCACCTCGAAACGCAGGGTGTCGCCGGGCTCCACCGGACGGCGGAACTTGGCCTTGTCGATGCCCATGAAGTAGGTGAGCTTGCGCCCCAGGGACGCCCCCGCGCGGGCCTCGGCCGTCTTGTACGCCAGGATGCCCCCGACTTGGGCCATGGCCTCGATCAGGAGCACCCCCGGCATGATGGGCCGCCCCGGGAAGTGGCCCTGGAAGAACGGCTCGTTGATCGTCACGCACTTGGTCGCCACGATGCGCCGGCCCAGCTCCAGGAGGTCCACCCGGTCCACGAGGAGGAACGGGTAGCGGTGGGGCAGGACCTCCATGATCTGCTGGATGTCCATTGCCCCACCTTGTGCTCCGACGCCCGCCGGCGCCTCCGCGGTCCGCTGGTTCACGCTTCCCCTCCCTCGGGGGCGCTCGCCGCGGCACCCGCGATTTTCTCCAACGCCTCCACGCGCGCCCGCAGCTCCGGCAGGCGGGAGAGCGCCGCCTGGCGGCGCAGCTCCTCGCGGTGGGGCGCGGCGGGAAAGCCGGAGACGGTCTGGCCCGCCGGGATGTCCTTGGTCACCCCACCCCGCGCCGCCACCCGCACCCCGTCTCCGATGTGCACGTGCCCGGCGATCCCCGCCTGGCCGCCCAGCACCACGTAGTTCCCCAGCTCGGAGGAGCCGGACACGCCCACCAGGGCCGCGATCAGGCAGCCCTTCCCGATGCGGACGTTGTGGGCCACCTGCACGTGGTTGTCGATCTTGGTGCCCGCGCCGATGACCGTCTCGCCCAGGACGGCGCGGTCGATCGTCACGTTGGCGCCGATCTCCACGTCGTCCTCGATGACCACCGTGCCCACGTGGGGGATCTTCTCGTGCACGCCCTTGCCGGTGGCGTAGCCGAAGCCGTCGGCGCCGATCACCGTGCCGGGGTGGATCTTCACCCGGGAGCCGATGCGCACCCCCTCGTGCAGGACCACGCCGGGGTGGAGGGTCACGTCGTCGCCCAGGCGGCAGTCCGCGCCCAGGTGGACCCCCGCGTCCAGGGTGACGCGGGCGCCGATGACGCACCCGGGCCCCACCACGACGAACGGCCCGACGTCGGGCTCGGGCCCCAGGGTGGCCGTCGGGTCCACCCGGGCGTCGGGGGAGAGCCCCCTTGCCTTGCGCTCGGGCGTGAACAGCTCGCGCATCAGCCGCGCGTAGGCCAAGTACGGGTTCGCCACGACGAGCTGGGCCGTGGCGATCCCCGGGACCTCCTCGGCCACGATCACGCCGACCGCGCGGGTGTCTGCGAGGTTCTTGGCGTAACGCGGGTTGGCGAGGAACGTGACCTCGTCGGGCCCGGCGTCGGACAACGTGCCCACGCCGCGCACGACGGCGTCCGCGCGGCCCACCAGGCGGGCGCCGAGGATCTCGGCCACGCGCGCCAGGTCCAGCTCCCTATTCGGAGCGCGCATCAATCTCCGCCTTGACCGTCTGGGTCAGGTCGAACTCCGGGGCGCCGTAGAGCACCGAGCCCTCCCCGCCGTGGTCCAGGACGTACTGGTAGCCCTCCCGGGCGGCGACGGTCCGGACGGCCTTGACGAGGGACTCGTTGAACTCCCCCAAAAGCTCGTCGGTCTTGTCGCGCAGCTCCTTCTGGTACTGGGCGACCTTCTTCTGGAAGGCCATCGCCTTCTCGTTGAGCTCCAGGACCTTCTGGCGGCGGGCGTCGTCCGAAAGCAGGGAGTTCTGCTGCTCGATCTTGTCCTGGAGCTTCTTGAGCTCCGCCTCGTCCGTGTCCATCACCTGCTGGCGGCTGTCGCGGAACGCCTCCACGCGGGCCTTGATGTCCTTGCCGGTCTGGGTCTCGTCCAGGACGGCCTGGGCGTCCACCCAGCCGATTTTCGCCATGCCGTTGGGCGTCGTGGCCGCCTTGGCCGCGTCGGCGGCCAGGGCCAGTCCCGGGACCAGGGGGAGCCAGAGGGCCAGGAGCATCCCCACGGCCCGGGGCCGGGGGCGGCGGGAACGGCCGTGGTGGGTCATGCAATGCGTCATTCTAAGAAACCTCCGTTCGCCCCGGTGGCGCCCCACGGACGCCGGAACGCCGGGACGGCGCAAATCCGCACCAGGATACATGTGGAGCGGGCCGATCCCCAAGCCGGACGGGGCACCGCGGCCCCGCGGGCAGTTGGAGAACGTTCCGCTAGAAGAACGTCCCGATGGTGAAGAACTGCTGGCCGCCGCTGCGGAACGGGTCCTGGCGCTGGTCCTTGAGCACCCAGCCGTATCCGAAGCGCAGGGGCCCCAAGGGCGAGATCCAGCGGATCTCGTAGCCCCAGGTGCGGTTCAGGTCGTGGTAGGCGATGGACTGGCCTTCGGGGAACCCGGCGCCCCAGTCCATGAACAGCGCCGCCTTCAGGTTCGCCGCCTTGACCAGCGGGAAGACCAGCTCGGCGGTCATCACCCACTCCTTGTTGCCGCCCACGGGGTCGCCGCTGGGGAAGGCCAGGGGGCCGGCCTCGCCGAAGTCGTAGCCGCGCACGGTGGAGATGCCGCCCACGAAGAAGCGCTCGCCGGCGGGCAGGTCGTCGCCGGTCAGCCCTCTCCCCACCCCGACCAGGTTGCGGAAGGTCAGGGCCGAGGCGGAGAAGACCGGGAAGTAGACCGACTGGTCCAGGGTGCCCTTGAGGAAGTCGTTGTCGCCTTTCAGGGGGCCCCCGGCGTACTCCAGCCGCGCGACGTTGCGGGTGCCGCGGCGGGGGTCGAAGAAGTTGTCGCGGGTGTCGCGCGACAGGGACAGGGAGGTCGAGCTGGTGGTGGACTTGCCCCGCTGGTTGAGGATGCTGTCGGGCACGCCGGCGGGGTCGCTCACGCGGATCTCCACGTCCTCGAGGGTGTAGCCCACGGAGAGGTTGAGGTACTCGCCGATGGACCGCCCGATGGTGATGCCCGAGCCGGTGCGGTGCTCCTCGTAGGAGGTGAAGTCGCGCACGATCTTGAACAGGTCGAACCCCCCCGAGTACTCGGTGTCCCACAGGTGGGGCTCCTTGAAGCGCAGGTTGTAGACGGTCCGCCGACCGCTGCGCTCGAAGTGGCCGCTCAGGGTCTGGCCGCGCCCCCCCAGGTTGCCCTGGGTGATCTCGACGATGCCCACCAGGCCGTCCACCGAGCTGAAGCCGCCGCCGATGGAGAACTGGCCGGTGG
>CAZGRJ010000084.1:0-11413 GCA_964528115.1 uncultured Nitrospirales bacterium
GGGTGGTAGCGGTCCTCCAGGCCCTTCTTTTTGATCTTCTCGACCAGCGTGGTGCGGTTGAGGCCGAGGAGCTGGGCGGCCCGGTTCTTGACCCACTTGGAGCGCTCGAGGGCCTGGACGATCAGGGCGTCCTCGAACTCCGCCACGGTGGCGTCGAAGTTCAGGCCGTCCTCCGGCAGGACCACGCGCCCCATGGCGGCGGTCACGTTGCGGCGCCCGATCCGGTCCGGCAGGGCGTCCGGGCCGAGGACGCCGTCGCCCTCCAGGATGACCAGGCGCTCGATCAGGTTCTCCAGCTCGCGGATGTTGCCGGGCCACTCGTAGGCCAGGAGCAGGGCCATGGCCTCTTCGGTGAAGCCCTCCACGCGGCGCCCCTTCTCGCCGTTGAATTTTGCGAGGAAGTGGGTGATCAGGAGCGGGATGTCGTCGCGCCGGTCGCGCAGGGGCGCCACCTCGATGGGGATGACGTTCAGGCGGTAGAACAGGTCCTCGCGGAAGCGCCGCTCCTTGACCGCCTGCTCCAGGTCCTGGTTCGTCGCCGCGACGATGCGCACGTCCACGCGGATCGTCCGGCTGCCGCCCACGCGCTCGAACTCGCGCTCCTGGATCGCGCGCAGGAGCTTCACCTGCAGGGCCGGGTGCATCTCCCCGATCTCGTCCAGGAAGAGCGTGCCGCCGTGGGCCGCCTCGAACCGGCCGACGCGCGTGGCCGACGCCCCCGTGAAGGCGCCGCGCTCGTGGCCGAACAGCTCGCTCTCCAGGAGGTGCTCGGGGATGGCGCCGCAGTTGATGGGGATCAGGGGCCGGTCGCGCCGCCGGCTGTTGAAGTGGATCGTCCGTGCGACGAGCTCCTTGCCGGTGCCCGACTCGCCCGTGATGAGGACCGTGGCGTCCGTGTCGGCCACGCGCTCGACCACGTGGAAGATGGCTTTCGTGGCCTCCGACTCGCCGATCATGCCGGTGAAGCGGTACTTGCCCTTGAGGGCGCGCTTCAGGTCCTGGTTCTCGCGCTTGAGGCCCGCGTGGTCCAGGGCGCGCCCCACGGTCAGGACGATCTCGTCCACGTCGAACGGCTTCGCCACGAAGTCGTAGGCCCCCGCCTTCATCGCCTCGACCGCCGACTCGATGGTGCCGTAGGCGGTCAGGACGATGGCGGGCAGCTCGGGCTGGCGCTCGGCGATCGCGCGCAGCAGGTCGATGCCGGTCATGCCCGGCATGCTGAGGTCCGTCACGATGAGGGAGAAGGGGGTCGCGTCCACCTGGCGCAGGGCCTCGGGGCCCGATGCGGCGGCGGCGACCTGGTGGCCCGCGCCCTCCAGGACGGCGGTCAGGCTCTCGCGCACCGCCTCGTCGTCGTCGACGACCAGGATGGTGCCGGTGGGTCCGGTATTCGGCCCGGCTTCGGGCATGGCGTCCTCCCTGTGCTCTCCTGCCCGGCTTCCATGTGCGTGGGAACCGGGCGCTCCGTCGTGGAGGGGTCGGCGTCGGACACACCGAACGTTGACGACCGCCCGCGAAGCGACGTTAGCAAAACCGGAAGTTGGGTGTCAACAAGATGACGTTTTGGCGGAGCCGTTCGCCAGGGCGGCCTCGTACGCCGACCGCGTGGCGGCGTCGAAGCAGACGAAGCGGACCTCCTGGATTTCCGGGTGGGCGGCCAGGGCCTCGCGCGTCGCCGTCACCGCGACGCGGGCGGCGCGCTCCACCGGGAAGCGGTACGCGCCGGTGCTGATGGAGGGGAAGGCGATCGTGCGCACGCCGTGGCGCGCGGCGAGGTCGTACACGTTGCGGTAGCAGCCCGCGAGCAGGCCGTCCTCGCCCCGGTCGCCGCCGCCCCACACGGGACCGACGGTGTGGATGATCCACTTCGCGGGCAGGTTGAAGCCGGGGGTGATGCGCGCCTCGCCCGTGGGGCAGCCGCCCAGGGTGCGGCAGTGGGCCCTCAGCTCGGGGCCGGCGGCGCGGTGGATCGCCCCGTCCACGCCGCCGCCGCCCAGCAGCGTGGAGTTCGCCGCGTTGACGATGGCGTCCGCCACCTCCCGCGTGATGTCGCCCTCGACCAGGCGGATGCGCTCGGCCATGGCGCGTCTCTCCCCCGCTTCCGGGCGCAGTATAGACCCGCCCGGGCGGAGCCGGTCAATCGCCCCCGACGATCTCCCGCGCGGTCCGGTCGGCCGCCTCCACGGCGTCGCGGACGCGCTCCTGCCAGCTGGCGACCTCGCGTCCGGCAAGGCCGCGCGGGATGCGCAGCGGCTCGCCCACCACCAGCGCCACCCGCGTGAACGGCAGCGGCCGCTCCATGCGGTCCCACCGGCCCTTCCGGACCCACCTGTGGCGGCTGGCGGTCGATGCCGGGATCAGGACGCATCCCGACCGGGACGCCAGCTCGATGATCCCGGGCTTCACCACGTGGTACGGACCCAGCGGCCCGTCCACGGCGATGGCGCCCGCCTTGCGCGACATCAGCGCCTTCCGCATGCGCACGAACGAGCGTGCCTCGCCTTCGTCCGAGAGCTGCACCCCCTCGAACCCGAAGTGCCGGCCGACCTCGCTGATGATCTCCCCGCGGAACGAGCGCGTGGTGAACACGCACGCGTGGCGGCCCTTGAGGAGCGGAAACAGCGGGACGTACCTCCCGTGCCAGAAGACCATGAGCACGGTCTCCCCGGCGGCCTGCACCCGATCGAGCTCCGCGAGCCCCTCGACCCGCGTGCGCCAGGTGGCCTGTTGCAGGCGCAGGATGGCGGCGCTGCACCAGCCGAGGACGCGGGCCCAGAAATGGTGGTGGGGCGTGGCCGGCGCCGCCGCGGGGGCAACGTCCGGGCCACCGCCGTGGGCGACGGCCTCGACCTGAGGCGCGGGTCCCAGTCGGTCGTTCTTCACCTTCGGGTGCTCCGAGCGCGTTGAACCGAACGCTAACATGACACACTTTACGCGCCTCGCGGGGCAATTCCGTCAGCGGAGCGGCCGCGGGGCCCGAAACGCAAAGGCCCGCCCGCCGACGATGCGACGGACGGGCCGTTCGAGCGGCGCCGGCTGACAGGAGCCGGCTATTGGATCAGGAGGTAGTCCGCGAAGCGTACCGACCGGTCGATGCGCACGCACCGGCGGCACACGTCCAGCTCCCGCTGCATGTCCACGTCGCTGCCCGCGGGCAGCTTGATGTCCTCGCAGAAGCTGCACAGGAAGGGAGAGCCCTCTTCGATGAACGGTGGCAGGTCGTCTTCCGTGATGGTCAACGGCTCGCGCATGCTCCGCTCCTTCGAAGCCGCCCGCCCGGGGGCGGCTGGTTCGGGTGGGGACGAGACGGCGAAACCCGCCCCGCCCAAGGCCCGTCTCCCCTTTCCTCTTCGGTCCATCCGAAACCTCGCTTGAGCGTCATCGGCCTGCCGCCGGGGGCCTTCCGGGTGACGCCCGGCGAACCCGCTCCGGATGAGCTGAACCGACTGTAATCCCTAGGGTTTCTTGCCAGTGATCGGTCTCCCCGGGGGGCCCTTCGCCCCCCGTCCGGGCCGAGGACTGCAAGGCATGGGCCACCAGGGCAGCCGCGGGCCGGGCGGGGTGGCGGAACCGCGCGAAAACACCGACAATGGGTTGATGAACGCCCCCCCGCCCCCCTTCCAACGAGAGGTTCCCCGCCGTGGCCCGGACGCCTGAACGCGGCGGCCGGCGCGCCGCGCTCACCGAGCTGCTCAAGGGCCAGGTGGCCGAGGACAAGGCCCCCGCCGCGCCCAAGGAGCCCGCCAAGGCCGAAGAGGAGCGGAACGCCCGCCCGCCCTACGTGGTTCTGCTGCCCAACGCGGGCCGGCCGCTCTTTCCGGGGGCCATGGCGCCCTTCTCCATCACGGACAAGGACGCCGTGCAGGCCGCCGTGGAGGAGCACGGGGCCCTCCTGGGCGTGGTCCAGACCCTGGACGCCGCCCTGGAGCACGTCACCCGCC
Organism: uncultured Nitrospirales bacterium; assembly: GCA_964528115.1. Taxonomy (GTDB): domain Bacteria; phylum Nitrospirota; class JACRHL01; order JACRHL01; family JACRHL01; genus CAZGRJ01. The sequence continues at coordinate 3,942 of CAZGRJ010000084.1, forward strand.
TGGACGAGGTCTTCCCGATCGGCACCCTGGCCAAGATCGTCCGCTCCCTGGACGATGAGGAGGAAGAAGGCACGCTCCTGATCCGCGGACCCGCCGACCGCCGCGTGGGCAAGGGCGAGGACGCGCCCTTAGGGTTGGTCCTCAAGGGCGTCACGCGCCTGAAGGTGGAGAACCTGGAGGAGCGCGGGGACTACCTCCTGGGCGCCGTCTCCTACCCGGACGAGCCGGTGGACAAGGACGACGAGGAGACCCGCGCCCTGGCCCTCACCCTGACCGGCGAGCTGAAACGCCTGGTCAAGCGCAGCCCGCTGTTCTCCAGCAACGTCAACGTCCTCACGCCGCCCGTCCCGGTGGAGGAGGCCGGGCGCCTGGCGGACATGGCGGCGGTGCTCACCAGCGCCACGCGCGAGCGGATGCAGGAGATCCTGGCGACCTTCGACGTGAAGGAGCGCCTGGCCAAGGCCGCCCTGATGGTCAAGGAGGAGCTGCGCCTGGTGGGCCTGCAGCGCCGGATCAACAAGGGCATCGAGGAGAAGGTCTCACGCCAGCAGCACGACTTCTTCCTGCGCGAGCAGCTCAAGGCCATCAAGAAGGAGCTGGGCCTCGAAAGCGACCCCAAGACCCTGGAGATCAACCGCTTCCTCGCCCGCATGGAGCAGATCGAGATGCCCGAGGAGGCCGCCAAGGTGGCCGCCGAGGAGATCGAGAAGCTGCGCCTGATCGAGCCCAGCAGCCCCGAGTTCAACGTCAGCCGCACGTACCTGGACTGGCTCACGGGCCTGCCGTGGGGGCTCTACGACCGGGAGACGTTGGACCTGAACAAGGCCCGGCGCATCCTGGACGCCGACCACCACGGCCTGACGGACGTCAAGGAGCGCGTCATCGAATACCTGGCGGTCCACAAGCTGAAAGGCGGCTCGATGCGCGGGGCGATCCTGTGCCTCGTGGGGCCGCCGGGCGTGGGCAAGACCAGCATGGGGCGCAGCATCGCCCGCACCCTGGGGCGCAAGTTCTACCGCTTCTCGCTCGGCGGCATGCGCGACGAGGCCGAGATCAAGGGCCACCGCCGGACCTACGTGGGCGCCATGCCGGGCAAGATCATCCAGGCCCTCAAGCGGGTGGGCACGGCGAACCCGGTGATCATGCTGGACGAGATCGACAAGCTCACCACCAGCTACCAGGGCGACCCGTCCTCGGCCCTACTGGAGGTGCTGGACCCGGAGCAGAACAGCCAGTTCCTGGACCACTACCTGGACGTGCGCTTCGACCTGCGGGACGTGTTCTTCATCGCCACGGCCAACGTCGTGGACACGGTGCCGCGCCCGCTGCTCGACCGCATGGAGGTGATCCGCCTGTCGGGCTACATCGAGCAGGAGAAGGTCCAGATCGCCCGCAAATACCTCTTCCCCAAGCAGCTCACCGAGCACGGCATCGAAAAGGGCCAACTCTCCATCACCGCCGGGGGCCTCAAGGCCATCGCGCGTGGCTGGGCGCGGGAGGCCGGGGTGCGCAAGCTGGAGCAGCAGATCGCAAAAGTCTGCCGCAAGGTGGCGACGCAGGTGGCGACGAACGGAAAGAAGTTCAAGGCCGTGCGCATCGCGAACGCGGACGACCTGAAGCCGTACCTGGGCGAGCCGCGCATCCGGGAGGAGGAGCTCTCCCGCATGAACCGGCCGGGGATCGCCGTGGGCCTGGCGTGGACCCGCATGGGCGGCGCCACCCTGGAAGTGGAGGCGATCTCGATCCCGGGCAAGAAGTCGGGCTTCAAGCAGTCGGGCCAGCTGGGCGGCGTGATGGTGGAGTCGGCCGGGATCGCCTACAGCTACGTGGCGAGCCGGGTGCACGACTTCGGCATCCCGGCGGACTTCTTCGAGCGCGGCGTGATCCACCTGCACGTCCCCGCCGGGGCCACCCCCAAGGACGGCCCCTCCGCCGGCGCCACCATGGCCTGCGCCATCCTCTCCCTCGCCACGGGCAAGGCGCTGCGCGCCCGGGTGGGCATGACCGGCGAGCTGACGCTCACGGGCCGCATCCTGGCCGTGGGGGGCATCAAGGAGAAGGTGATCGCTGCGCGCCGCCAGGGCATCCGCGAGGTCATCCTGCCCAAGGGCAACGAGAAGGACCTCAAGGAGCTGCCCGACCACGTGACCCAGGGCCTGAAGTTCCACCTGGTCGAGCACTTCGACCAGCTCGTGCCCCTGGTCCTCCCGCGCCGGCCGGCCCGGCCCGGCCGGCGCTGACCCGTCCCGCACGCCTCCCCCGGGCCCGTGTTGTGGGGAAGCCGTTTCCGCGCTACCGTTGACGTATGCCCGCCATTTCGGCGGGGGGGGGCGAAGGGAGGGGTCGTTCATGCGACACGTCCACGCCATCCGGGCCATCTGGCTGGCGTCCGTCGTCCTGGCGGGCGTGACGGGCCTATCGGGGGCCGCCGCGGCCCAGGACGCCGACAGCGGTCAGGGGGGGCTCCTGACGGACCTGTGGGGGATCACCCCCCAGGACCGCGAGAATCCGCCGGAATACGGGGAAAAACTGGTCCGGCACCTGGGGTGTCTGTACTGCCACGGCCTGGGGGGCCAGAAGGGGATCACGAACCCCAACGCCAAGGACAACAAGAACGTCCCGTCCTGGGACTCCCCCGACTTCGCCGAGAAGTACCCCACCGAGGACAAGGTCCGCGATACGATCCAGAAGGGGCGCCACCCGGACGCGATCGAGAACGCCGACACGAGTCCGATCCCCATGCCGCCCTGGGGCAACCGCCTGAGCGACCCGGAGGTGGACGCCATCGTCGCCTACATCTGGTCCCTGCGGGACACGCCGGTGGCGAGCCACCCGGAGGGCGGACAGGGCGCGGCCGACGCCGAGTCCGCCTACCTGCCGGGCCTTCCCCCCAAGCCCGCTCCGGCGCCGGTGGAGGACGACCACATGCACAGGGCCCCGCGGAACACCATGGACACGGCCCTGGTGCGCAAGGGGGCGTCCCTGGTGGACTACCTGGGGTGCCTGCACTGCCACGGCCTGGGCGGCCGCGAGGGGATGGACAACCCCAACGCCAAGCGCAAGCACGTGCCGGCGTGGGACGACCCGGAGTTCATCAAGAAGTACCCGGTGGACGACGGCGTGCGCTGGGTGATCGAGAAGGGCCGCAAGCCCGAGCGTGACCCCGAGGCGACCGACTACCCGGTGCCCATGCCCGCCTTCGGCAACCAGATCTCGAACGACGAGATGGACGCCATCGTGGCCTACATCTGGTCCCTGCGCGCCACCCCCGTGGCCTCCCACGGCGACGGCCACGACCACAACCACGGCACCGCCGAGGTCTCCGCCGAGGTCCCGCCCGCGCCCTAGGGCACTCCCGGCACACGCCGCGGCCGTTCCCACCGACCGGTTTCCGGCCGTAACGCCCGCGCGGGTGGCGGTCGGCCGCCCCGGGGCGCTACCATGACGCCCCGCCCCGCGGCCGAATCCCTTTCCTCCGGACACCTCGGGTGACGTGAAACGGCGCATCCAGCTCCTGCTCAGCGCGGCGTGGGACTTCCCGCCCTACTACCTGAACGCCCTGCTGCGCCGCGCCGGCCTGGCGGAGACCCACCGGGACTACCGGCCGTTCGTCGTCGTCTCGCGCCCGCGCACCGGCACCAACATGCTGCGCTCCATCCTCAACGCCCACGGGCACGTGCTCGCGTTCGGCGAGGTGTTCCGCGCGCCGGAGTTCGTCGGCTGGGCCATGCCCGGCTACCCCCGGATCGGCCCCTTGAGGCGGCGCCTGGTGCGGGAGCCGGTGCGGTTCCTGGACGAGGTGGTGTTCGGACCGTACCCGCGCCGGTTCGAGGCGGTGGGCTTCAAGCTCTTCTACGCCCACGCCCGGCAGCCGGACTGGCTGCCCGTGTGGGACCGCCTGCAGGAGCGCCGGGACGTGGTGGTGATCCACATGCGGCGCCGCAACGTGCTCAAGGCGGTCCTCTCCTTCCAGCGCGCCGTGCGCACCGGCGTGTGGGAATCCCGTGGACGCCGGGCGCGGGACCCGGGGCCCATCGTCCTCGACTACGGGCACTGCCGCTACGTCTTCGAGCAGGACCGCCGATGGGAGGAGGAGTGCGAGGTCCGGTTCGCGGGCCACCCGAAGCTGGACCTTCTGTACGAGGACCTGGTGCGGGACCGCGCCGGCCAGATGCGGCGGGTCTACGACGCCCTGGGGGTGGCGCCGCGGGACGTGGCCCCGGCCACCCGGCGCCAGGGCACCCGGCCCCTGTCCGAGTCCATCGCCAACTACGCCGACCTGAAGGCGCGCTTCGCCGGCACGCCCTGGGAGGCGTACTTCGAGGACTGAGGCCGGGGCGTTGTGCCCCCGGCCGGGGGGGCGTAGGCTGGGTACATCGCTCACCCTGCCGTCCGGGGCCGCCCGGGCCGCTCCCCGGAGGAACCCCCCATGACGTCCCAGACGCCCGCGACCACGATCGACGAGGTCGGCGACGGCATCTACCGCATCCACACGCCCGTGCCGCCCGAGTACCTGCCCGGCGGCTTCTCGTTCAACCAGTACCTGATCGTGGACGACGCCCCGCTGCTGTTTCACACCGGCTACCGCGGCCACTTCCCGGGCATCCGCGACGCCATCGGGCGCGTGGTCCCCGTGTCGGACCTGCGCTACATCGCCTTCTCCCACGTGGAGGCGGACGAGTGCGGGGCGCTGAACGAGTTCCTCGCCGCGGCCCCGAACGCCGAGCCCGTGTGCGGGCAGGTGGCGGCGCTGGTTTCCGTGGGCGACCAGAGCGACCGCCCGCCCCGGGCCCTGGCCGACGGCGAGGTCCTGTCCCTGGGCCGGCGCCGCGTCCGCTGGCTGGACGCGCCCCACGTGCCCCACGCCTGGGAGTGCGGCTACCTGTTCGAGGAGACCACCCGCACGCTCCTGTGCGGCGACCTGTTCACCCAGCCGGGCACGGGCGACGATCCCGTGACCGAGGGCGACATCCTGGGCCCGAGCGAGGCCATGCGGGGCCAGATGGACTACTACGCCCACGGCCCCAACACCCGCGCCGTGATCGAGAAGCTGGCCGCCACCGAGCCCACCCTCCTCGCCTGCATGCACGGCCACGCCTGGCGCGGCGACGGCCGCCGCCTCCTGCTGTCCCTCGCCGATACCTTGGAGCAGTCTGCTCCGGCCCAGGCAGGGGCCGTCGGCGCCTAGTCCCTCCATGCCCCCCGCCAGGCGCCGCTGCCCGTGGCCGTCCGACGACGACCCGCGCATGCTCGCCTACCACGACACGGAGTGGGGCACGCCCACCCGCGACGACCGGGTGCTGTTCGAGTTCCTGCTGCTGGAGTCGTTCCAGGCCGGGCTGTCGTGGCGCACGGTCCTGCACAAGCGGGAGAACTTCCGCAAGGCCTTCGCCGGGTTCGACCCGCGCAGGATCGCCCGCTTCGGCGACAAGGACCTGGCGCGGCTGCTGGGCGACGCGGGCATCATCCGCAGCGGCGCGAAGATCGCGGCGGCGATCCACAACGCCGGGCGGTTTCTCGAGATCCAGAAGGAGTTCGGGAGTTTTTCCGACTACCAGTGGGGCTTCGTGGGCGGGAGGCCCATCGTCCACAAGATCCGCGGGCCGGACGACTACCCGGTGACCATCCCCGAGGCGCACACCTTCGCGAAGGACCTGAAGGCGCGGGGGTTCAAGTTCCTGGGTCCGACCACCATCTACGCCCACATGCAGGGCGTCGGCATGGTCAACGACCACATGGTGACGTGCTTCCGCTACCGGGAGGTGCAGGACAAGGCCCGCGCCCGGCGCGCCGCGTCATAGGCCGGCGCGGAAGCCGAGAATCAGCCGGTCCTCCCGGGTGCCCGTCTCCTGCCCGTCGAAGGCCGAGACCTCGGCCTCGACGTTGATGTTGGGCAGCAGGTAGTACGAGACGTTCAGGACCGCCTGGTTGTCGGTGCCCGGCACGGAGGCCCCGGCGACCTGGGTGTCCTGCTGCTCGTAGCGCGCCGTGACGAGGAGCTGGCGCGCGGCCGGGTAGACCAGCTCCGCCAGGGTGTTGGTCTGCTTGTCGTCCCGCGTGCCCGCCACGTTGTCCTGGCCGAACCAGGCCAGGATGAGGTTGATGGGCCCCATGTGCAGGTCGGTGTTGACGTCAAGCTGGGTGTGGGTGCTGTCGGTGGCCTTGTCGGCCCCGGCCGGGGCGGCGATGAGCCGTGCCCCCACGGCCTGCCCCTTCACGCGGTAGGCGAGCCAGCCGAACCCGCCGCGCAGGTTGCTCTGCACGCCGTCCACCCCCACCATCTCGTCGTTGCCGAACCCGGCGGCCCAGCGCAGGGCCCCGGTGGCGCCGTTCAGCTCGATGCCGGTGTGGTCCGGGCTCACGGGCGCCAGGTAGTCGGCCATGGTGGTGCGGCGGGCGGTCGAGAGGTAGAAGAACTCGTCGCTCATGATCCCCGCCCGCAGGTTCAGGGCGCTCTTCGGCACCAGGTCGTCGAGGATCAGGAACGTGCCGCCGGGGACGGTCGTGGTCACCTCGCCGGTGGCGCCGTCGGTGGTCGTGAACCGCTCCTGGGAGAAGCCGTAGTCCAGGAAGTACGAGATTCTCGGCCCCACGCTGCCGGCGGAGAAGAAGTCCAGTCCGCGCCGGTCCACCGTGCCGGTGATGGCGTCGCCGGTGTCCAGGCGCTCGTACGTGATCTGGGCCAGGGCCGCGAGGGGCAGGTTGTCCTTCTTCCAGACGAACTTCCCCTTCTCGCCCGGCATGCGGTAGCCGCGCTGCTTGAAGGCCATGCCGAAGGCGTTGAGCTTCGGGAACTGGACGTGGCAGGTGGTGCAGGGCGTCTGGTAGGCCCGGGCGAACACCGGAACGGCGTGGGCAGGCCGGGCCCAAGGTAGCGCGAGCGCGCACGCGACCAGCGCGAACGCCAAGGCGCGAAGGACTTTCATGGTGCAATCTCCCCCGTCGGTTGCCTGGCGGCCACCGCACCCCCATCGCCGTCCTATCGGCGGGAAGGGCGGGGAGCTTGGGGGATTCGGGAAAAGGGGGTTACGGCGGCGCCCCGGTTCGCTATCGATTGCCCGTGACGAAATAGACGATGACCAGCACGACCGGGTAGATGGCCATGAACGCCCAGGTGCTCCACCTGCGCCAGCCCTCGTTCCACCAGCGGTCGTACAGGTAGAAGTAGTCGCCCATGCTGACGCCCGTTTTCAGCTCCCGGTAGCTCACCAGGGGGAACGGGAGAAAGAAGACCGCCGAGACCACCACGGCACCCCACCGCTCCGCCACCCCCAACCAGGCGGCGACGCCCGCCACGATCACCGCGCCGATGAAGCAGGCGATCATGGAGACCATGTAGAGCACCCACAACCGCCCCGCGAGCCGGAAACGCTCGGCGTCGCTCATGGGGCGATCCGGATCGGCGTTCACGGCCTCCGCTCCTCGGGCGAACCGAAACCGCCGCCACCCGGTGTCTCGATCACCAGCTCGTC
>CAZGRJ010000085.1:0-11000 GCA_964528115.1 uncultured Nitrospirales bacterium
TACGTGGTTTCCCGTGGTTTGCCGGGAGTTTGACGGCATATGGGGGCCGCCATATACTCGGCTTTGGCTGCGTGCGCCCATGGAGCCCAGCGAAATCGACAAGATCAAGAAGGCCCTCGCCAAGACGGGCCACGTCTTCGAGCACCGGATCGGCGCGCTCTTCGAGGACCGGGGATGGATGATCATCCCCAACAAGTTCTACCTCGACCGCGACGACGAGAAGGGCAAGGAGATCGACCTGGTCGCCTACAAGATCTCCGAGGTGCGCGACCAGACGGCCTACATCACGGTGGTGGTGATCGAGGCCAAGCAGTCCAACAAGAACAACTGGGTCTTTTTCACCAAGGGCGGCTACCTGGGCGACATCAACATGCACACCGCCCCCCTCTACTACCACAACGAGATCGAGGAGGTCAGCCGCTACCTCTCCCAGAACGCGCTGCTCGCGGGCATGGGGGAGCGCGACCAGCTGGACCTGTTCTCCTTCCCGCGCAAGGCCTACACGTTCTCGGAGGTGGCCGACGACCGCCGCCCGGGCCAGCAGAGCAGCTTCTTCCGCGCCGTCGCCACCAACAACATCTACAACGCGGTGTTCGGCGTCATCAAGGCCATGATGAGCGAGCTGGACTTCTACCGGAACCGCAAGATCGCCCGCGACGAGAAGCGCTTCTACCTGGTCTTCCCCCTGGTGGTCTTCAACGGCGACATGCTGGAGGGCCAGATCGGCCCCACCGGCGAGGTGGACCTGCGGGAGACCGACGAGATCCAGTACGTCAACCGCTACCGCTCGTCGGCCTACGACAACTTCTACTCGGCCAACATCATCCGGCAGGACGCCCTGCGCCGCTACATCGACATCTACACCAAGATCCACGACGGCATCCAGGGCCAGGTGAGCCAGATGATCGACCGGTTCTACGCCGAGCTCGACCTGACCAGCTTCGAGCTGCTGTGGGACCGGATCATCGCCCGCCTGCACCAGGACGAGCTGTTCGCCCCCTTCAATCCGGGCAACGTGATCCCGCACCACTACAACCAGGAGAAGTCGATCCTCGAGATCTACGTGGACGACGTGACGCTCTACAAGACGCTCACCACCAGGCCCATCTTCGACTTCACCGAGGCCATGGCCAAGATCCTCACCGAGATGTGCGGGCGCGACATCCGGCCCCAGTTCAAGAACCACTCCAAAATCCTGAACCCGTAAGGCGCCCGCCGCCGCGCCTCCCCCGCCCCGCCCCCCGCAGCGCCCCGGATCGGTGTACGATGGTCCGGACGGCCCGTATCCCCCCCACAGGGAGGCGCCCATGCGAACGGCGACACCCGAAACCCGGCCCCGCGCGGATGACGTCCTGCTCGTCCCCCTGCCCCCCGGGCGGTCGTGGACCTACGTCCTCTCGCCCCTCGGGCCCATCGGCCTGGCGGCCACGCAGCGGGGGGTGTGCGAGGTGCGCTTCGGCGCCGGGCCGCGCTGGGCGGCGGAGGCGTATCCGGGCGAGGCGATGACCCACGTGTTCCCCCACGCCTTTCCCGGCGGCAAGGCCCTCGTCGCCTACCTGAACGGCCTGGACGCGGACCTCTCCGCCGTGCCCGTGGACCCGGGCGGCACGTCCTTCCAGCGCGCCGTGTGGGCCGCCGCGAGAGCCATTCCCCGGGGAAAGACCCGGACGTACGCCGAGATCGCCGCCGCCATCGGCCGTCCCGGCGCCGCCCGCGCGGTGGGGCAGGCCCTGGGGGCGAACCCGGTGCCGCTGCTCGTCCCCTGCCACCGCGTGCTCGCCACCGGCGGGGGCCTGGGGGGCTTTTCCGGCGGCATCGGCCTGAAGGCGCGGCTGCTGGTGCTGGAGGGGGTGATGGTCGGCACCGGCACCCCGGAGGCCGCGCCCGCCGCTTGATCCGGGGCCTGCGAAGCCTGCTCTCGGCCTTAGGCCTCATCCGGGCCCGGCCGCGCCTGCTCCTCTTCCTGATGTTCGCCCCCTGGGGGCTGAACACGATCCTGTTTTTGGGCAGTTGGTCGGCCCTGGCGCTCTACCTGACCGGCCGGGTGGCGCCGACCCTGGACGCCCTGGTGGACGCCTGGTGGAGCCCGCTGCTCACCGGCTTCGGCTACTTCATCGCCGTCGTCGTGGCGGGGGCCCTGGCCTACGTCATCACGGTCATCGGGGCCCTGTGCATCGGGGCGCCGTTCCTCGACAAGCTCTCGGCCGAGGCGGAGCGCCTGGCCTTCCCCGACACGCCGGGGCTGCACGGGCGCATGGGCATCCTGCCGGCCCTGAAGGAAGGCGCCAAGACGGCCGTGGTCCTGCTCGTCCTGGAGGCGGCCTTCCTGCTCTTCTACCTGGTGCCGGTGGCGGGGCCGGTGCTCTTCGGACTGGCCTCGGCCTACGTGCTGACCCTGGGGCTGCTGGACATCCCCCTGGCGCGGCGCGAGCTGACGCTCAAGGCCAAGACCCGCTTCGTCGCCCGCAACACGGGGCCCGTGCTCGGCATCGGCGTGATCGTCCTCGCCGTGTCGGCGGTGCCGTTCCTGAACCTGCTGGCGGTGCCGGTGCTGGTGGTGGCGGCCACCCTGCTGGTGGCGGAGACGGAGGCGCGCCGGGCGGCCAAGGCGGCGGCGCGGGCAGGCGGGGGATCGGGCGAAGACGGGGAGGAAAGCCCCGCTACGACGTAGGGCCCTTGGACGCGGCCCGCTCCTTCACGGCCTCGGCGAACATGATGTCGGCCAGCTTCTGGGTGGCCTCGTCCAGGACCTGCTTGGCCTCCTTCAGCCCGTTCAGGTCGTCCGCGTCCACGGCCTCCTTCACGCCCTTCCAGGCCGCGTCGATGCGCTGCCGCTCGTCGGCGCCGAGCTTGTCGCCGTAGCGCTCCAGGGCCTTGGCGGTGGCCCTAAGCATCTCGTCCGCCGAGAGCTGGGCCTCCACCAGCTGGCGCTTCTGCACGTCGGCCCGGGCGTGGGCCACGGCCTCCTGCACCATCTGCTCCACGTCGGCGTCGGAGATGTCCACGGCGGCCTTCATGCGCACGACCTTCTCCTTGCCCGTGGCGGTGTCGCGCGCCAGGACGTGGAGGATGCCGTCGGCGTCGATGGTGAACTGCACGCCGATGCGCGGGATGCCCGCCGGCTGCGGGTCGATGCCCTCCAGGGAGAAGCGCCCCAGGGTCCAGTTGTCCCCGGCCATCTCGCGCTCGCCCTGCAACACATGGATATTCACCGCCTTCTGGCCGTCCACCGCGGTGGTGAACAGCTCCCCGGCCTTGGTCGGGATGGTGGTGTTGCGCGGGATGATGACGTTCATCAGGCCGCCGAAGGTCTCGATGCCGAGGGACAGGGGCGTCACGTCCAGGAGCAGCGTGTCCGACGCGCCCCCCGCCAGGATGTCCGCCTGCACCGCGGCCCCCAGGGCCACGGCCTCGTCCGGGTTCACGGACGTATCGGGCTCCTTGCCGAACACCTGGGCCACGACCCGACGCACCAGGGGGATGCGCGTGGAGCCGCCCACCAGGATGACCGCCTCGATCGCGTCGGGCCCGAGGGAGGCGTCGTGCAGGGCCTGGAGGCAGGCGGCGCGGGTCTCGTCCACCTTGGATGCGATCAGGCTCTCGAAGGTGGCGCGGGTGAGGACGGCCTTGAGGCTCTTGCCGCCCGACAGGAACGGGATGGCGACCTCCGTCTCGTCCTGCTCCGAGAGGGCGATCTTGGCCTGCTCGGCGGCCTCCTTCAGGCGCGCCTGGGCCTCCAGGTCGGACGACACGTCGATCTCGGGGGCCTTCAGGAGCAGCCAGTCCATGACCGCCCGGTCGAAGTCGTCTCCCCCTAAGCGCGTGTTGCCGGTGGTCGAGAGGACCTTGAACACGTTGCCCTGTATCTCGACGATGGAGATGTCGAACGTCCCGCCCCCCAGGTCGTACACGGCCACGACGCCCTGCTTCATCTTGTCCAGGCCGTAGGCCAGGCAGGCGGCGGTGGGCTCGTTGACGATGCGCTCGACAACAAAGCCCGCCAGCTCGCCGGCGCGCTTGGTGGCGGCGCGCTGGGCGTCGTTGAAGTAGGCGGGCACCGTGACGACGGCGCGGGTGACCTCCTCCTCCAGGTAGCGCTCGGCGTCGCCCTTGAGCTTGGAGAGGATCTTGGCGGAAACCTCCTCCGGCGCCCACGTGCGGCCGCCGGCCACCACCTTCACGGGGGCGTCGCCCTTGCCGATGACCGTGTAGGTGCGGGCCATGGCCTCGCCCTCGATCTCGTCGCCGCGCCGGCCCATGAAGCGCTTGACCGAGGCGATCGTGTCGGTGGCGTGCACCGCCGCCTGGCGCTGGGCGGGCACGCCCACCAGGGGCGCGTCCGGGTTCGCGAGGCCCACGACGGAGGGGGTGAGGCGCTGGCCGTCCGCGTCCGGAATGACGGACGGGATCCCGAGGTCCATCACGGCCACCACGCTGTTCGTGGTGCCCAGGTCGATGCCGATGATCTTGCTCACGGTGACGGCGGCGCGCGATCCCTCAAAAAGGACCGCGCCGGGCGGCCCTACGTCGAGAGGGCCAGCTCCTTCTGGGCGAGGGACCGTTTCAGGCGGCCCAGGTAGGACAGTACATCGGCGAGCTCGGTGAGGCGGGCCAGGAGCTTCTCCCGTTCGGGCACGGCATCCCACTCGGCGTCGATCCGGGCGACCTCGTCCTCCACGGCGGCGAAGCGCTCCTGCGTGCGCACCTTGAGGCCCGTGATGGCCTCCAGGAAGCGGCGCTTGTCGTCGTCGGTCTCGGCCACGGCGGCCACGATGCGGCTTAAGGAAGGCTTCTTCGCCTTGAGGTGCGCGTCCACCTCCTGCATCAGGTCGTGGACCTCGAAGAACAGCTCCATGATCTCGGGCGGCACCCGGTTGGCCTCGGCGGGCTCCTCCTCCTGGGCCTTGCCCACGAGGTACCGCAGGCGCTCCTTGGTATCGGACAGGGTGCTGTAGCCGCGGTTGAGCTGGGCGGAAAGGCCGAGCACCCGGTCGCGGGTCTCGGCGTCGGCCTGGACGTTGCGGTCCGGGTGCAGCTTCTGGGAGAGGTCGAGGAAAGTGGCCTTCAGGGCCTCCCGGTCCACGGCCGGGCGGGGCTCAAGGCCGAACAGGCGGAAGTAATCCACCTCCTGCTCGATGGGCAGGACGGTGTGGCAGGTGCCGCAGAAGTCGCCCCTCTCCAGGGAGCCGCAACTGAGGCACTTGACCTTGATCTCTTTCATTGCGCTCGGGGGCTGAGGGTCAGGCGGAGAACGACTCGCCGCAGGAGCAGCTCTGGCCGGCCTGTGGGTTCTTCACCACGAAGCCCTCCTTCATCAGGGAGCGCTCGTAGCTGAGGACCGAGCCCGCCACGAACACGGCGCTCTTGGGGTCCACGACCACCGTGACGCCGCCGTGCTCGATCACGGTGTCGTCCGGGCGCGGCTTCTCCGCCACCGAGAACTCATACTGGAGGCCCGAGCAGCCGCCCCCCTTGACCGAGATGCGGAACCCGCACCCCTCCCGGCCCTGGCGCTTGAACAGCGCCTGGATGGCCTGGGCCGCCGTGTCGTCCACCGCGAGAACGCCCGCTTCCGTCGTCACGTCCGTCTCCCTCGTAAAGCCTCGGAATAGGGGGCCACACGCCCCGTTCCACCTATTGGCGACCGTTTTGGTCGGTCAAATGATACCAGCCCCGTCCGGAGCGGTCAAAGGGCTTTCGGGAAAGGGAAGGCTTCCGTCAGCCCGGGGGCCAGCCCATGGGCCGGCCGCCCAGGAGGTGCAGGTGCAGGTGGAAGACCGTCTGGCCCGCGCCGGGGCCGGTGTTGACCACCGTGCGGAAGCTCTCCAGGCCCTTCTTGTGGGCCAGCACGCTCGCGACCACCGCCAGGCGCCCCACCAGGGCCCCGTCCTCCCGGCTCAGGCCCTTGAGGCCCGCAATGTGGTGGCGGGGGACGATCAGGGTGTGGGTCGGCGCCTGGGGGTTGATGTCCTCGAACGCCACCGCGTCGTCGTCCTCGTAGATGATCCGGGCCGGGATCTTCTTCGCCACGATCTTGCAGAACAGGCAGTCGTCCATCGTCAACCCTTTCCCCCCTTGCGGGAGGCCTTCTCCGTAAGGCCCGAGACGCCCCGGCGGGCGCGCAACTCGGCGGCCACGTCCTTTGGCGCCACCCCCGCCTCGGCCAGGGCGACCAGCAGGTGGAAGACGAGATCGGCCGCCTCCCGGGTGACCTCCTTGGGGTCGCCGCCCTTGGCCGCCAGGAGGACCTCGCCCGCCTCCTCGGCCACTTTCTTCAGAATGTGGTCGCGCCCCTTCGAAAACAACCTCGCCGTGTAGGACGCGTCCACGTCGCCGGCCTGGCGCCGTTCCTGGATCGTGGCGAACAGGGACGCCAGCTCGCCGTAGAGCGTCCCCGCCTCCTCGTCGCGGACGAGGGTCCCATCGTCGTCCCGGCGGAAGAAGCAGGTGGGGGCGTCCGTGTGGCAGGCGGGACCCGTCGGATCGACCTTGACCAGGACCGTGTCGCCGTCGCAGTCGAGGCGGATCTCCCGGACCTTCTGGACGTGCCCCGAGGTCTCCCCCTTCTTCCACAGGACGCCGCGGGACCGCGAGTGGAAGTGGGTGAAGCCGGTTTCGACGGTTTTGGCCAGGGCCTCTTTGTCCATGTAGGCGAGCATGAGCACACGCCCGTCGTTCGCGTCCTGGACCACCGCCGGCACGAGGCCGCGCGCGTCCCACTTGATCTCCTCGGAGAGCGCGTCGCTCACCGCCGCACCGGCACCCCGCGCGCGGCCAGGTAGTCCTTGGCCTCGGCGATCGTGTACTTGGCGAAGTGGAAGATGGAGGCCGCCAGGACCGCGTCGGCGCCGCCCTCCGTGAGGCCGTCGTACAGGTGCTCCAGGCCGCCCACGCCGCCGGAGGCGATCAGGGGCACGGTGAGGGCGTCGGAGGCGGCGCGGTTGAGGGCGTTGTCGTAGCCGTTCTGGCGCCCGTCCTGGTCCATGCTGGTAAGGAGAATTTCACCCGCCCCGGCTCCCTCCATGCGCCGCACCCACTCGATGGCGTCGATCCCCCGCGCCTTGCGGCCACCGTGGGTGTAGACCTCCCAGCCCGCGCCGGGATCGTCCGGGCTGCGGCGCTTGGCGTCCACGGCCACCACGATGCACTGGCTGCCGAAGGCCCGGGCCGCCTCCTCCACGAACTCGGGGCGCTCGACCGCGGCCGTGTTGACCGCCACCTTGTCGGCCCCGGCGCGCAGGAGCTTCCGGATGTCGTCCAGGGTGCGCACGCCGCCCCCCACGGTGAGGGGGATGAAGACCTGCTCGGCGGTGTGGGCCACGACCTCCAGGATCGTGTCGCGCCCCTCGTGGGAGGCGGTGATGTCGAGGAACGTGATCTCGTCCGCCCCGGCGGCGTCGTAGGCCGCGGCCACGGCCACCGGGTCGCCCGCGTCCACCAGGTTGACGAAGGAAACCCCCTTCACCACGCGCCCCTCGGCCACGTCCAGGCACGGGATGATGCGGCGGGCGAGCACGTCAGCCTCGGCCGAGTTGGATTGCGGCGGCGAGGTCCAGCGTGCCCTCGTACACGGCCCGCCCGGTGATCACGCCCGCGACGCCGTCCGCCGCCAGGGGCAGCAGGGCCCGCACGTCGTCCAGGGTGGCGACGCCGCCCGAGGCGAACACGGGCACGCCCGCGGCCCCCGCCACCTCGCGGGTGGCGTCCAGGTTGACGCCGGACTGCATGCCGTCCCGGTCGATGTCCGTGTAGATGATCGCGCAGGCGCCCTGGGCGCCCATTCGTCGCGCCAGCTCGGCGGCGTTCACGTCCGTCACCTCGGCCCAGCCCTGCACGGCCACCCTCCCGCGCACCGCGTCGATGCCGACGGCCACCTGGCCGGGGTACGCGGCGGCCGCCTTGCCGACCAGGTCCGGATCGCGCACGGCGGCGCTGCCCAGGATGACGCGCGCGGCCCCGGCGTCCAGGTAGGCCCGAATACGGTCCAGGTCGCGGATGCCGCCGCCGACCTCCACCTTGGCGCCGACCGCCCGGACGATGGCGGTGACGGCCTCGGCGTTGCGGGGCGCGCCGGCGAAGGCGCCGTCCAGGTCCACCACGTGGATCCACTCGGCGCCCGCGGCCTCGAACTTCCGGCCCCAAGCGGCGGGGTCGTCGCCGTACACCGTGGCTTCGTCCATCCGCCCCTGACGCAGGCGGACGCAGCGGCCCTCCTTCAGGTCGATGGCCGGGATGACGAGAAACGTGCTCACGGTCGCGTCTTCACGGACGCCACTGGGCGAACCGCTTCAGCATGGCGAGGCCCGCGCGGTCGCTCTTCTCGGGGTGGAACTGGCAGGCCACCACGTTGTCCCGCCAGACGGCGGAGACGAACAGGATGCCGTACTGCGTCGTGGCCGCCGTCACCGCAAGCTCGTCCGGCACGGCATGGAAGGAGTGGACGAAGTAGGCGTAGGTCCCTTCCGCCGTGTCGGCGAACAGGGGACAGTCGCCCGTCAGGTGCAGGCGGTTCCAGCCCATGTGGGGGACCTTGAGGCGCGTGTCGCCCTCGCGCATGTCCGTGGGGAACGGCTCCACCCGCCCCGGAATGATCCCGAGGCCCGACGTGGGGCCGAACTCGGCGCTCTCGGAGAACAGGAGCTGCATCCCCAGACAAATGCCGAGGAACGGCCGGCCCGCCTCGATTGCGCGCACGACCGGGTCCACCAGGCCGAAGCGGGCGAGGTTTTCCATGCAGTCGGCGAAGGCGCCGACGCCGGGCAGGACGACGTGGGAGGCGTCCGCGATCTCCTTGGGCTCGCGCGTGATGCGCGCGTCGACCCCCTGGCTCTCGAACCCCTTCTGGACCGAGCGCAGGTTGCCCCGGTCGTAATCCACGATGACAACGCGGACGACACCACCCATGGCGGCCACCTAGAGGACGCCCTTGGTGGAGGGCACGTCGTCGCGCCGGGCGTCCATGGACGTGGCCTCGTCCAGGGCCCGGCCGAAGGCCTTGAAGATGCCCTCCAGGATGTGGTGCGTGTTCTCGCCGTAGGGCACCTGCACGTGCAGGTTCATGGCCGCGCGGCTCGCCACGGTCTCCAGGAAGTGCTTGAAGATGGCGCCGTTCGTGTCGCCCACGCGGTAGCCCTGGGGGAAGGCCGCCTGCCAGACGAAGTGGGCCCGGCCCGAGAGGTCCACGGTCACGTCGGCGAGGGCCTCGTCCATGGGCACGCGGGCGTGGCCGAAGCGGCGGATGCCGCGCTTGTCCCCCAGGGCCTCGGTGAGGGCTTCAGCAAACACGATGGCCACGTCCTCCACCGTGTGGTGCTCGTCGATCTGGAGGTCGCCCTTGGCCTGGACCGTCAGGTCGAACAGGCCGTGGCGGCGCACGTGGTCGAGCATGTGGTCGAAGAACGGGAGCCCCGTGTCGATCGTCCCGGCGCCGCTCCCGTCCAGGGCCAGCGTGACCCTGACGTCGGTCTCCTTGGTCTTGCGCTCGACGCTCGCCGTGCGTGCTTTCGTGGTCATCGCGGTTATCCCGGGGGCGCCTGGTCGGCCGGCGCGTCGAGGCGGACCTTCACCGACGCGCTGTGGGCCGTGAGGCCCTCCGTGTCGGAGAGGGTCACGCAGGTATCGGCCACGCGGGCGAAGGCCGCCCGCGAATAGGACAGGACGCTCGTCTTCTTGATGAAGTCGTCCACCCCCAGCGGCGACGAGAAGCGCGCCGTCCCGCCCGTGGGCAATACGTGGTCCGGCCCCGCCACGTAGTCGCCGATGGCCTCGGGCGTGTAGTGCCCCAGGAAGATCGCCCCGGCGTTCTGGATCAGGGGCAGCAAATCTTCGGGCTCGGCCACGGCCAGCTCCAGGTGCTCCGGGGCCACGCGGTTCGCCACGTCCGCCGCTTCCGCGAGGGACCCGGTCACGATGGCGAAGCCGAAGCGCTCCACCGACTTGCGGGCGATGGCCGTGCGGGAGAGCTGCCCCACCTGCCGCTCCACCGCCTCAGTGACCTTCTCCGCGAGGCCCGCCGAAGGCGTGACCAGGATCGGCGACGCCAGCTCGTCGTGCTCGGCCTGGGCGAGCAGGTCGGCGGCGACGAAGTCCGGGTTCGCCGAGTCGTCGGCGATGACGAGGACTTCGCTGGGGCCCGCGATCATGTCGATGTTCACGTGGCCGAAGACCATCCGCTTGGCCGTGGCGACGTAGATGTTGCCCGGCCCCACGATGGTGTCCACCCGGGGGATCGTGTTCGTGCCGAAGGCGAGGGCCGCCACCGCCTGGGCGCCGCCCACCCGGAAGACGTAGTCCACCCCGGCGATGTCGGCGGCCACGAGCAGGTAGGGGTTCACCTCGCCGCCGGGGGTGGGCGTGACCATGACGATCTCGGGCACGCCCGCCACCTTGGCGGGGATGGCGTTCATGAGCACGGTGGAGGGGTAGGCCGCCTTGCCGCCGGGCACGTAGATGCCCGCCGCCGCCAGGGGGCGGACGATCTGGCCCAGGCTCACGCCGTCGTCGGCGTCGTAGCGGTAGCCCTTCCGCACCTGGCGCTCGTGGAAGGCGCGGATGCGCGAGGCGGAGTAGCGCAGGGCCTCGACCACCTTGGCATCGGCCCGGTCGTAGGCCTCCTTCACCTCGGCGTCGGTGAAGGCCAGGGTGTTCGGCGCGATGCGCGTGCCGTCGAAGCGCTCGGTGTACTCGATCAGGGCGGCGTCGCCGCGGGCCCGCACGTCGGCCACGATGTCGGCGACGGTCCGGGCCACGCCCAGGTCCTCGGCGTCGCCCCGGGCCGCCAGGGTGGCGAGGGCCGCTTCGTACTCCGGCGTGCCGATCTTGACCTGTCGCACCCCTACCTCCCCTCCCGCTCCGCCGCCAGCCGCGTCAGCCCGTCGATGATGGGGGCGATGCGGCCGTGCTTGGTCTTCATGCTCACCCGGTTGACCACCAGCCGGGCGGTGCTCTCCCAGATCGTCTCCACCTCCTCCAGGCCGTTCTCCTTGAGGGTGCGGCCGGTG
>CAZGRJ010000086.1:0-9540 GCA_964528115.1 uncultured Nitrospirales bacterium
GCCGTCGGACTCGATCCGGCGCGCCGTCTTGGGGGCCAGGCCCAGCAGGGCCTGGATGGCGGCGCCGGTGCGGCTGCGGGCGCGGAGCTCCAGCACCTGCCCCAGCAGGACCAGCGTGGTGATGACGGCGGCCGCCTCGAAGTAGACCGCCACCGTCCCCTCCGGGCCCCGGAACGAGGCCGGGAACAGCCCCGGCAGCAGGGCGGCCACGAGGCTGTAGCCGTAAGCGACGGCGATCCCCAGGCCGATCAGGGTGAACATGTTGAGGGAGCGGTTCACGATGGACCGCCAGCCCCGCACGAAGAACGGCCAGCCGCCCCACAGGACCACCGGCGTGGCGAGGACCAGCTCGAACCACGTCACGCCCCCCATGCGCCCCTCGGTCAGGCCCGTCAGGCCGGGCACCGCCTCCGCCATGGCGACGGCGAAGACCGGGACCGTCAGGACCAGGCTCACCCAAAAGCGCCGCCGCATGTTCCGGTATTCGGCGTCCTCCCCTTCCGCGGCGGCCGGGACCCGGGGCTCGAGGGCCATCCCGCACCTGGGGCATTCCCCGGGCCGGTCGCTGACCACCTCGGGGTGCATGGGACAGACGTACCCGGTGGCGCCGGACGGCGGCGCGGGGGGCACGGGAACCACGGGCTCCAACGCCATGCCGCACTTGGGGCACGCCCCCGGGCCGTCCTGCACCACCTCCGGGTGCATGGGGCAGGTGAAGGCACCCGCGGGGCGGGTGCCGGTTGCGTGGGCCGAGAATCCCGTCATGGGCAGGTTCCGCACGGGGGGCGCACCCCCATGTTCGACGCGGCGCGGCGCCCGCGCAAGCGGGGGAAGCGAGCCTAGTGGCCGCCGCCCTCGCGCCAGAGGATGTACATGCGGACCAGGTCCGCCAGGCCCCGGGCGCCGGTCTTGCGGAAGATGTTGGCCCGGTGGACCTCGACCGTGCGGACGCTGATCCCCAGCTTCTCCCCGACCTGCCGGTTCGCCAGGCCCTCCACCAGGAGCCCGGTGACCTCCATCTCCCGGTCGGACAGCGCCCGGAAGCGCCGATCCAGGTCCTTCCAGGCCCACCTGCCGGCGCGCGTCTCCTCGTCGTGGAGCAGGGCCTCGTGGACCCGCTCGATGACCTCCTGGTGCGGGAACGGCTTCTCGAAGAAGCCCATGGCGCCGTCGCGCACCGCCCGCATGGCCATGGGCACGTCGCCGTGGCCGGTGATGAAGATCACGGGCAGGTCGTTGCCTCGGCGCTTGAGCTCGGCCTGCAGCTCCAGGCCCGTCATGCCCGGCATGCGCACGTCCAGGACCAGGCACCCCGGGCCGCCCTCGTAGGCGGCCAGGAACTCGGCGGCCGTGGCGAACGCCCGCACCCTCAGGTGGATCGAGGTGAACAGCCAGGTCAGCGACGCCCGCACGTCGTCGTCGTCGTCCACGACGTAGACGACCGGCTCCTCCTCCGGCTCGGCTTCATCCATCGATCCCCTCCCCGGCCACCGGCACCGTAAACTGGAACACCGCGCCCCCCGCCGGGCCCGGCTCGGCGGTCAGGGCCCCGCCGTGGGCCTCCACGATGGTGCGGCTGATCGCCAAACCCATCCCCAGGCCGTGGGCCTTGGTGGTGAAGAACGGCCCGAACAGGCGCTCCCGGGCCTCGGCGCCCTCGGGCGGCAGGCCGGGGCCGTTGTCCGTGACGCTCACCCGGACGTGGCCGTCGCCGTCGCCCCGGGTGGCGATCACCACCTCCCGCGCCCCGGGCCGCGCCGCCAGGGCCTCGATGGCGTTGTTGGTCAGGTTGATGAGGACCTGGTCCAGCTGGATGCGGTCCACCTCCACCGGGTCCAGGTCCACCCCCGCGTCGAGGCGCAGGCGGACGCCGTGGCGGCGCGCCTCGGGCTCCAGGAGGCGGACGGCGGCGGCCACCAGGGCGTTCACGTCCTCCACGGTGCGGCGCCCCGGGCCCTTGGCCACCAGGTCGCGCAGGTGGCGCACGATGTCGCCGGCCCGGTCCGCCTGCCCCGCGATCCGCTCCAGGCTCTCCAGCAGGCCGTTCTCCCCAGGTCCGACGCCCGCCTTCAGGCGCCGGATGGAGCCCTGGGCGTAGTTGGCGATGGCCGCCAGGGGCTGGTTGATCTCGTGCGCCAGCTCCGAGGCCATCTGGCCCATGGTGGCCAGGCGCGTGACGTGGGCCAGCTCCTCCTGGTAGCGGCGCCGGTCCTCCTCCGCCTCCCGCTGCTCGGTGACGTCGGCGGCCACGCCCACGTAGCGCCGCACCTTGCCGTCGGCGTCGCGCACCGGGTGGCCGCGGTCGCGGACGTGGCGCTCGGTGCCGTCGGGGCGCACGATTCGGTAGGCGGTCTCGAACGGCTCGCCGGCCGCGAGGGCGGTCTCCATGGTGCGGGCCACGGCGGGGCGGTCGTCCGGGTGGATCGCCTCGAACCAGGCCCGGCAGTCGCGGTAGACGGTCTCCACCGGGCGGCCCCACACGGCCTCGTAGGCCGGGCTCGCGTAGGTCACCCGGCCCCCCTCCACCTCGGACACCCAGAACACCTCGCCGATGTGCTCGGTCACCTCCCGTAGTCGCTGCTCCTTCTCCTGGAGAGCGCTCTCGAGGCGGTGGTGCTCCGTAATGTCGGCCGAGACCCCCACCCACCGCGGGACCTCGCCTTCGTCCCCGTCCGCGGTGGGATGGGCCCGCGCCCGGATCACCCGCTCCGCCCCGTCCGGGCGGACGATCCGGTACGTCAATTCGTAGGGGCGGTCCTCGGCGCGGGCCCGCAGCACCTCGGCGCGGACCCGCTCCCGGTCCTCGGGGTGGACGGCGTCGCTCCACGACATCGGGTCCTCGCGCAGGCTCTCGCAGCTGCGGCCGAACACGCGCTCGTAGGAGGGACTGATATAGAAGTTCCGCTCGCAGCGCTCGTCCTCCATCCAGAACACCTCGCCGATCACCTCGGTCACCCGGTTCAGGCGTTCCTCGCTCTCCTTGAGGGCGCTCTCCAGGCGGTGCAGCTCGGTGATGTCGGCGGCAACGCCGGCCCAGCGGCGCACCACGCCGTTCTCGTCCGCCATCGGGTAGCCCCGGGACCGGATGGAGCGCTCGGCCCCGTCGCGGCGCACGATCCGGTACCGGATCTCGTACGGTTGTCCCGCCTTCCGGGCCTCCAGCACGCGGCGCCGGACCTTGTCGCGGTCCTCCGGGTGGACGCCGTCGGCCCAAGAACCCGGCCTCTCGTACAGGCTCCGGCAGGTGCGGCCGAACACCCGCTCGTAGGAGGGGCTGACGTAGTAGGTGTGGGTGAGGTCCGTGTCGTTCATCCAGTAGACCTCGCCGGTGAACTCGGCCACCTGGCGCAGGCGGTCCTCGCTCTCCTCGAGGGCGCTCTGGAGGCGGTGCAGCTCGGTGACGTCGGCGGAAATGCCGGCCCAGCGGCAGACCTTCCCGTCGGCGTCGCGCACCGGGTAGCCGCGGCCCTGGATGATCCGCTCGGTGCCGTCCGGGCGGAGGATGCGGTAGCTTCCGGCGTAGGGGCTGCCGGACTCGAGGGCGCCCTCCACGTCGGCCGAGACCCGGGCGCGGTCCTCCGGGTGCACCGCGTCCAGCCAGGTGTTCAGGTCGTCGTGGACACTCTCCAGGCTGCGGCCGTAGACGGTCTCGAAGGCCGGGCTGACGTACAGGAAGCGGGTGGCGTCCCCGTCCTTCAGCCAGAAGATCTCCTCGATGTTGTCCATGACCTGGCGCAGCAGCTCGTCGCGCTCCTTGAGGGCCTCCTCCATGGCGCGGCGGCAGGTGATGTCCTCGACGATGCCGATGGCGAACTCGTGGGGCCCGTCCCCGTCGCCGATGGGTCCCAGGGTCAGGCGACCCCAGGCGGTGGCGCCGTCCTTGCGCAGGTAGCGGCGCTCGATCGTCCCGGTGGCGCCGCCGTGGGCCCTCTCCATCAGCTCGTGGTAGCTGCCCAGGTCGTCGGGGTGGCACAGGTCGGCGAAGCGCCGGCCCCGGAGCTCCCCGGGGCGATAGCCGGTGAAGCGCGCGAAGGCGGCGTTGACCTCGATCACGTTGCCCCGGGTATCCCCCAGGGCGATCCCGAACGGGGCGTTGTCGAAGATCTGGCGGAAGCGGCGCTCGCTGGCCACGAGGGCCGCCTCGGCCCGCTTGCGGTCGGTGATGTCCAGGACCGTGCCCACCATGGCGGTGGGCTCGCCGGTGTCCGGGTCCAGGCTCGTCTCGGCCCGGGAGTGGACGTGCCGGACGGTGCCGTCGGGCCACACCAGCCGGAACTCCAGGTCGAACGGACCCTGGCGGTCGACCGACTTCCGGACCGTCGCCCGGAACCGGTCGCGGTCGTCCGGGTGGACCACCTCGAGGAAGGCGCCGAACGACGCCCCCAGGGTCTCCGGGGTCCGGCCCAGGATGCGGTAGGTCTCGGCCGACCGCGTCACCCTGCCGGTGACCACGTCCCAGCTCCAGTGCCCCAGCCCGGCGATGGCCTGGGCCCGGACGTGGCCGGCCTCGCCCGCGCGCAGGGCGTCCTCCACCGCCCGCTGGCCGTCGGCGGCCCGGGCGATGCGGCGCACCAGGCGGTGGGCCGCGAAGCCGCCGACCCCCACCAGGGCGGCCATGGGCAGGACCAGGCCCCAGGGGGCGGGTCCGTCCCGGAACGGACCCGATGCCTCCAGGAACTCGGTGGCGGCCGCGTGGTGGGCCTCCAGGGCCTCGATGACGTCGGCCATGGCATTCGGGTCGCCGCCGGCCTTCACGTCGCGCCAGGACGCCTCCAGGCGGGCCATCAGGTCCCTCGAGACGCCGTCGGCCGTGCCCGCCTCCGCGGCCTGGAGCCGGTCCACGGCGCGCGCCACGCGCAGGCCCGTGGGGCCCGGCGGGCCGCCCGAACGAAGGTCCTGGGCCGCCTCCTCCAGGGTGGCGATGGCGGCCAGGGCCGCGTAGTGGCGCAGGACGGCGTCCTCCCGGATGTGGCGGTCGTGGTGGTGCCAGGCGAGCAGACACACCGCCGCCGCCGTCACCAGCGCCACACCCGCCAGACGGGCGGCGCTCTGTCGGATTTCCCGGGCGTATGTGGGTGCGGAAGCCATGCCGGCACCTCCCATCGTCATCCGCCGCCGCGGGGGCAAGGCTCCGTCCCGTGTCCGCGCCGGGGCGCGGAAGCCCTACGGGACCCTACGGGAATTTATTCGTAGAAATACGTACGCGCATCGCGTATAATTTCAACTTGCGGGGCGCTTCGGCGCCTCGCAGGGTGCCGGGGTGTTGTTTCCCCCATCGCAATGCCCCGGCGCCCTTTTTCATGCCCCCTTCGCCCCCAGAAACTTCTTTTCGACCCGCCCCTTGCGATCGGCCGCGGGGCCGGTTCAGACCGGCGTGAGCCAGTCCGCGTGGCGCCCGTCGCGGCCGTGGACCGCGTCGAAATAGGCCGCCTGCAGGGCCTCCGTGACGGGTCCGCGCTTGCCCGGGCCGATGGCGCGGAAGTCCAGCTCCCGGATCGGCGTCACCTCGGCCGCGGTGCCGGTCATGAAGGCCTCGTCGGCGGCGTACACGTCGTCCCGGGTCAGGCGCCGCTCCACCACCGCGTAGCCGTGCTCCCGCGCCAGGGTGAGGACCGTGTCGCGGGTGATCCCCTCGAGCATGGAGCCGAGGGGCGGCGTGGCGATGACCCCGTCGCGCACGATGAACACGTTCTCCCCCGAGCCCTCGGCCACGTAGCCGTCCACGTCCAAAAGCAGGGCCTCGTCGAACCCGGCCGACTTGGCGTCCATCTTGGCCAGGACCGAGTTGACGTAGTAGCCGCACGCCTTGGCCCGGGTCATGGCGACGTTGACGTGGTGGCGGGCGAAGGACGAGGTCTGCACCCGGATGCCCGAGACCAGCCCCTCCTCCCCCAGGTAGCTGCCCCACGGCCAGGCCGCGATGGCCACGTGGACCGGGTTCTCCGGGGCGTGCAGCCCCATGGCCCCGTCGCCCAGGAAGACGATCGGCCGGATGTAGCAGGCCGCCAGGTCGTTGGACCGGACGGTCTCCAGGATGGCGCGGTTCAGCTCCTCGGCCCCGTAGGGGACCTTGAGCCGCAGGATGTGGGCCGAGCGCAGCAGGCGCAGGGTGTGGTCGGCCAGGCGGAAGACGGCGCCGCCCTGCTCCCCCTGGTAGCAGCGCACCCCCTCGAACACCCCCATCCCGTAGTGGAGGGCGTGGGTGAGGACGTGGACCTTGGCCTCGCCCCAGGGGACGAGGGTCCCGTCCATCCAGATGGTCTTGCCTTCCTTCAGCATGGCGGCCCCGGCAACACGCGGGCCCGGTTCGTCCGGGCGCACCAAACGCGGGTTTGGACGATTATAGCGCAATCCCCGGGCGCCGCCCGGGCGCGAAGGGGGGGCGGGCCGGTCTCAGGCCGCGGGCGGCACCGGCGCCGGGCGCCCGGCCCGCAGGGCGGCCACCCGGTCCAGGACGGCATCGGCCACGTCGCGCTTGGGGCCGAAGGGCAGGGCCTCGGCCCGGTCGTCGCGGCCGATCAGGGTGACCCGGTTCGTGGCCGAGGCGAAGCCGGAATCGACCTCGGACACGTCGTTGGCCACGATCAGGTCCAGGTCCTTGGCCCGGCGCTTGGCCCGGGCGTGGGCCACCAGGTCCCGGGTCTCGGCCGCGAAGCCGACCCGGATGAGCCCCGCCGGCGCCCGGGCGGCCACCTCGGCCAGGATGTCGTCGGTCCGCGCCAGGTCCAGCACGGTCCCGGCGGCCTCCTTCTTGACCTTGTGGGCCCGGGGCTCGGCCGGTCGGAAGTCGGCCACGGCGGCCGCCATGACCAGGACCGTGGCGGACGGCAGGGCGGTGAGGACGGCGTCCCGCATCTCGGCCGCGGTGACCACGTCCACCCGCCGGCAGCCGGGGGGCGTGGGCAATTCGACCGGCCCCGCCACCAGCGTCACCTCGGCCCCCCGGGCGGCGGCGGCCTCGGCCACGGCGAAGCCCATGCGGCCGGTGGACGGGCTCGAAATGAAGCGCACCGGGTCGATGGGCTCCCGGGTGGGCCCGGCGGTGACCAGGACCCGTTCCCCCGCCAGGTCGCGCCGGGCGGTGGCCGGGGCGCCGGCGAGCAGGGCCTCCAGGGCGGTGACGACCTGGTCCGGCTCGGCCATGCGGCCCGGGCCCGCGAGGCCCGAGGCCAGGGGGCCCGTCTCCGGGCCCACGAAGCGCACCCCGCGCTCCCGGAGGAGCTTCTCGTTGGCCCGGGTGGCGGGGTGGTCCCACATGCCGCTCTCCATGGCCGGGGCCAGGAGCACGGGGCCGCGCAGGGCCAAGAGCAGGGTGGTCAGGGCGTCGTCCGCCAGGCCGTGGGCCATGCGGGCCATCAGGTGGGCGGTGGCGGGGGCCACCACGGCGGCGTCGGCGGCCTCGGCCAGGGTCACGTGGGTGCCCGGGACGGCGTCGAACAGGTCCGAGAGGACCGGCCGGCCCGACACGGTGGCGAAGGTCAGGGGGGTGACGAAGCGGGCCGCGGACCGGGTCAGGGCCACGTGGACCTCGGCCCCGGCCTCCACCAGGCGCCGGACCAGGTAGACCGACTTGTAGGCGGCGATGCTGCCGCTGACCCCGACGATCAGGCGCCGGCCGGCGAGGGGTCCCGGCTGCACGGGGGTCCCCGTCAGCTGGACGGGGCCTCGGGCGGCGGAGGCGGCGGCGGGGTGGGCATGGCGGCCACGTCGGGGCCGCCCGGAGGTCCGACGAAGACCGGGTTGCCCTCCTCGTCCAGGTAGGCGGCGCGGGCCTCGGCCAGGATCTCCTTGTAGAGGTCCTCGTCGTTCATGCGGGACTTGACGGCCTCCTCGCCCACCACGAACGGCACCTTGCCCTCCTGGAACTCGGCCAGGGCCATGGTGGTCGCCTTGTGGTAGGCGGTCTCCACCCGGGGCTGGCTGCCCTTGACGATCTGCAGGGCCCGCTGGGCCGCGAGCACGCCCAGGCGGTACTTGCTGTCCACGCCCGGACCGGGGCTGTGGAGGGGCAGGGCGACGATGTCCTTCATGGCGGGGGCTCCCATAGTGACCAGCCGTATATTCTACGGCACAAAGTGCTCCCGGAACCAGTCCTGGCGGATCCGGGTCCGGCGGGCGTGCTCGGCCCGGATGATTCCCTCCAGGGCCTGGGCGGCCTCCTCGAACACGTCGTTGACGATCACGTAGTCGAACAGGGCGAAACGCGCCACCTCCTTGACCGCGATGGTCATGCGGCGGTCGATGTCGGCGGCGCTGTCCTTGCCCCGCTCCTCCAGGCGCCGGCGCAGGTCCTCGAAGGAGGGCGGCAGGATCAGGCAGAAGACCCCCGGCACCCCGAGGGCCTTGATCGTCTCCACCCCCTGCACGTCCAGGTCCAGCAGCACGTCGTGGCCCTTGGAGAGGAGGTCGTTCACCCCGGCCTTGGGGGTGCCGTAGAAGTGGCCGTGGACCTCGGCCCACTCCACGAAGGCCCCCTCCGAGACCATGGCCCGGAAGCGCCCGGCGTCCACGAAGTGGTAGTTCTCGCCGTCCACCTCCCCCGGCCGGGGCGGGCGGGTGGTGTAGGAGACGGCGTAGGTCAGGGCCGGAAAGGTCTCCGCCATGCGCACGCACAGGGTGGTCTTGCCCGCGCCGGACGGGGCCGCGACCGCCACCAGGAGGCCCTGGGACACCTCCCAGGGGGGCAGTTTGGCTTCACTCGACATTCTGCACCTGCTCGCGCACCTTCTCGATCTCCCCCTTGAGGGCGACGACCTCGGCCGCCATGGCCGCGTCCTGGCACTTGGCGCCGGCCGTGTTCGCCTCCCGGTTCATCTCGACCAGGAGGAAGTCCAGGGTCCGCCCCACGGCCTCGGGGGCGTCCAGGGCCCGGCTGAACTGGTCCAGGTGGCTCCCCAGGCGGGCCAGCTCCTCGGTCACGTCGCTGCGCTCGGCCAGGAGCGCCACCTCCTGGGCCAGGCGGGCCGGGTCCAGGGCCGAATCGGCGCACAGGGCCTCCACCCGCGCCCGGACCCGCCCGGCGGCCTCGGCCACGGCGTCCGGGCGGCGGGCCTCCAGGCGCTCCACCGTCTCCCGGATCACGTCCAGGTGGCCCCGGATGGCCTTCTCCAGGGCCGCCCCCTCGTCCCGGCGCATGGCCGCCGCCGCCTCCAGGGCCTCTTCCAGGGCGGCGAGGAGCCGGTCGTGGACGGCGTCCGCGTCCTCGGGGGCGTCGTCGGACACCACCACCCCCGGCAGGGCCAGGATGGCGGCCAGATTGAGGGTCCCCGTGGGCCCGGTGATCCGTTCGAGGTGGCGCAGGGCGTCCACGTAGCGCGCCGCCTGCTCCGCGTCCACCCGGTACGCGGTGCCCTCCGAGCCCCCCGCCGCGCGCACGGAGACCTCCACCCGCCCGCGCCGCACGTGGCGCCCCACGGCCGCCTTCACCTCCGGCTCCAGGGGGGCCCAGGGGCGCGGCAGGCGGCAGGCGATGTCCAGGTGGCGGTGGTTTACGGTGCGCACGTCCACGGCGAGGCCGTTCGCGCCGGCCGACTGGCCGTA
>CAZGRJ010000086.1:9640-10803 GCA_964528115.1 uncultured Nitrospirales bacterium
TCAGCCCACCGTCACCCGCTTCATGGCCCGCTTGCCGGCCCGGACCACGTAAGGCCCGCCCTTCGGCACCCGGGCCTCCGGGTCGCTCACCCGCTCCCCGTCGACCTGCACCGCGCCGCCCTGGACGCGCCGCCGCGCCTCCGACCTGGAGGGCACGAGCCCCGCCCCGGCGAGCAGGTCCAGGACCCCCAGGTCCGGCCCGTCGCAGGCCAGGGCGACCGCCTCCAGGTCCTCCGGCGTCTCCCCCCGGGAGAAGCGCGCCACGAAGGCGCTCTCCGCCTCCGCCGCCGCCTCGTTCCCGTGGAACCGGGCCGTGAGCGTCCGCGCGAGGCGCTTCTTCGCCTCCATCGGGTGCTCCGCCGCGAGCTTCGCGGGGTCCCAGTCCGTGAGCAGCTCCACGTAGCGGTGCATGAGGTCGTCGGAGATCGACATGACCTTGCCGTAGATCTCCCCCGGCGGCTCGGTCACCCCGATGTAGTTGCCGAACGACTTGCTCATCTTCCGGACCCCGTCGGTGCCTTCGAGCAACGGCAGGGTCATGACGAGCTGGGGCGCCATGCCGTAGGAGCGCATCAGGTCGCGCCCCACCAGCAGGTTGAACAGCTGGTCCTGGCCGCCCAGCTCCACGTCCGGCTTCAGGGCGACCGAGTCGTAGCCCTGCATGAGGGGGTAGAGGAACTCGTGGATGGCGATGGGGTGGCCTTCCTTGTAGCGGCTGGAAAAATCCTCCCGGGTGAGCATGGGGGCCACGTTGAAGCGGGAACAGAGGTCGATGATCTCCGCGACGCTCAGCTTCATGAGCCAGGTGCTGTTGAAGACCACCTCGGTGGCCTTCTCGTCCAGGATCTTGAACACCTGGGCCTTGTAGGTCTCGGTGTTGCGGGCGATCTCGGCCTCGGTCAGGCGCGGCCTCGTCTCGGAGCGCCCGGTGGGGTCGCCGATGCGGGCGGTGAAGTCGCCGATGAGCAACTGCACCCGGTGCCCCAGCTTCTGGAACTGGGCCAGCTTGGTCAGCAGCACCGTGTGGCCCAGGTGGATGTCGGGGGCGGTGGGGTCGAAGCCGGCCTTGACGACGAGCGGGCGGTTCTCCTTGCGGGCGGCGGACAGGCGCTCGGCCAGGGCGCCCTCGGGCAGGACGTCCACGCAGCCGCGGGAGAGCAAGG
>CAZGRJ010000087.1:0-10761 GCA_964528115.1 uncultured Nitrospirales bacterium
TAAAACCCTCGCCGCCCAGCTCTACGAAGAATTCTGCGAGCTGTTCCCCGACAACGCGGTGGAATACTTCGTCAGCTACTACGACTACTACCAGCCCGAGGCCTACATCCCGTCGTCCGACACATACGTGGAGAAGGACTCGGCCATCAACGACGCCATCGACCGGATGCGCCACTCGGCCACCACGTCCCTGTTCGAGCGCAACGACGTGGTGATCGTGGCCTCGGTCTCGTGCATCTACGGCCTGGGCTCGCCCGAGGCCTACCACCACATGATGGTGTTCCTGGAGACCGGCGCCGCCACCGACCGGGACAAGGTCCTGCGCAAGCTGGTGGAGATCCGCTACGAGCGCGGCGACTACGACTTCCACCGCGGGACGTTCCGGGTGCGCGGGGACGTGCTGGAGGTCTTCCCGGCCGCCTCCGACGACACGGCCATCCGGGTCGCCTTCTTCGGCGACGACGTGGAGGGGATCTACGAGGTGGACCCGCTCAAGGGCGAGGTGATCCGGCCCCTGCCGAAGGTCGCCATCTACCCCAACACCCACTACGTCATCCCCCCGGAGCGCATGCAGGACGCCCTCACCGGCATCGAGGAGGAGCTCGTCGTCCGCCTGCGCGAGCTGCACGCCGACGGCAAGCTCCTGGAGGCCCAGCGCCTGGAGCAGCGCACCGCCTTCGACCTGGAGATGCTGCGCGAGATCGGCCACTGCCAGGGGGTGGAGAACTACTCCCGCCACCTCTCCGGCCGCCGCCCGGGCCAGCCGCCGCCCACGCTGCTGGACTACTTCCCCCGCGACTTCCTGCTCATCGTGGACGAGGCCCACGCCACCATCCCCCAGGTGGGCGCCATGTACGAGGGCGACCGCACCCGCAAGACGACCCTGGTGGACTACGGCTTCCGCCTCCCCTCGGCCCTGGACAACCGGCCCCTGACGTTCAAGGAGTTCGAGCGCTTCATGGGCCACGTGATCTACGTCTCCGCCACCCCCGGGCCCTACGAGCTGAAGCGCACCGGCGGCGAGGTGGTGGAGCAGGTGATCCGCCCCACGGGCCTCATGGACCCGGAGATCGACGTGCGCCCGGCGGCGAACCAGGTGGACGACCTCCTGGGCGAGGTCCGCATCCGCGCCGAGCGCGGCGAGCGGGTCCTCGTAACCACCCTCACCAAGCGCATGGCGGAGGATCTCACCTCCTACTACGAGGAGCTGGGGGTCAAGGTGCGCTACCTGCACAGCGACATCCACACCATCGAGCGCACGGCCCTGCTGCGCGACCTGCGCAAGGGCGTGTTCGACGTGCTGGTGGGCGTGAACCTCCTGCGCGAGGGGCTCGATCTGCCGGAGGTCTCCCTCGTGGCCGTCCTGGACGCGGACAAGGAGGGTTTTTTGCGCGGCTACCGGGCCCTGGTGCAGACTTCGGGCCGGGCGGCGCGCAACGTCAACGGCATGGTGATCTTCTACGCCGACCGGGTCACCGAGGCCATGCGCCAGACCATCGACGAGACCGACCGGCGCAGGGGCATCCAGCGCGCTTACAACGAGGCCCACGGCATCACGCCCCAGGGGATCGTCAAGGGCGTCGGCGACAGCCTCGTGGAGGTCTGCGAGGCGGACTACGTGACCGTGCCGGTGGACTTCGGGGGGGAGGCGAAGGACCTGGAGCCCGCCGCCATCCCGGCCGAGATCGAGCGCCTGACCCGCGAGATGAAGGTGGCGGCCAAGGCCCTGGAGTTCGAGGAGGCGGCCCGCCTGCGCGACCGCATCCGGGCCCTGAAGGAGCTGGACCTTGCGCTGCGTTGAAGCCGTATCCCCCCGGCGCCACCGGCATTCTTGACACGATGGGGGGTGGAACGTAGCATGAGCCCGCTCCGTTATTGGCGATGAACATGCCCGCCACACAACCGGCGCCGCTGGCGCGCGTGCAGGACGTGTGGGCGCGCTACCACGCCGTGCTGGAGGCCACAGAGGCCCAGCTTTCGGCCAACGTCACGTCCGACGTCGCCCTCGTGGGGGAGGTGGCGCGCTACCTGATGGGGAGCGGCGGCAAGCGTTTCCGCCCGCTCCTCCTCGCCGCCGCCGCCCGCCTCTCCGGCGTCGCCTCGCCTTCCGACCGGCCCGGTCCCGACCCCGTGGCCGTGCTCGGCTGTGTCGTCGAGTACATCCACACCGCCACCCTCCTGCACGACGACGTGGTGGACGACGGCGACGTCCGCCGCGGCCGCGACGCCGCCCGCACCGTGTGGGGCAACGCCGGCAGCGTGCTGGTGGGCGACTACCTCTACGCCCGCGCCCTGTCGCTCTCCGTGACCCTGGAGCGGCTCGAGATCGTCCAGGTGCTGGCCGGCGTGGTGGAGGAGATGTCGGAGGGCGAGGTGTACCAGCTCTCCGTGTGCGGCGACGTGGACCTGTCGGAGGCCGTCTACCTGCGCATCGTCGAGCGCAAGACCGCCTCTCTCATGAGCGCCGCCTGCCGCTTAGGCGGCATGCTCGGACGCGCCAAGGCGCGCCAGGTCGGGGCCCTGGCCGACTACGGGCGCAACGTGGGCATCGCCTTCCAGGTGGCGGACGACACCCTGGACTACCAGGCCGACGCCGAGGTCTTCGGCAAGGCCTTAGGAAAAGACCTGGACGACGGCAAGATCACCCTGCCCCTGCTCTACACGCTCCAGCGCGCCGCCCCGGCGGAGCGCGAGCGGCTCGTGGCCATCGTGGAGGCGGACGGCCACCCGGACGCCGACGCCCAGGCCCTCGTGCTCTCCCTCATGCGCCGCTACGGGGCCATCGAGGACGCCCTGTCCCGCGCCCGCGACTTCGCCGCCAAGGCCAAGACCGCCCTGGCCGCGGCCTTCCCCGACGGGCCCGACCGCCAGGCCCTGCTCCTCCTGGCCGACTACGTGGTCGACCGCGACCACTGACGCCCACTCCCCTTCGGTGACGACTCCCCCGCACGCCGCCGAGCCGCGGGCGGCCCTGCTCGCCCTGATCGCCGCGCGTTCCTTCCGCGAGTCGAAGGAGGGCTTCACCCTCACCTCGGGCCGGCACAGCCACTACT
The DNA here is from genome assembly GCA_964528115.1 of uncultured Nitrospirales bacterium. GTDB lineage: Bacteria > Nitrospirota > JACRHL01 > JACRHL01 > JACRHL01 > CAZGRJ01. The sequence goes on from CAZGRJ010000087.1 coordinate 3,054, forward strand.
ACGTGGACTGCAAGCAGACCACCCTCCACCCGGAGGGGGCGTACCTGTGCGGCCACCTGCTGCTGGAGCGCCTGAAGGGGCGCGGCATCGGCACCGTGGGGGGGCTCACCCTGGGGGCCGACCCCCTGGTCTCGGCCGTGGCCCTGGTGAGCCACCTGGAGGGGACCCCCATCCACGCCGCCATCGTGCGCAAGGCCGCCAAGGGCCACGGGACCGGCAGCTGGATCGAGGGCCCGGCCGATCCGGCCAAGCCCGTGGCCGTCCTGGACGACGTGGTGACCACGGGCAAGTCCACCGTGTTCGCCATCGACCGCTTCCGCGAGGCGGGCTACGAGGTCGCCTGCGCCCTGGCCCTGGTGGACCGGGACGAGGGAGGCCGGGAGGCCGTGGCCGCGCGGGGCCTGGACCTGGAGGCCCTGTTCACCCTCGGCGACATTTTGGCGCACGTGCGTCGGCAGCCGTGACATATCTGCACGGTCGGGACCGCGGTCCGGCCCGGTAAGTCCTTCCCGCCGGCCCCCTGGAATCACCATAACGCACTGATTTGTCGTGCCTTCCCCGGTGCCGTCCGGGGTCCTGACACCCCCTGGCACGGTTGGTGCACACGTCCCCGGCCAGCAGACTTCCCTTCCCCGAGGGAGGGCCGGAACACGGGGCGCGCACCCCAGACCGGCGACGCACCCCGCGCCGCACCGCGCCCCGGCCGACGATCCGTCGGTCCACAGGCTCTCGGCCCCCGGAACACCGGGGGCGGCGGCCGGCCCGCCCCGATCCCACCCCGGATGCGGCCCTGCCCGGACGAGAGTCCCGGGCAGGGCTCCCTTCCCCCCTCCCACACACGCGCGAAATCCCGCCCGAATCCGCGCCCCGGGCGGCTCCGGGGCCCCTCGGCCCCCCCCTCTGCGGCCTTGCCAGACCCCCCCGTCCGGGCTATAGTTGAGGGCACCGGGCCGTTGTCGCAGGCAGGCGTATTGGTGCGCCCCTTCGGCTTTTCCCCATCGCGCGGAGACCACTGGAACACTTATGGACTACGACCTGAATTACCAGGAAGACACCGGGGACGTGGACGTCGATGCCATCCCGAACAAGATCGGCGACGCCTGCCCCGAGTCCGGCACCTACGAGTGCACCACCTGTGGCGAGGAGGTCGAGGTCGAGAAGGGCGTGCCGTTCCCGCGTTGCGAGAACTGCGGCGACTCGTACCTCACCTGGAACCTCCTCAAGGCCGCGTAAGATTCCCATGGGCCCCCCGCCCCCGGTGACCTTGCGGGCGGCCTGAGGCACGGTGCGCGTGTGTGATGGATCGCGTTCCGGAGGGGGGATCGGGCGGCTCGGCCCGCCCGCCAGCATTCCCGTCGTCCTGGCCCTGCTCGCCGCCCTGACGGCCTGCGGGCCCCGCGCCGACAACGGCGTCGGCGGCGGCGTGAACCTGGGCGCCAAGCCCACGCTCTTCGACCGCTTCAGCAACATCCCGACCCCCGACTGGACCATCGACGGGGACCAGGTCACCTTTTCCGTCCCGTTCCACATCCAGGCCCAGGACACCGACGCCAACATGCGGTTCGTGGACATCACCGTCTTCTACGTCGACCCCTGCGACAACTCCGACCAGGAGGTGGACCTGCTCTACGACCTGGACCCGTCCGACTGGGCCCGCACGGACATCATCGTGGACGGCGAGACCATCGACGAGGTGCGGGTCCCCACGGCCTGCTACCCGGACCAGAGCCTGTTCAACGTCCAGCTCCGGGTGCGCGACTCCCGCGGCAACCTCTCCAACACCCTTGTGAACGCGGTGCAGGTGGGGGCGGGCCAGGGCACGGGCGGCGGCACCACCTAGCGCCCACCCGGGGCGCCCGCGCCCAACCCCCCAAATTGTCCGGCGCCGCCGGACTGTGCTACATTTCGGCGCTTTCCCCGCGTTTTGGAGCGGACGCGCCCGCCCGGGTCGGGGGCAGGTGGCGGATGGGCGCGTGTCGGTACCGTCATGGCGATCGCAAGGAGACCTGAATGTCGCGAGTCATCAAGAAGCGCCGCAAGAAGATGCGGAAGCACAAGCACCGCAAGCTGCTCAAGAAGACCCGCCACCAGCGGCGCAACAAGTAGAGCCCGCGACGCCCGTTTCGTGAAGCTCCGGGGCGCGTTCGGGAAAGCGCTCCGGAGCCCGTTCCGGGGCATGGCGTCCGGCCGCCCGGCCGGGCCGGCCGGCGCGCCCCCCGTGGCACCCAGGTGCCCCCATCCAGGAAATCCCCGCGGCCGGACCCTGGCCGCCGCGGCCCTGCTCGCCGCCCTCCTGTGGGCCCCCGCCCCCCCGGCCGCAGCCGAGGCGCTGCCCGTGGCGGCCTCCATCCACCCCCTGGCCCTCCTGGTGGCCGAGGTGGGGGGCGACGCCGTGGCGGTGCAGACCCTCCTGCCGCCCGGGGCCTCGCCCCACGGCTTCGAGCCCACCCCCTCCCAGGTCCGCGCCCTGGCCTCCGCCCGGCTCCTCGTCACCGTGGGGGCGGGCCTGGACGGTTGGGCGGACCGCATGTACGAGGCCGTGGGCGGCAAGGCCCGCGTCGCCATCGCGGCGCACGGACCCCTGATGCCCGCCGGTCCGGGCCATCACCATCACGACGGCGACGAGGATGGGGACGAGGAGCACGACCATGCCGCCGGCGACCCCCACGTCTGGCTCGACCCGGTCTGGGTGCGCGACCACGCCGTCCCGGCCCTGGAGAAGGCCCTCGCCGACGCCGCTCCGGAGCACGCCGCGGCCTTCCACGCGAACGCCGCGGCCTTCGCCGAGCGCCTGACCGCCCTGGACACGCACCTCGCCGCCGAGCTGGCGCCGGTCAAGGGGAAGGCGTTCGTGGCCTTCCACGGCTCCTGGACCTACTTCGCGGCGCGCTACGGCCTGAAGCAGGTGGCGGTGGTGGAGCCCCTCCCGGGACGGGAACCGACGGCCCGCTGGATGGCCGAGGTCATCGGCGAGGCGCGGGAGTCGGGGGCCCGCGTGGTCCTGATCGAGCCCCAGTTCGCCCCGGGCCCGGCGAAGACGATCGCCGCCCAGTTCGACGGGCGGGTGGTCACCGTGGACCCGGTGGGTGACCCGCGCACCCCCCAGGGGATGACCTACGAGGCCCTGATGCGCTTCAACGCCCGGGCCTTCCGGGAGGGCCTGGCGTCGTGAGCGGGGAGGCCACCCAGGCGGCGCCGGCGGCGGCTCCGGCCGTCGCCCCCATGGTCCATCTGGACGGCGTGGACCTGGTGCTGGAGGGGCGCGAGGTCCTCTCGGGGATCACCTTCGCCCTCAGCCCCGGCCGCTTCCTGGGCCTGATCGGCCCCAACGGCGCGGGCAAGACCTCGTGCCTGAAGGTCATCCTGGGCCTGTTCCGCCCCACCCGGGGCACCGTGCGGGTGCTGGGGGTGCCGCCGTGGGAGCTGGGCCGCCGGGCCCACCAGATCGGCTACGTCCCCCAACGCTACCTGCCCGACCGGTGGGCGCCGTTCTCCGTGTTCGACGTGGTGATGATGGGCCGCAGCTGCTGCATCGGCCTGGGGCGCCGTCCCTCCCGCGAGGACCGGGACGCCGTCTCCGAGATCCTGGACCGCCTGGGGCTCGGTGGCCTGGCGGAGCGCCCCATCGGGGGCCTGTCGGGGGGCCAGCTCCAGCGCGTGATGATCGCCCGGGCCCTGTGCCGCAAGACCCACCTCTTGCTCCTGGACGAGCCCACGGAGGGCGTGGACCTGCCCCACCAGGACCAGCTCTACCACCTGCTCAAGGAGCTCCAGATGGAGCGCGGCCTGACCCTCATCACCGTGTCCCACGACGTGGCCATGCTCTCGGCCTACGCCGACGAGCTGGCGTGCATCAACCGCACGATGCACGTCCACGGCCACCCCCGGGAGGTGCTGGAGAGCCACGACCTGGGCCGTGCCTACGCCTGCGAGTTCGACTTCTTCTCCCACCACCGCCACGGCCCGCGCGCCGGCGATCATTCCGGGCATCCCCACCACACGTGACCGGCTTCGGCGACATGCTGGCCTTCGACTTCATGCAGCGGGCCCTGGCCGCGGGCCTGGTGGTGAGCGTCCTGTGCTCGGTGGTCTCCCTGTTCGTGCTGCTCAAGCGCATGGCCTTCGCCGGCATCGGCATCGGCCACGCGGCCCTCGGGGGCGTCTCCCTGGGGCTGTTCACGGGGATGAGCCCGCTCCTCTCGGCCCTGGGGGTGTGCGTGGCCACGGCCCTGGGGATCGGCGCGATCACCCGCCACGGACGCATGGGGGAGGACGCCGCCATCGGCATCCTGACCACCACCCTGATGGCCCTGGGCGTCGTCCTGGTGGGCCTGGCGGGCACCTACCAGGGGGAGCTGTTCAGCTACCTGTTCGGCAACATCCTGGCCGTCTCGCCCGCCCAGCTCATGGCCTTAGGCGCGGTGGCGGTGCTGGTCCTGGGGTTCTTCGGCTTGTTCTTCAAGGAGCTGCTCTTCGTCGCCTTCGACGAGGAGGTGGCCCAGGTGACCGGCATCCCGGCCCGGGTCCTGTACTACGGGCTTCTGGTGGCCATCGCCTTCACGGTGGTGGCGGCCATCCAGGTGGTGGGGGTGATCCTGGCCTCGGCGCTCCTGGTGATCCCCGCCGCCGTGGGCCAGCAATTGGCCGCCAACTGGCGCGGCATCCTCTTGATTTCGCTGGGAACCGGCGTCCTCGCCGTGGTCCTGGGCCTGTTCTTGTCCACCGTGTGGGACCTGGCCTCCGGGGGCACCATCGTGCTGGTCCTGGGGGCGTTCTTCTTCGCCGCCTTCGTTCTTTCGCCCCACCGCCGCCCCTCGCCACCCCGTACCAACCCCTGACTCCGGTCCCCCTCGAAAGGGGGCTATCTCCTTGCGGGCCTTTAGGAATCGGCCCACGGGACCGACAAAAAAGAAGGGTCGCTTCCGCCTCCGGTCGACATCGATGGGGCCCTATACCCGAAGGGAGCCTTGAACGATAAGGCACTCATCCTCCACCTCCGCTGGCTGGCGATTCTGCTGGCCTTCGGACTGGTCCAGCTGGAGAGCCCGGCCTACTTCACCGACCCGGTGATCGCCGGCACCTTCCTGGCCTACGTGGCCTCGAACATCGCCCTGGCCCGCCTGGCGCCCCGCAAGCTGGGCCCGGGGGCGGCGTGGTTCCTGCTGGTCCTGTTCGACATCACGGTGGTCTCGGCGATCATCTACCAGCTCGGCCGGGTGGAGGGCGACGCCTTCTTCCTCTACCTGCCCGCCGTGGCCTGGGCGGCCTGCCACCAGGGCCAGCGCGGCATCTTCGGGGCGGTGGGGGCGGCGGCCGGGGCCTACGCGCTGATGCAGTGGCTGGCGGGGCCGGACGGCACCTTCTCCGCCCAGGTCTTCGGCCAGACCGGGTTCCTGTTCCGCATGTCGCTGCTGGTGGTGATCGGCATCTTCTTCGGCTACCTGGCCCAGCAGCTGCGCGACGAGGCCGCGGGCCACAGCCTGCTGGCGGCCGAGCGGCGCGAGCTGGAGACGGTGGTCACGGCGGCCCACGTCTTCTCCGCGACCCTCAGCCAGAAGGAGGTCCTGAACCTGCTCATCCAGGAGGCCGTGGAGCTGGTGGGGGCCTTCCGCTGCACCGTGTTCTACGTGGACGAGGCCCGCACCACGGGCACCATCCTGATCTCCCGCGAGATGATGGAGCGGCGCGACCGCCTGGGCGAGCGGACCCTGCGCATCGTCCTGAACAACTACCCCGAGCTGGCCCGGGCCCTGGAGACCCGCGAGGTCGTGGTGGTGGACGAGGTGGCCCGCACCCCCTACCTGGCCCTGGTGGCCGACAAGGTGAAGGCGGTCGGGATCCGCTCGATCCTGGTGGTGCCCATGGCGGTGGACGACCCCGTGGTGGGCACCCTGCTGTTCTCCCTGGCCCGGGCCGAGGGGCCGTTCACGGCGCGGGAGATCAAGCTGTGCGAGCTGCTCACCGCCGTGGCCGCCAACGTCCTCAAGAACGCCTACATGCACGAGAGCCTCACCCACGAGAACCTCTCGCTGCAGAAGCTCGCCATCAGCGACCCCCTGACCGGCGTGTACAACCGGCGCTTCTTCGACATGCGCCTGTCGGAGGAGTTCCGCCTGGCGGTGCGCCACCACCTGCCGCTGTCGGTGCTGCTCCTGGACATCGACCACTTCAAGCGCATCAACGACACCCACGGCCACCCGGTGGGCGACCAGGTGCTCGTCAAGGTGGCCGACATGGTGCAGCGGAGCCTGCGCCACTCCGACTGCCTGGCGCGCTACGGCGGCGAGGAGTTCGTGCTGCTGTTGCCCCTGACCGACAAGCGCGGGGCCATGGCGAAGGCGGAGGAGATCCGCCTGGCGATCAAGGAGATGTCGTTCGACGTGGACGTGGACGAGATGCGCCTGACCGTGAGCCTGGGGGTCTCGTCCTACGACCCCGGGCTCTCCATCGAGCCCGACTCCCTCATCGCCCTGGCCGACCAGGCCCTATATGCCGCCAAGCAGGGGGGCCGGGACCAGGTGCGCTTCGCCGAGGGCTCCCTGGCCGTGCCGCCCACCGGCGCCGCGGGCGACAGCCGCCCGTCCCACGCCCCGGTCACGCCGTCCACCGCCAGCGGCTGACGGCGCGCCTCACACGATCAGCATCGCGTCGCCGTAGCTGAAGAAGCGGTACCCGGCCCGGACCGCCTCGGCGTAGGCGGAAAGCACCCGCTCCCGCCCGGCGAAGGCCGCCACCAGCACCAGCAGGGTGGAGCGGGGCAGGTGGAAGTTCGTCACCAGGGCGTCCACCGCGCGGAAGCGGTGCCCCGGGCGGATGAACAGGTCCGTGGACCTGGGTCCGGCACGCAGGCGGCCGTCCGCGTCCGCGGCGCTCTCCAGGGCCCGGGTCACGGTGGTCCCGCAGGCGACCACGCGCCCGCCCGCGGCCCGCGCCGCGGCCACCGCGTCGGCCGTCTCCGGCGGGATGGCGTAGCGCTCGGCGTGCATCCGGTGCTCGTCCAGGCGCTCGCCCCGCAGGGGCAGGAAGGTGCCCGGACCCACGTGCAGGGTCAGGCGCGCCGTGCGAATCCCCCGCGCCTCCAGGGCCTTGAGCGTCCCCTCCGTGAGGTGCAGCCCCGCCGTCGGGGCGGCCACGGAGCCGGTTTCCTTTGCGAACACGGTCTGGTAGTCGGTCCGGTCGCGGGCGTCGTCCGGGCGCCGGATGTAGGGCGGCAGGGGGACGTGACCGTGGCGCTCCAGATGGCCCCGCAGGTCGCCGTCCACGCGCAGGGTCGCGAAGCCGTCCACCGGGGCGCCCTGAACCGTGATCTCGAGACCCCCATCCAGGGCGACCGCGTCGCCGTCCCGCAGGCTCCCGCGCGCCATGGCCCGCCAGCGGGCGGGAGCGTCCTCCTCCAGGAAGAGAAGCTCCACCCGGCCGCCGGTGCGGGGCTTGGTCCCGTGGATGCGGGCGGGGAAGACGCGGGTGTCGTTCAGGACCAGCAGGTCGCCGGGGGAAAGGCACGTGGGCAGGTCCGAGAACGTCCGGTGGGCGATCGCCCCCGTCGTGCGATCCAGGACCATGAGCCGGGCCGCGTCCCGCTCCGCCGTGGGGCGCAGGGCGATGCGGTCGGGGGGGAGGTGGAAATCGAAGTCCGCCGCGACGGGGCCGGGTCCGGCCGAATCCGGCATGGCGGCTAGCGGAAGTGCTTGGAGAGGGTGAGGCCCTG
>CAZGRJ010000088.1:0-8828 GCA_964528115.1 uncultured Nitrospirales bacterium
TGCCCGTGTCCACCAGGGAGTGGATCGCCTCGGAGAGCATGGCCGAGCTGCCGGTCACGCTCCAGGCGCCGAACTTGGCGACCGCGATCCCCAGGTTGCCCAGGAGTGCGGCGACGATCACCTTGGTGGAGGCGGTCCCGGCCATGGCGGCGGGCACCAGCCTAGCACGCCGCGGCCCGCCGCGGCCCGGGGGTCACTCGACGGAGACGTGCTTGACCCGAGTGCCCAGGTGGGCCGAGGACTCGACGAACGCCACCGCCCCGGGATTGGCCGCCACGTAGGCGATGACCAGGTCGGCCGAGCCCAGCAGGCGCGGCGGCTGCACGGCGGTGGTCATGGCCTGGCGCACCCAGTAGTTGCCCACCTCGGCCACGGACATGCGCATCGTCTCGTGGTAGAAGCGCGCCCGCACCGGGCCCGCCTCCTCCACCGGAATCACGGTGGAGCCGTCGGACCACCGGGTGGTCCGGCGCTGGAACAGGCGCCCCAGCTCGCCCTTGGTCACGTGGTCCACCGGCACGCCCGGGTGGACGATGACGACGTAGCCGTCGTCCTGGGCCCCGGTGGGGACCGCCATGAACACCAGGAGCCCGGCGAGGGCCGCCCACAGGCCCCACCCGAGGCGGGCGCGTCCGCTCAAAGCGGCGCAGGAGGGTTTCATGCCTGCGGGACGGCGCATCAGAAGAACAGGGCCACCGACGCCGCGACCTGCTCGTGGTCCTCGTCGCCGGGGCTGTCGTACCGGTTGGTGTTGACCTCGAGCTTCAGCGCCACGTCCGGACGGGGCTGGACGTTGACCCCCACCGTGTGCCGGGTCTGGGAGAGGGGGCCGGTGTCGAGCCAGTCGTAACGGTAGAACAGGCGGACCGTGTCGGACACCTCGACGGACGGCTGGACGTACAGCCCCTCGCGTGCCTGGTCGGCGGTGCGGCGGGCGTACTCGAACAGGACCTCCACCACGTGGGAGTTGAACTGGGCGTCCACGCCCCACACGTCCACGGCGTCCCGGGCCGCGCCCGTGCCGGTGCGCTCGGAGTGGACCGCGGCGCCCACGTCCATGCGCACGAACGGCGCGAACAGCTCGCCCAGGTGCACGCTCAGGTGGGCGCCCGCGGCCTTGTTCTCGTTGTCGTCGGTGCCGGTCCGGCTCTCGCCGTTGCCCACGTAGGCGTGCCAGGTGGCCCCCAGGCGGCCCCGGTAACGGTTGCCGAAGGCCATCAGGCCGACCGCGTCGGTGGGAAAGACCTGCCGCACCATGAGGGGGCGGTTCGTGGAGAGGACGATGTTGGGGTAGTGGTTGACGTTCCAGTAGTGGGGCAGCAGGAACTTGCCGGTGCGCACCGTGAAGGCGTCGGAGAAGATCCGCTCCAGCCAGGCGTTCTCGGCGTTGACCGCGCCCTTGCCCTCCACGTCCGTGCCGTCCCCTTCGAGTGTCACGCCGTCCTCGAACTCCACCTCCGACAAGAAGCGCCACGGCCCCCGGTGGGCCCCCACGAAGATCGTCAGGTGGTGCTGGCGGAAGGTGGACTTGTCGCCCGGCGCGTTGTCCGTCAGGTACTCGAAGTCGTAGTAGCCGTTGAGGGTGGGTTGCGCTTCCAGGCTGGTCTTGAGCCCCGCCACCTCGTCCGTCAGGAGGCCCAGGCGGTGCTCCACGGAGTCCGCGTCGTCGGCGAGCGCGGGAACCGCGGACCCGAGGCAGGTGGCGGTGAGGAGGGCGAGGGACAGCCGTCCCGCGCCGCGTTGCGTGGTCACCTCTTCTTCACCCTCCAGGCGGGACCCCCCGCACCACCCCATCGGGACCACCCCATCGGGCGCCATGGCCCGAGGGTCCTTTCGGTGCGACCCGAAGGGCGCTTTAACGTTCGGGAACCATGCCGATGCGGGCGGTTTCGTGTACCCTGTACGCCCTCGAAAGGGAGAGGACGCATGCGGTACCGGGCAATCACGGTCGCGCTGGCGCTGCTCGCCGCGGCGCCCGCCTGGGGCGAGGAGCCCCCCAAGGGCCTCTCGGGCGAGGCCGAACTGGGTCTCGTCGCGACGGACGGCAACACCCAGACCCAGAACCTCAACGCCAAGGCCAAGGTCGCCCACGAGGGCACGCGCTGGCGCAACGAGGCCCACGGCGAGACGGTGCTCGCCTCGGACGACCAGGGTTCCACGGCGGAGCGCTATTTCGTGGCCGCCAAGACGGACCGCAAGTTCGGGGAGCGGTCCTACGTGTTCGTGACCGCAAACTGGGAGAAGGACCTCTTCTCCGGCTACGAGTACCGGATCACGGAGGCGCTGGGCTACGGCCACCGCGTGGTGGCGACGGACGCCGTGACCCTGGACCTGGAGGCCGGCCCCGGCGCCCGCCAGAGCCGGGTGGAGCGCTCCGGCCACACGGACAACGAGGCCCTGGGGCGGGTGGCCCTGAACCTGGAGTGGAAGGTGAGCGACACGTCCACCTTCACCGAGGACGCTACCAGCGAGATCGGATCGGACGCGACGGTCACGCGCTCGGTGACGGGCCTCAAGACCCAGGTGGCGGGCCAGCTCGCCACCAAGATCACCTTCACGGTCAAGAACACCACGGACGTGCCGCCCGGGGTGGAGGAGACCGACTACGAGACCGCGGTCACGCTCGTTTACGGATTCTGACGGCTTCGGGACTCAAACCGGGCCCGGACCGCGCCGATGAGGCCCGGTGCCGTGGACGGTGGGGGATGAGACGCCCAGGCGGGTGGAGAGGCGCAGTGACCCCGAGAGGACAGGACCGTCCGTGGACGTGAGCGCGGTGCAGGAGAGCCTGGCGCGCTGCACCGTCCGAGGCGGGTTCGCCCAGCGTTTCCTGGACCTGCTGGCCGCCGGCGACCCGGCCCTGGGTCGCATGCTGGCGGCCGGCGACCCGCGGGAGCAGCGCCGCGTCGTGCACCGGGGCCTCCAGCTCATGGTCCTCCAGGCCCAGGGGGCGCCCATGGCCGGGACGGCCCTGGAGCGCCTCGCCGGCCTCGCCGCCCCCGGAGGGGCGGGCCCGAACGCCGCCGGGAACGCCCTCGGCGTCCGCCCCGACCTGCACCCGTTCTGGGTGGACAGCCTCGTGGCGGCGGTGCGGGAGTTCGACCCCGGCTTCACGCCCGGCCTGGAGAAGCGCTGGCGCGAGGTGGTGGGGCCCGCCCTCGCCGCCCTCGCCAAGCGCCACCGGGGCGCCTGACCGGGCGCCGCGGCGACGCCCGACCGGCCGCATGCACACCGCGGCCGGCTCCGAACCCTGCGACGTATTCACTGGACGGCACGGGCGCGTGGGCCCCGGCCATCCCCCCATCGCGACCCGGTGGCGGCATCGGGTCCGGCACCCGATGTCGAACCGCAATGCCGCCGCCCGGCGGATTACGATGGCCGGGGCGCCACGCGCCACGGCCATGTATATAGCAACCGGCTAAACGATGTCAATAGCTTTTTGCTATCTGAGCGGATGGGGCCTGACGGGGGAGGACGCGTCCGCGTCGAGGGTCTCCACCCGGTCCAGCAGGTCGGCCGTGGCGGCGAGCAGCGGACCTCCCGCCTCGGGTGCGAGGGTGCCGTCGGCGAGGCTCGTGGAGATCCGGTCGCGGAAGCCGCGCAACTGGTGGGCGGCGTCCTGCGGGCGGCCGTTGTCCAAGTCGAGGAAGGCCTCCTCGAGCTTGGCGATGAGGGCGCCGGTCTCGCTCCAGCGCCAGCCGTAGTGCTCGTTGAGCGCGACGACCCGATCGATCAGCCGGTCGATCCGGTCCGCCAGGACGTGGCGCGGCGGCGGCTCGCCGGGGGCCACCCGGACCTGCGCCCCCACCACGACCGGCAGCGCCGGCGCGGCGCCGCCGACCTCCTGGGCCGCCGCCGGACGCACCGCGCCGAGGGCCGCCCACGGCACGCCCCCGAACCCGCCTGCAAAGATACCCGCGAGCACCGCCCCCAGGACGGCGTTCCTCCCCATCTGCCCCACGGCCCTGACCCTCCCACTCCCCGGCGTTCCCCCCGGCAGCGGGGCCGACTGTAGCAAACCGCACGTCCCGCGCAAGGGGTACGGCGAAGTTCGGGGAGCCGGGTCCCCCCTGCCTCGCGGCAAACCCCCGCCGGCCACGGCCCGGACGGCCCCGCCGCCCGAACGCCCTTGCGGGGAAGGCCGCCGGGCGCCGCGAGCGGCCCGGCTCCGGTCCCCGTACGACCCCGCCGCGGCCGGAGCGCGCAACGGCGTCCGGCGCGGGGCCGGGCGCCCAGGCGGCGGCGCAATCCCGCCCGGCAAGGGGCCCCCGGACCCATGTCCCGATGGCACACTCATGCACGCCTTTACTCATCCCTCCCGTCCGCCGGCCGTCGTCCCCGCTCCAACCCGATTCCCGCCCGGGACCACGGCCGTCAGTCGAGGTCGATCAGCACCTGACGCACGACGCCGCACACCACCGCGGGGCCCGTGATCTCGATGACCGGGTAGCGCGGGTTCAGGGGGGCCAGGAAGCGCCGCCCCCCCTCCATGACCAGGCGCTTGAAGGTGGCCTCGGCGTCGTCCTGGAGGCGCACCACCACCAGGGAGCCGTTCACGGGCTCGCGCTCCGGGTCCACGATGATGATCGCGCCGTCCGGGCAGCGCGGCTCCATGGAGTCGCCCCGCACCCGGAGGGCGAACGCGGAGGCGCCGACCCGCTTGGTGGTGTCGATCCACTGCTCGGCGTCGCCGGGCTGGAAGTTGTCCACCACCTCGCGCCACTGGCCGGCGGTGACCCACGAGATGAGCGGCACCCGCAGCATGGGGGGCGCCGCGCGGCTGAGCTGGGGCTGGGCGCCGGCGCCGTACCCGGCCGTCAGGTCGTCCACCTCGCGCACGGCCCCGGCCTGCTCCGGCCGGGAGACGCGGTAGCCGGGGCCCTCGTGCAGGACGTCCATCCAGCCCCGGGGCTTGTCCGTGCCCCGCTCCAGGCGGCGCGCCACGTCGTCGCCCATCTTGCGGGCGGTGCGCTCGGACAGGATCTGGCTCAGGTAAGCGGGGTTGACCCCGGTGCGCCGGGCGAGCTGGCGCTGTCCGCCCGCCTCGGCGATCAGGACCCGCAGGTTGACCAGGCGGATTTCCTTGGCGTCCATGACGCCATTGTAGTCGGTCGCGGGGGGCGCGGATGCGGCGGGGGCGGTCACGGGTGAGCTCAGGGCGCGAGGTCGGAGGCGGCATCGGGGGTGCGGTCGAGCCAGCCGGGGGGCTTGCCCATGCCGGCCTCCAGGCGCCGCGCCAGGTCCTCCGGGACGGCCGGGGCGCCCTCGGCCACGCGGGCCAGGAAGGCGGCGTGGACCTCGCACCGCTCCGCCAGGGGGCCGATCCCCCCCGCCTCGCGCGCCAGGTCGAGAAGACCGGCCCGGCGGGCGCCGTCGGGGCGGCCGCGGCCGTAGGGGGCCGCGTCCACCTCGCGCAGGGCGCCCCCGGTGGCGGCCTCCGGGCCCTCCAGGACGTCCATCCAGCCGTAGGGCTTGCCGGTGCCGTCCTCCAGGCGCCGGGCGAGGCTGTGGCCCACGTGGCGGTTCACCTTGCGCGACAGGACCTGGGACAGGTACGCGGCGGAGACCCCGGTGCGCTCGGCCAGGCGCTTCTGGCCGCCCGCCTCGCGGACGAGGCGCAGGAGGTTGAGGTGACGGATCGTGCGGATGTCCATACTGTGCTTGCCGGAATCAATTTAGCATATTGATATATGACTGCCAAGCCCGAATCGGGTCCTTGACAGTACTTTAGCGTTTTGCTATTGTCTCCCCCATGCGGTGGTCGCACCACATGCGCGTCGCCATGGGGGATGGGCGGAGGCGCGGGGGAGCCGCCGCACCCCCCCGGGACGCGCCGTGAACCTCCGCCCGGGCGTTCCTCCGCGGTTCCCGCCGGCGGTGCGCCCGCCCCGCGGGCCCCACGGCGAGCCCGACGCGCCCGCCGAGCCCGACGGCCGGGCGGAGCTGGCGGCCCGCATCCGGGCGGCGGGCCTGCGCCCCCAGGTGGACTACACGACCGGCGAGGCCGCCCGCATCCTGGGGACCAGCCGGGAGACGGTGCGCCAGATGATCATCCGGTGGGAGCCCCCGGGCGTCCCGGGCCGTCACCCGGACGGCCTGTTCGCTCGCCGCCTGCGCACTCATCGCCGCATCCCCCACGAGGCCCTGGCCGACTGGCTGGCGCGCAACACGGCCTACCGGCGCGACCTGGGATGACGATTGTCCAACTTTCGGGCAGAGCCACATATCCCACAAAACTCATAGCGCGCCCCGCCCCGCCCCGGCACAATCGCGCTCGAGCCCCGCGTGTCGGATGGGGGGGATTCCGTTGAACGCTCTGGAGACCGCCCCGACGGTCCGGCCCGCGATGCGGCGCACCGCTCCCATCGCGGCGCGACGCGCCCGGACCCGGCGGACCCAACGGCATTCGGCGCGCGGGGCAACCCCCGACGGGCGTGGGGCCTTGGGTGACGCGGCTCCGGAGGTGCCCCGACGGGCGAGCCGGTCCCCGTCTCCGGCCGGGCGCGTGGTTCGTGTCATGGGACACACGCCACCTCCGGGGACACCCAGGCCCCGGTTTTTTCACCGAAAAAACTTGTCGGCACCGCTTCCCTCGGATATATAAGACCTATCCACAACTCGCGCCGACACCCGGCGGGCCTTTCTCCCCAAGGTCGCGACCGCGCCGGATTGCCGTGCGCTGGGGGGAGGGGGAAACGCCATGGACAAGGATGTGGTGACCCGCGTCTTCGGCCGCCTGCGGTGGACGAGGGGCGAGACGGGTGACGCGCGCGCGGCCGCGCGCCGGCCGGACGAACCGGCCCGGCGGCGCATGCGGATGCGCCCGTTGTATGCCGGTGTGCTGGTGTGGGCCGGTGTGTTCGGCCTCTTGTGGGTGTTCGGCTGACCGGGGGGCCCGGCCGCCGCATTCCATCGAACGAAGCAGCAACGGGGGCCGGGCGCAGCGCCCCGGCCCCCGTTTGGGTCAGGCCGACTCCGCCTGCTGCGCCTGGGCCGCGGCTTGGCGCACGTGGTCGCAGACCTTCAGGATCTCCCCCTTGAACCCGTCGTAGTCCACCTGCAGGCCGTTGAGGTAGGCGCTCCAGCCCGCGCTCGACTTGGCGTAGTGGATCGCGTCCTCGATCTCGGCCTCGGTGGCGCCGTTGAGCTTGGCGAACTCGGTGTGGAAGAAGGAGCAGTACCGGCATTTCGTGACGGCCGCGATGGCCACGCCGATCAGCTCCCGGTACTTGTTCGGGATGGGCCCCTCCTCCATCTGGCTGGCCACCAGGAGCTTCCACTCCAGCTCCAAGGTCTTGTCGGGCAGTGCCTGGATGAACTCGGGCACCACGCCCAGCGTCTGCTTGATTTCGGCATACACTTCGTTGCGGTTCATGGCCGCGTCTCCTCCCCTCCCCGACCCGACGCAGGGAACGCCGGACGCTCCGTCGTCTTTCCCGCCGGGCCGCTGGGATGCCCTAATCATAATGATTTGTCGGCCGCGGCGGAAAGGGCGCCGGAGGAGCGGGGAAATATTTTTCCGACACCGGAACTTTCGCCGCGCGGGAGCCGTCTAAGGGGGGCGAGCGCGGAAGGGGACTTCCTGACTCACACCCGCCTGGCCCCTTTCGCGTGTTCCACCCCCTGCCGCACGGCCCGGTTCGCCGGGCCGTGCGGCAACCCCCCATCAGAGCCCGGCCCCCCCGTTCCCGATCCGCTGACCCGGCCCCGTCCGGAGCCCCGCCTGTTCGGAGTTGTGCGGGCCGGACGCACGTTTTCGAACGAAACCCGGGGTCCGGCGCGACCCGGCTCGCCTCCACCCCTGTGACAACCCGTTGACGCCACGCGATATTTCGCCCGGCGCCCCGGTTTGGCATCGGGTTTGATTCCCCTTCCGGCCGGTTTCAGGCGGCAACCATGTCCGGCCTCCGGTCCCGACCGGCGGGCGGGCGTCCCGAAGGGGAACGTGAGTCATGCACCGAGTCGCGCTTCGTCTGGCCCAGGCCGCGGTCGTCCTCGCCATCGCGTCGGGCCCCGCCGTGGCCTTCGGGGCCGAAGCCCTCGGGGCGGATGTGGGCGTCTCTCCCGCCCCCGGCGCGCGCTACTTCGACGCCGGCCGGGCCCTGGTGGCCCGGGGAGAGACCGAGGCGGGCCTGAAGGCCCTCACCGTGGCCGTGGTCCTCGCCCCCGACAACGTGGCGTACCAGACGTACCTGCTCGCTTACCTGGACGGCAGCGGGCGCAACTGGGACGTCGGTCTCCACGAGGCGCTCCACGCCGTGGCGCCCGCCTATCCGCCCCTCCTTCAACGCCTCGCCAAGCTGTACGACGGCAAGGACCGTCACGCCGACGCCGAGGCGCTCTACCTGAAGTGGGCCCGCCTGCGGCCCGACCAGCCGGAGGCCTACGCCCGGCTGGGGGAGCACTACTACTTCTCCGGACAGTACGCCGACGCCCTGAAGGCGTGGGACCGCCACCGCGACCTGGTGGGCGGCAGCGACTACGCCGAGCGCCGCATGGCCGCGGCCCGGGCGGCCCTGGATACGCAGGCCCGGACGGCCCGGCTGCTCGCCGGCAAGGAAATCCTTCGGCCCGGCACGCCGGCGCCGACGTCATGGAGGCCATGAGCTTCACCCGTTAGCGGGGCACGACCCCCTCCGGGGTCGCGGGCGTCCCCCCTTCCGCCCGCGGTCCTGCACCACACCCCAAGCGCCTCGCTAACGGGCCCCGGCCCGCCCCCCGCCCCCCCGGGGGGCGGGCCACTCCTTTTTTGCACGATTCTCCCCCTTGTCCGCGCCCGGCGGACCGGTATCATGGGGCCATGCATTCCGCGCAGCACCCCAACGCCC
>CAZGRJ010000088.1:8928-10454 GCA_964528115.1 uncultured Nitrospirales bacterium
CGCCCAGAACGGAACCGCCCAGGACGAGCCCTTCCCGCCCGAGCCCATGCCGGAGCCCACGCCCCCGGACGAGCCGCCGGTGCCGGAGCCCTTCCCCGAGCCCACGCCGCCCGAGGAGCCGTTCGTGCCGGACCCGACGCCCTTCCCGACGCCGCCCGAGTTCGGCGGCTGACGCCCGCCTACTCCTCGCCCAGGCAGACGGCCTCGATGTTGTAGCCGTCCGGGTCGAACACGTACGCCGCGTAGTAGTCCGGCCGGTACTCCGCCACGATCCCCGGGGCCCCGTTGTCGCGCCCGCCTGCGGCCATGGCGGCGGCGTAGAACGCGTCCACCTCGGCGTGGCTCCGGGCCGCGAACGCCACGTGCAGGTGCGGCGCCGGCGGCTGGTTGCCGTAGATCCAGAAGTCCGGCTTGCCGTCCCGGCCGACGCCGACGGCCGGACCGAACTCCATCACGACCTCGTAGCCCAGGGGCTTCAGGGCCTTCTCGTAGAACGCCCGGCTCTTCGCGGCGTCGCCCGTGCCGACCGCCATGTGGTGGATCATGCCTCCCCTCCCGAGTGGTCGTTCGCCAGCGCCGCCGCGAGGCCGTCCACGTCCGCGAGCAGCGCCTCCAGGTCCGCCGTCCCGCCCCCCACGTCCAGCGCATGGGTACCCGCGCCGCCGCGCACGACGAGGGCCACCGGCTCGGCGCCGCCCGCGGCCCAGGGCCGTTTCCGGTCCGCGTGGGCGTGAAGCCAGACGCGGGACACGGGGACGACGGTCCACGGTCCCACGCGCAACGGCGCTCCGGCGACCAGGCCGGTCACGCCCGCACCCCGGCCCAGGCCGCGCGCAGCGTCGCCGGCGCGAGCACGAAAGCCAAGAGGGTCAGCAGCACCGCCCCCGGCACGAGCCGCGCCTCGCCCCGGGCGTCCAGGTGGAAGAGGGCCTCGCCGAACGCCGGGACGAGCTCGACCCGCGCGGGCGCGGGCAGGGTCAGGAGCGCCGAGACCGGCCCCAGGAGGCCCCACAGGCGGCCCGTGTCCGCCGGGTCGTCGAATCCCAGGCGGGCGGAGAGCTCCAGTGTGGTGAAGCGGACGCGGCGCAGGAGGCCGCGCACGAGGCGCAGGACGCGGGTCGGGAAGCGCGGGCTGGTCAGCACGGCGACGGCCCGGCGCGCCCCCGAAGGCCGGCCGGGCTTGCGGGGGCGCTTGGGCTTTTTTCGCCGCGCCTTCCGGCCGCCCGCGGGCACGGGGATGCGGACCCGGCCCCACAGCCAGCCGAGGCGCACGCGCGACTCGGTGCGCTCGCGCCGGTGGACCTCGAAGCCCACGTCCACGGGCACGGCGAGCAGCAGGACGAGCGCGGCGGCGATCCCCGCCACCCAGACCACGGGCCGTCAGTCCCCGCCGTCGTCCTTGCCGCCCTTGCCCTTGCCGCGCTTGGCGGCGGCGGTGCCGATCACGTCCACGGCCTTCTCGAGCACCGAGGCGGTGCCGCCCTTGATGGCCTCCACGCGCACCCCCTGGGCGTTGATGATGACCA
>CAZGRJ010000089.1:0-10366 GCA_964528115.1 uncultured Nitrospirales bacterium
ACCACCAGCCGCCCCAGCCCAGCTCGTAGTAGGACCACCAGCTCCCCAGGGCGATGCCGCAGGTGAGCACGGACCAGGCGGCCACCGTCCAGGGGCGGGACCAGCGCGCCCAGGTGGCGTCCAGGCGGCCCGAGATGAGGGCCGCGATGGCGAAGGCGAAGGCCACCGAGAAGCCGACGTAGCCCATGTAGAGCATGGGCGGGTGGATCACGAGGCCGGGGTCCTGCAGCAGGGGGTTCAGGTCCTGCCCCTCCACGGCGCCCGGGATCAGGCGGTCGAACGGGTCGGACGTGAACAGCATGAAGCTCAGGAAACCCACGGAGATGAGGCCCATCACCGCGAGCACCCGGGCCGCCATTTCCTGCGGCAGGTTGCGGCTGAAGAGGGCCACCGCCGCGGTCCAGCCGCACAGCATGGTGACCCACAGCAGGAGTGAGCCCTCGTGCCCGCCCCACACCCCGGCGATGCGGTATTGGAGGGGCAGCTGGCTGTTGGAGTGGTCGGCCACGTAGAGGACGGAGAAGTCGTTTGTCACGAAGGCGTGGGTCAGGCACCAGAACGCCAGGACCACGAAGGTCAGCTGTCCCAGGGCCAGGGGCCGCGCCGCCGCGCACCAGACGGCGTTGCCGCGGGCCGCGCCGATCATGGGGATCGTGGCCTGCACGAGGGCCAGGCACAGGGCGATGATCAGGGCGAGGTGTCCGATTTCCGGGATCATTGGGAAAAGCTCCTCCGGCCGGGGACGGGCGTCAGGTCCCGTCCGGCGGCGCCGGCATGCCGTCCGGGGCCTTGCCGGCGCGCTTGAGGGCGTCGGCCACCTCGGGCGGCATGTATTTCTCGTCGTGCTTGGCCAGGACCTCCGTGGCCACGAAGGTGCCGTCGGGGCCCAGCTTGCCCTGGGCCACCACCCCCTGCCCCTCGGTGAAGAGGTCCGGCAGGATGCCGTCGTACTTCACGGGCACGTTCTTGGCGAAGTCGGTCACCACGAAGTCCACCCTCAGGCCGTTGTCCCCGCCGCGCTTGACGCTCCCCTTCACCACCATGCCCCCGAGGCGGAAGGCCCGGTCGGGGGGCGGCTTGCCGGCCGCCACGTCGGAGGGGCTGAAGAAGAACATCATGTTGGACTTGAAGGCGTTCAGGACGAACGTCGCCGCCAGGGCCACGGCGCACAGCCCGGCCGCCGCGAACAACAGTCTTTTCCTGCGTGGTGTCATGCCTGTTCGTTCCCCATCCGGTGCACGGCCTTCACGCGGCGGAGCACGGCCCGCCGCCGCCGGAGGAGCTGCACGACCTCCAGGACCAGAAGCCCGGCCGTGACGCCGTAGGCGCTCCACACGTACAGGGCGTAGCCGCCCATGTGCCAGAAGCCGGCCCCGGTCACGTCCTATTATCCACCACTTTGCGCACCCATTCCGCGTGCCGCTCCCGCTCCACGATGATGCAGCGCACCCGCTGGAACGCGGCGACGAAGCTGTAGAGCCAGAAGGCCAGGGTCATCACCAGGATGGCCCAGAGCATGATGGCCCCCATGGACGGCGGCGCGTTCATCTTGATAGACGCGCCCTGGTGCAGGGTGTTCCACCACTGCACCGAAAAATAGATGACCGGCACGTTCACCACCCCCACCAGGGCGAGCAGGCCCGAGGCCCGGTCGGCCCGGCGCGGGTCGTCGATGGCCGCGGCCAGGGCGATCACGCCCAGGTAGAGGAACAACAGGACCAGCTCCGAGGTCAGGCGCGCGTCCCACACCCACCAGGTGCCCCACATGGGCCGGCCCCAGAACGACCCGGTCCACAGGGCGATGAACGTGAACAGGGCCCCCGTGGGCGCGATGGCCGCCGCCATCATGGACGACAGCCGGGTCTTCACCACCAGGCCGATGCCGGCGTACACGGCCATCGTCACGTACAGCCACATGGACATCCACGCCGCCGGGACGTGGATGAACATGATCCGGTAGGCGTCCCCCTGCCGGAAGTCCGGGGGCGCCTCGATCAGCCCCATGTAGAGGCCGATGGCCCCCAGGAGCGCCGCCGGCGCGGCGAACCACGGGATCAGGCGCCCCGCCAGGGGATAGAACGCCGCCGGGGAGGCGTACCGGGTGAGGATGCCGCCTCCGGAGCTCATCGAGACATAAACCGTTCGGCCACGGGATTTAATCCAGTGCGATCCGCAGGGCCGAGGCCGTGGCCCACGGGGTGAACGCCACCGCCAGCACCAGGAAGGCCGCCAGGAGCGACAGGTGGCCCTGGGCCCCCAGGCCGCTCACGTGGGACTCCACCGCCCCCGCCCCGAAGATGAGCACCGGCACGTAGAGCGGCAGGACCAGCAGGGCCAGGAGCGCGCCTCCCCCCCGCACCCCCAGGGTCAGGGCCGCGCCGATGGCGCCGATCAGGCTCAAACAGGGGGTCCCCAGCAGCAGGGTGACGACCAGGACCTTCAGGGCGCCGGCCGCGAGGCCGTACTGAAGGCCCAGGAACGGCGCCATGAGCACCAGGGGCAGCCCCGTGGTCAGCCAGTGGCCCGCCACCTTGCCCAGGACCAGGAGGGCCAGGGGGTACGGAGCGACGAGCATCTGCTCCAGGGTGCCGTCGGCGTGGTCGGCCGCGAACATCCGCCCCAGGGACAGCATGGAGGCGAGCAGCGCCGCCACCCACACGACCCCGGGCCCCATGGTGCGCAGCCGGTCCAGGTCGGGCCCGACCCCCAGGGGGAAGAGGCTCACGACGATGACGAAGAAGAACAGGGTCGTCAGGACGTCGGTGCGGCGCCGGACGGCGAGGGTCAGGTCCCGCCGCACGAGGCTGGCGACCGCGAACGGCGTGCTCATCCCCCGAGTCCCAGGGTCTTGGTCCGGGCGACATCGAGGCCCACCTCCTGGTGCGTGGTCAGGACCGCCATGCCGCCCTCCGCCACGTGGGCCGCGATGGCGTCCCGGATCGTGGCCACGGCGCCCTTGTCCAGGGCCGTGAAGGGCTCGTCCAGGACCCACAGGGGGCGGTCGGAGACCAGCAGCCGGCACAGGGCCGTGCGCCGCTTCTGGCCCTGGGAGAGGACCTGGACGGGCACGCCGTCCAGGCCCGACAGCCCCATGCCGTCCAGGGCCGCGTCCAGGCGCCCCTCGTCCGCGGCCGTCCCGCCCAGGGCGGCGCCGTAGCGCAGGTTCTCGCGGCAAGTGAGGTCGTCCTTGATGGCGTTCAGGTGGCCCAGATAGGCGATGCGGCGCCGGTAGTCGTCCCCCAGCTCCCGCACCGGGGTGCCGTCCCAGCGCACCTCCCCGTCCTCGGGGCGCGTCAGGCCGCACAAGAGGCGCAGGAGGGTGGTCTTGCCGGCGCCGTTGGGGCCCGTCACGTGGATCAGCTCCCCGTCGCCCAAGGTGAACGAGATCTCCTCGAACAGGCGCCGGTCGCCCCGGACGCAGGCCAGCCCCACCGCTTCCAGCATCCGGGTCATAGGCACGCGATGGCCGAAACACGCTCCGGGCAGACATTCCAGAAGACGGGGGACCGGGGCGGGCCGGGCATGGGGCGGGGCAAAACGTGCACGCGGCGCAAAACCTACAAATATTAGGCCACCGCGGCCCCTAGTGCAACGCGGAAGCGGCCGTCCCCAGAAGGTACTTGAGGTCCTCGTCCTCGAAGGTCAGGCCCGCCCCGGCGAACATCGTGTTGTAGCGGCTGTTGAGGAAGTCGTCCGTGCCCCCCTGCACGAAGATGTACGGCCCCAGCTGGAGGCGCGCGGTGGCCTTGACGTGGGCCGAGTCGTGCTCGGGCCGGACGCTGTTGAAGTCCCAGGCGTCCACCAGGAGCGTCAGGTATTTCAGGGGGATGTAGTCCGCCCCGATCCCGCCCGTGTTCTCCATGAGGCCGCCGTGGACGCCGAAGCGCGTGCCGAAGCGCTGGTCGAACATGGCGCTGAAGGTCAGGCGGCGCTTGACGGTGAAGTCGTGGGTGGTGGTGGTCGTGCCGCCGGTGGTCACGGTGCTCACCGTGTCCGAGACCTTGCCGAGGGGGTCGTCGATCAGCTCCACGACGTAGGAGCGCTTCTCCCGGGGGGTGAGCTTCAGGGTGAAGTAGCCCTTGGAGTCGCTCGTGTCGAACTGGAACTCGTTGCGGAAGGTCACCCGGGTCTTCAGGCGGCTCACCCGCCCCCCCAGCTCGCCGATGCTGTCGGCCGCCTCGTTGATGCTCTTGACCGTGCTGTCGTCGTTGACCAGCTTGCCGATGGTGCCCTCGCCGGCGTTGATCTTGCGGGAAATCTCCTCCACGTTCGCGGCGGCGTTGTTCAGGCGGTCGTAGAGGGTCGGGTCGCTCATCAGCTTGCCGACGGTGCCCTCCCCGCCCTTGATGTCGGCCATGAGGCCCTTCACGTCGTCCAGGGTGGCCTGCAGCTGGTCGTAGAGGCCCGGGTCGTTCACCAGCTTCCCGGCCGTGCCCTCGCCCGTGTCGATCTTGGCGAAGATGGCGTTCAGCCGGTCCATGATCTGGTTGCCCTTGGTGTTGAGGTTCTGGGTGAACTCGCGGGTGTTGGCGACGATCTCCGACAGGTCGCTCTTGCCCTGGTCGCTGCCCAGCACGTCGCGCAGGGTGGACGAGACGGCCCGGATGTCGCCGGCGATGCCGTTGAGCTGGGTGATGAGGCGGTCGATGTCCGCGCTGCCGGGCTGCTGGGGGATCACGGCGCCCTCGGGCAGGGTGCCCTTCTCCGGATCGCCGGGGAGGATCTCCAGGTACTTCTCGCCGAGCAGCCCCGAGGCCCGCACGCTGGCCTTGGCGCCCTGGTAGAGGGTCACCTTGGGCAACAGGCGGATCGTGACGAGGGCTTGAGAATCTTCCAGGCCGATGGCCTCCACCTCCCCCACCCGGACCCCGGCGATCTGCACCGCCGACTTGATCTCCAGGCCGGCCACGTTGTCGAACTTGGCCTTGACCCGCATCCCCTGCTGGTCGCCCGTGGTCCAGCGCTCCACCCGGCCGAGGAAGAGGATGAGCACCGCGGCCGCCACGATGACGGCGAGGCCCACCTTGGCTTCGGTCTGGATGGCCATCGCTCAGCGGGCCTGGGCCGGCCCCTCGCTGCTCCCGGTCACGAACTGGTGGACGACGGGGTTCTCCGAGCCCCGGATGGCGTCCGGGGTGCCGATCTCGATGATCCGCCCCTGGTAGAGCATGGCGAGGCGGTCGCCGATGTGGTAGGCGCTCACCATGTCGTGGGTGATGACCACCGAGGTGACCTTCAGGCGCTCCTGGAGGGAGCGGATCAGGCGGTTGATCACGTCCGCCATGATCGGGTCGAGGCCGGTGGTCGGCTCGTCGTAGAGCAGGATTTCCGGGTCCATGGCGATGGCGCGGGCGAGGCCCACGCGCTTGCGCATGCCGCCCGAGAGCTCGGCCGGCATCAGGTCCAGGACGTCCGGCATACCCACCATCTCGAGCTTCTCCTGGGCCATGTCGCGCACCTCGGCGCGGCCCATGTGCTTGTGCTCGATCAGGGCGAAGCCGACGTTCTGCCACACCGGCATGGAGTCGAACAGGGCCGCCCCCTGGAACAGCATGCCGAAGCGCTGGCGGAGGTGATTGAGGTCCTCGTCGTGGGTGTCGGTGATGTTCTCTCCGGCGACCTCCACGTGGCCCCGGTCGGGATTGAGCAGGCCGATCATGTGCTTGATCAGCACGCTCTTGCCCGAGCCCGAGCCGCCGATGATGACCATCGTCTCGCCCCTCTCGACGGACAGGTCCACGCCGCGCAGCACGGCCTTGGCGCCGAACGACTTGTACAGGTCGTGGACCTCGATCATCCGTCAGCTGCCGGTGATGAGGGTGGTGAGGAAGTAGTTGGAGATGAGGACCGCCATGGACGAGAGCACCACGGCGCCCGTCGTGGCGCGGCCCACCCCCTCGGCGCCGCCCTCGGCCGTGAAGCCCTTGTAGCTGCTGATCAGGGCGATCAGGATGCCGAACACGGCGGCCTTGATCAGGCCCCCCGTGATGTCTTCCATATCCAGGTAGTCGAAGGTCCGCTTGATGTACACGGTGGGGTTCGCCCCCAGGACCTCCACCCCCACGAAGTAGCCGCCCGTGATGCCCACCACGTCGGCGAAGATCGTCAGGATCGGCAGCATCACGAGGCCCGCCACGATGCGCGGGACCATCAGGTACTTCACCGGGCTCACCCCCATCGTCGCGAGGGCGTCGATCTGCTCGGTCACCCGCATGGTGCCCAGCTCCGCCGCGATGGAGGCGCCCGCCCGGCCGGCGGTGATGAGCCCGGTAAGAACGGGGCCCAGCTCGCGGGTCATGGACAGGGCGACCACCGTGCCGACCAGGCTCTCGGCGTTGAAGCGCTTGAAGCCGGTGTGGGTCTGGAGGGCGAGCACCATGCCCGTGAAGATGGCCGTGATGAGGACCACCGGCATGGAGTTGACCCCGAGCACCTCCATCTGCCGGAAGATGTTGCGCACCCGGTACGGGGGCCGGACCCCCTCCCGAAACGACTGGAACAGGTAGCGCCCGACCGCCCCCACCTCGAACAGGACGTCCAGGGCCACGCGCCCGACCGCCGCCGGGAAGCGCAGCAGGACGGGGGAAGGCGGTGCGGCGGGATCAGGCACGGGGATCGGCGTGTGCGCGGTGCATCGGGATGGCGGGGTGCGGGGTCAGGCGGGCCCGCCGACGTACCGGCGCGGCACCCGCTCGGAAACGGCGCAGAGAATATCATAGGCAATCGTGCCGCACGCCTCGGCGATCTCGGTCGCCGTGACACCCTTCCCCGCCTCGGGCCCCATCACGACCGCCTCGTCGCCCACCGCCACGGGGCGTGGCAGATCCGTGGCGTCCACCATCGTCATGTCCATGCATACCCGCCCCGCCACGGGCACGGGCACGCCCTGGAGAAGGACCCTGCCCCGGTTGGAGAGGCCGCGCGGGTAGCCGTCGGCGTACCCCACCGGGAGCGTGGCGATGACGCTCTCGCGCTGGGTGACGAAGGTCCGGCCGTAGCTGATGGGGGTGCCCCCGGGGACGCGCTTGACCTGGATCACGCGCGCCTTCCACGTGCCGATCGGGGTCAGCGGGACCGGCACGGCGAAGCCCGCCGCCGGGGGGTGGCCGTAGAGCATGATCCCGGGGCGGTAGAGCACGGGCACGTCGCTCCCGGCGAACAGGCGGCGCATGAGGGCGGCGCTGTTGGCCGTGTGCCAGTAGCGGATGGAATCGCCGGCCGGGCCCAGCTCGGCGCGGACCTTGAGGAGGCGAGTGAGCTGCTCCCGGGCCGCGGGGGAGTCGGCCAGGTCGGCCTCGGCGAAGTGGGAGAAGACGCCCTCCAGGACCAGGTCCGGGTCGTCCAGGAGGCGGCGCAACAGGCCCGGGGCGTCATCCGCCGGGACGCCGATGCGCCCCATGCCCGTGTCCACCTTCAGGTGGACGGCGAGGCGGGCGTTTGCAGCCTGGCTGACGCGCGTGGCGCGGGCGGCAGCGGCCAGGGGGGCGACCTGTTCCTCGGCGAAGACGGCGGGGGTGAGTGCCCGGGCGACGATCTCCGGGGCCTCCTCCGGGAGCCAGCCGCCCAGGAGCAGGATGGGCGTTGCGATCCCGGCCTCGCGCAGGGCGCCTCCCTCCCCCACCGTGGCGACACCCAGAAAGGCGGCCCCGGCGTCCGCCAGGGCCCGGGCCACGGGGACGAGGCCGTGGCCGTAAGCGTTGCCCTTGACCACGGCCAGGACGGGGCCGCCCCCGGCCAGGTCCACGGCCGCGGAAAGGTTGCCCAGGAGGGAGCCGAGATGGACTTCGAGCCAGGTGGGGCGCATGGGGTGTGTCCGGGGCGGGGGTGCCGCTCCGGGGGTCGCCGAATCGCCGGGGACGGGCCGGCTAGTGCTCGAGGATCTCGGCGTCCTTCTGCTTGAGGATCTCGTCCACCTCGCCGCCGAACCGGTCCGTCATCTTCTGGATGACGTCCTGGGCGTGCTTGGCGTCGTCCTCCGAGACGTCGCCGTCCTTGAGCTGCTTCTTGACCGCCTCGACCGCGTCGCGGCGGGCGTTGCGCAGGCTCACCCGGGCCTCCTCGCCCAGGCGGTGGGCCTGCTTGACGAACTCCTTGCGCCGCTCCTCGGTGAGGGGCGGCATGGGCAGGCGGATGAGCTTGCCGTCGCTGGAAGGGGTGATCCCCAGGTCGGACTGGAGCAGGGCCCGCTCGATCACGGGCACCATGGACTCCTCCCACGGCTGGATGGTGAGCAGGCGCGGCTCCGGCACCGAGAGGGTGGCCACCTGGGAGACCGGCATGGGGGTGCCGTAGTACTCCACGCGGATGTCGTCCAGCAGGCTCGTGGAGGCGCGGCCCGTGCGGATGCGGGCCAGCTCCCGCCTCAGGTGCTGGATGCTGGCCTCCATGAGGCCCTG
Organism: uncultured Nitrospirales bacterium; assembly: GCA_964528115.1. Classification (GTDB taxonomy): domain Bacteria; phylum Nitrospirota; class JACRHL01; order JACRHL01; family JACRHL01; genus CAZGRJ01. Next base: position 8,397 of record CAZGRJ010000089.1, read on the forward strand.
GCACTTGTTCTGGATCGCGTCCACGTCCGGCGCCCCTTTTCGCCCGTCCCCTCTTCGCCCGCCCCTCTAGTGAACCAGGGTGCCGATGGGCTCCCCGGCGAGCAGGCGCCGGATATTTTCCGGGTCGCGGGCGGAAAAGACAATCATGGGGAGCTTGTTGTCCATGCACAGGGTGATGGCCGTGTTGTCCATCACCGCGAGATCTTTTTCGAGCACCTGAAAGTACGACAGCTCCTCGTACTTGAGGGCGTCCGGGTGCTTCTCCGGGTCCTTGTCGTAGATGCCGTCCACCTTGGTGCCCTTGAGGATCACGTCGGCGTGGATCTCCATGGCCCGCAGGGCGGCGGCGGTGTCGGTGGAGAAGTAGGGGTTGCCGGTGCCGGCGGCGAAGATGACGACGCGGCCCTTCTCCAGGTGGCGCACGGCCTTGCGGCGGATGTAGGGCTCGGCCAGCTCCATCATCTCGATGGCGGACTGGACCCGGGTGTGGCAGCCGCGCTGCTCCAGGCGGTTCTGGAGGGCCAGGGCGTTGAGGACGGTGGCGAGCATGCCCATGTAGTCGGCGACCGTGCGCTCCATCCCGGCGGCCTCGTCCGACAGGCCCCGGAAGATGTTGCCGCCGCCGATGACCACGGCCACCTCGGCCCCGGCCTGCTGGGCCGACTGGATCTGGCCCGCGATGTCGTCCACGACCGACGGCTGGATGCCGTAGCCCTGGCTCCCGGCCAGCATCTCGCCGGACAGCTTCAGGAGGATCCGCTTGAAACGGAGCCCGGCCACGCCGCTCAGGGGCTTTCGCCCATCTGGAACCGGACGAAGCGGCGCACCGTCATGTTCTCCCCGAGCTTGGCGACGTGCCGGGTGAGCATCTCCCCCACGGTGACGTCCGGGTCCTTGATGAAGGGCTGCTCCAGGAGCGAGATCTCGGCCAGGAACTTCGCGATGCGGCCCTCGACGATCTTCTCGATGACGTTCGCCGGCTTGCCCGACTCGGCCGCCTGGGCGGTGAGGATCTCGCGCTCCTTCGCGATGACCGCCTCCGGCACGTCCTCGCGCGAGACGTACTGGGGCGAGGGGCTCGACCCGGCCACGTGCATGGCCAGGTCGCGCACCAGGTTCTGGAACTCGTCGGTCTTGGCCACGAAGTCGGTCTCGCAGGCCACCTCCACCAGGACGCCGATCTTGCCGCCCGCGTGGATGTACGACCCGATGGCCCCCTCGGTGGTCTCGCGCCCGCTCTTCTTGGCGGCCTTGGCCAGGCCCCGGGTGCGGAGCAGGTCGATGGCGCGCTCGGCGTCGCCCTCCGACTCGGAGAGGGCCGCCTTGCACTCCATCATCCCGGCGCCCGTGCGCTCGCGCAGCTCCTTGACCATCCCTGCCGTGATCTCTGCCATCATTTCCTTATGTAAATCCTTAGGTTCGTCGTCGTAACCAATGGACCATACGGGAGTATATCTAGTTTCCCTTGTCCTTCGGCTCGTTCGCCTCCGGAGCCTCGGGGGCCGCCGGAGCCGGGGCGTCGGCCGCCTCGGGGGCGGTCGCGGCCGGGGCCGGTTCCGCCGGGGTCTCGGCGGGCGTCTCCGCGGTGGTTTCCGGAGCGACTTCCGGAGCGATTTGGGCCGCCACGTCCGCCGCCAGCTTGGCGTCCGCCTCGGCGGTGGCGGTGGCCCCCACCTTGCGGCCCTCCAGGATCGCGTCCGCGATCCGGCCCGTGATCAGGCGGATCGCCTTGGTGGCGTCGTCGTTGCCCGGGATCGGGTAGTCGATCAGGTCCGGGTCGCAGTTCGTGTCCGTGACGGCCACCACGGGGATGCCCATGTGGTTCGCCTCGGCCACGGCGATGCGCTCGCGCTTGGGGTCGATGACGAACAGCATGTCCGGCAGGCGGTCCAGGTTCTTGATGCCGCCCAGGGACCGCTCCAGCTTCTCCCGCTCCCGCTCCAGGGAGAGGGCCTCCTTCTTGGAGAAGC
>CAZGRJ010000090.1:0-10204 GCA_964528115.1 uncultured Nitrospirales bacterium
GGCAGCTCGTGGAAGATCTCGACGTGGGGCACGGTGCCGGTCCCGTCCGGGCCGCCCCCCAGGTCGCGGTCGTCCGCGCCCGTGTCCGTGTTGTCGAAGCCGCTCCCGTTTCCACCCGCCGAGCCGCCGCTTCCGCCCCCGCCGGAGCACCCCGCCGTCAGCGCCAGGGCGAGCACGCAGGCGCCCGCCAGGAGGGCGAAGCTCCCGCCGCGGACCGACCACACACGGGCCCGGTGCTGTGACATAGACTGCGGCTCCGCCTGACTCAAGCCTCCCCTCCTGTTTACGGATACACGACGGACGTGCCCGGGACGTTTGCGGAGCGTGCAAGTCGCATACCGCTGCGCGGACGCGTTTCCCGCGCGGACGCAAGGCCCCGTACCGAAGGCCGGAATTGGCCGCTTTCTAGGCCGAACGACCCGGGCGGGCACCCGGAATCGGGCACCCGATGCCGAATTTTGACCCGTTCGAGGGGATGGACACTTCGCCAATATGGGAAACGGATTTCCCAGTCGGCCGCGCGCGGAGACCCGCCGCCGTCCCGCCGGACCCCGGCCGGACGCGCCCCCGAGGCCCGGGAAATCCGTTTCCCAACACCGGGGGGCCGTGCCCGGCGGCGTCACACCCGGTACAATCCCCCCGGCCGCGGCCGCCATGCGCCGTCCTTCCGGCACCGGGACCTGAACCCTTGAACCACCTCGTCTTCATCGTCATGGACAGCTGCCGGTACGACGCCTGCGTCGCCGCGCGCACCCCCAACATGGACCGCCTGGGCACGGTCGAGCGGCGCTGGGCCTATGCGAGCTGGACCTCGCCGTCCCACTACACGTTCCTGATGGGGATGATGCCCCACGCCTCGCCGCCGGGGATCTTCGCGAGCGAGGTCTACAAGAAGGACTTCGCCCAGTGGATCGAGCGCCTGGGGGTGCCGGACATGAGCTTCAAGACCTTCGTGCCCCACCTCTCCCTGCCCAAGGTCCTCAAGGACCTCGGCTACCGGACCATCGGGCGGGTGAGCCTGCCGGTCCTGAACCCGTTCACCACCTTCGGTCTCCACTTCGACGACTACCGGCTCATGGACGACCACAACGACTTCGCCGGGATGGTCGCCGGTATGACGTTCGGCGACACGCCCACCTTCCATTTTTTAAACCTGGGCGAGACCCACTACCCCTACATGCTGGAGGGCGACGACCTGCCGGTCCTGCACGGCGTCAACGGCGTCTTCAAGCACATGGACGACTTCGTGGTGCACCGGGGCGACCACGTGGACGTGAGCGAGGACCTCGCCGCCCGCTTCTTCCACAAGGACCAGCTCGCCCGCCTCCAGGCCCGCCAGGTCGAGTGCGTGGAGCACGTGGACCGGGTCCTGGGCCGCCTGTTCGAGAAGGCCCCCGCGGGCACCCACTTCGTGGTGACGGCGGACCACGGCGAGCTGTTCGGCGAGGGCGGCTACTTCGGCCACGGGCCGATCATGCACGAGAAGGTGTTCGAGGTCCCCTTCGTGGAGGGGAAGCGCCCCTAGGGACGGGCCAGCCCGCCTAAGCGCCCGAGCAGGTCGGCGCCGATCGCCTCCGGGGTGCAGCGCGCCTCCCAGGCCGCCCGCCCGGCATCCCCCAGCGCCCGGCGCCGGGCCGGGTCGTCCGCCAGGGCGGCGATCGCGGCGGCCAGGGCGTCCGGGTCACCGGGCGGGACCAGGACCGCGTTCCCCTCGTCCAGGAGCTCCCGCGCGGCGGGCGTGTCGGCCGTCACCACCGGCCGCGCCATGGCGAGGGCGTCGTACACCTTGCACGGGATCACGCGGGACGCCTTGCCGCCCGCGCCGAACACCCCCAGGCAGATATCGCTCGCCGCGACCGCGTCCAGCAGCTCGCCCCGCCCCACCCAGCGCGGCTCGAACGCCACGTTCGGGAGGCCCTTTCCCCGGGCGAGAGCGGCATCGAGTCCCTGCCCCCTGCCCAGGAGCGTGAACCGGATGTCCTCGCGGTCCTTCAGCCGCCGCGCCGCGTCCAGGATCGTGTCCACGCCGTGCAGGGCGATGTACGTCCCGAAGTAGAGCACCGACACCGTGGGGCGTTCGGATGTGGGGGCCGGCGCGGGTGCCGGCTGCTCCGGCAGGCCGGTGGGGTCGGCGCCGACCCAGACCCGCCAGAAGCGTTCCGGCGCGAGGCCGGTTTCCTCCGCCACGTGGCGGGCGTGGGCCTCCGTGTCCATGAGCACCCGGTCGGCGGCCCGGAACGCGGCCCGGTCCAGGCGCCTCAGGAGCCCCGCCCGGATGCCTCCCGACCGCACCAGGCCCCGGTCCGTCACCACCGTGTCGTGCAGGGAGATCAGGCCGTTCAGGACCACCGGCCGGCGCCGGAACAGGGAAAGCGCCCGGGCGAGCAGCACGTCCGCGTGCCCCACGTAGCCGACGATCAGCACGTCGTAGTCCGGCAGGAACGCGAACTTCGCCGCCAGCCGCGCCCACGCCAGGGCCATCCGCACCGCCCGGGCCGCCATTCCCGCCGCCCCCACGCCCGCCATCTTGTCCGCCGCGTCGGCCCACACCCGGACGTGGCACGGAACGATCTCCGCCCCGGCCGCAACGAGCCCTTTGAGGAGCACCCGGTTCATCGGATACCCCTCCTGGTCGGAATACGTCCCGAAATAACAGATCCGCATGTTTCAAATGGGGGGCCCGAGGCGGGCACCCAAGAGGGACGGAGCGAGCGTTCGGGGCGGCTAGGCCGCCGTCAGCGGTAGCGGGGGACGCCCGGGTCGACGGTCCGCGACCAGGCGTCGATGCCGCCGGCGAGATTGTACACGTTGTCGTATCCCCGGGCGCGCAGGAACAGGGCCGCCTGCATGCTCCGCCCGCCCACGTGGCACACGATCACCGTCTCTCGGGCCCTGTCGATCTCCTCCAGGCGGCGGGGAATCTCGGCGAGGGGGATGTGGACGCTGCCGGCGATGGCGCAGTACGCCACCTCGGCGGGCTCGCGCACGTCGATCAGGACGAGGTCCTCGCCCTTGTCCATGCGGGCCTTCACGTCCTGGCAGGTGCGGTCGATATTCAGCACGGCGGGTTCAACACGGTGAGCGCTCTCCGGCCCCGCACAGGGGCCGCGTTCGCAGTATAGTGGGCCCCAAAAAGCCCGGGCAAGCGGCTGTGCGCGGCCCAAACGCCCCACAACGGACGGCCCACCACGGAGAGATCGACATGGCGGAGACGGCGACGGCGGACGATTTGGAGGCGAAGGGGGTCACCTGGGACCTCGCGGACCTGTACGCCGGCGTGGACGACCCGCGCATCGAGGCCGACCTGGGCGAGATCAAGCAGCGGGCCCTGGCCTTCGAGCGCAACTACCGCGGCATGGTCGAGGGCGAGACGCGCTCGGCCGGTAAGCTCGCCTCCGCCCTGGCCGACCTGGAGGCCATCTACGAGGGCCTCGGGAGGGTCCTCGCCTTCGCGGGCCTGACGTTCTCGACCGACACCCGCCCACCCCGCCACGGCGCCCTGCTCTCCCGCGCCCGGGAGGCCACCTCCGACATCCGCTCCCACCTGATGTTCCTGGAGCTGGAGTGGGCCGCCCTGCCCGACGACGCGGCCGCCGCCCTCCTGGCCGACCCGGTCCTCTCGCACTACCGCCACCACCTGGTGCGCGAGCGCGACTTCGCCCCCTACCGCCGGCCCGAGGGCGAGGAGCGGGTCCTCGACCTGAAGGCCAACACGGGCGGCCGCGCCTTCGGCCGCCTGTTCGACGAGACCCTCGCCCGCCTGCGCGTGAACGTCACCGTCCACGGCGAGCCCAAAATCCTCACCGAGGAGCAGACCCTCGCCCTGCTCCACGACCCCGACCGCCCCACCCGCAAGGCCGCCGCCGAGGGGCTCACGGCGGCCCTCGCCGGGCAGGAGCCCGTGCTCGTCTTCATCCTGAACACGATCCTGGCGGACCACGCGAGCGACGACCGCATCCGGGGCTTCACGAACCCCATGGCGTCCCGCAACCTGGACAACGAGATCTCCGAGGCCGCCGTGGACGCCCTCTTGGACGCCTGCGACGCGAACGCCGACATGGCCCGCGACTACTACCGCCTCAAGGGCCGCCTCCTGGGGATCGACGACCTCACCGACTACGACCGCTTCGCCCCCCTGGGCGAGACGGCCCGCATCCCCTTCGGCGAGGCGCGGGGGATCGTCCTGGACAGCTTCTCGGCCTTCGCGCCGCGCATGGGGGAGATCGCGGGGGAGTTCTTCGAGCGGCGCTGGATCGACGCCCAGCCGCGGGAGGGCAAGCAGGGCGGCGCCTTCGCCCACCCGGTCACCCCCAAGGTCCACCCCTACGTCATGCTCAACTACCAGGGCCGGACCCGCGACGTCATGACCCTGGCCCACGAGCTGGGCCACGGCGTGCACCAGTACCTCGCCCGCGACCGGGGCTACCTGGGCGCCTCCACCCCCCTCACCACCGCCGAGACCGCCAGCGTGTTCGGCGAGATGCTGGTCTTCGACGCCCTCAAGGGCCGCGACATGACGCCCGACCAGCGCCTGGCCCTCCTGTGCGGCAAGCTGGAGGACATCTTCGCCACGGTCTTCCGGCAGGTGTCGCTCACCCGCTTCGAGCAGCAGGCCCACGCCGCCCGCCGGGCCGAGGGGGAGCTCGCGCCCGAGCGCCTCAACGGCATCTGGCGCGACGTGAACGCCCCCATGTTCGGCGACGCCCTCACCCTCACGGAGGGCTATTCGCGCTGGTGGAGCTACATCCCCCACTTCATCCACACGCCGTTCTACTGCTACGCCTACGCCTTCGGCGAGCTGCTCACCCTGTCCCTGTACGGCCGCCACCTGGAGGAGGGCCCGGCGTTCGCCCCGCGCTACCTCGAGCTCCTGAGTGCCGGCGGCACGGACCGGCCCGAGGCCCTCTTGAAGAAGGCCGGGGTGGACCTGACGGCGCCCGGATTCTGGGAGGGGGGCCTCGCGGTGGTCCGCGAGTGGGTCAGCGAGGCCCGGACCCTGGCGGGTCCAGGGGCAGGAACAGGCTGAACTCGGCCCCGCCCTGGGGCGGGTTGTGGGCCAGGAGCGCCCCGCCGTGGGCGCGCACCGTGCGGTAGGCGGTGGCGAGGGCGAGACCTCTCCCCCGCTCGCGGGTGGTGAAGAACGGCGTGAACAGGCGCGGCAGGACCGCTTCCGGGATGCCGGCCCCCGTGTCGCGCACGGAGATGCGGGCCCCGTCGGAGGTCCGGCCGTCCACGGCGTGGGTGCAGCGCTCCGTGCGCACGTGGATCGTGCCCCCGGTGGGCAACGCGTCCATGGCGTTCTTGAGGATCGCCCGCACCGCCGCCCCCAGCTGCTCCTCGTCCAGGAAGACCTCCACGCCCGCTGACAGGGACGCCTCCAGGTGGATGCCCCAGTCGTCGCACCGGCCCCGGACCTCGTCCAGGGCCTGGGCCACCAGGCGGTCCACCGGGCGCCGCACCAGGTCCACCGACTCGCTGCGCGCCAGGGCCATGACCTCCTGGACGAACCCCTCCAGGTGCTCGGCCTCGTTCAGGATGATCTGGAGATAGCTGCGCTGCTGGGCGGGCGTGCAGTCGTTCGCCAGCATGCGCCGCGCCAGGCCGTCGATGGGGGCCAGCGGCCGGCGGATCTGCTGCACCATGCCCTCGGCCATGTGGCCCATGGCGGCCAGGGTCTCGCGCTGGACCAGCAGGTCGCGGGTGCGGCGCAGGTCCTCCACGGTGGCGGTCAATTCGTCGCACACCTGGGCGTTGCGGATGGCGACCGCCACCTGGTTCGCCAGGGCCTGGAGCAGGGCCTGGTCCTCGGCCGTGAGGCGGGCCGGATCGCCCGCCGGGGCCTCGCGGTCGAACACGGAGATCGTGCCGATGGCCCGGCCCTGGTAGACGATGGGCACGCACAGGTAGTTCTTGGACACCCCCTCCGGCAGCATGCGGGCGCGGCTGTCGGGGTCGTCGGCGTGGATCAGGTAGTGCTCCTGCTTGAGGGCCGACAGGCCCGCCACGCCCTCGCCCAGGTAGAGGGGGCGCAGCTCCTCCTGGGGCAGGTCCTCGCCCGCCGTGACCTGCACCAGCAGCTGCTGGGTGCCCTCGTCCCACAGGCGCAGCACGCCGCCCCGGGCGTGGGTCAGCTCCCGGCTCTTCTCCATGACCATGCGCAAGAGCGGGTCCAGGTGGAGGGTGGAGACGAGGGCCTGCCCGATGCCGTTGATGATGCGCAGCTGCTTGAGCTGCTTGCGGGCGTCCTCGTAGAGCTGGGCGGCGCGGATGATGCCGCCTAAGTGCATGCCGATGGTCTCCAGAAGGCGCACCTGCTGGGGCGGGTAATCGCGCACCGAGCCGGACTGGACGTTGATGACGCCGATCAGGCGCTGCTCCAGGCGGATGGGGGCCGCCAGGATCGCCTTCAGGCCCTCCTCGCCCATCTCGGTGATGACCTTGTAGCGCGGGTCGAGGGAGGTGTCCTCGATGGGCAGCGGGATGCGCTCGCGTCCCACCCAGCCGGTCACGCCCTCACCCTCGGCCAGGCTCACCCGGCCCACGGCGGCGGCGTTCAGGCCGTGGGTGGCGGCCAGGACGAAGCGGCCGGGGCTCTCGTCCGACTCCAGGTAGATCGAGCAGGCGTCGCTGCGCAGGTGGAACGCGATCACCTTGACGATGGCCGACAGGCGCTCGTGCAGGTTGAGGCCCGAGCTGTCGGAGATCCGGTGGATCGTGTTGAGGATCTCGAGGTCGTGCTGGGGCGACGGCTCCGGCCGCGGGGGCGGCGCCGCTTCCTCCCCGGGCGGGGCGGGGGCGGGGACGGCACCGGCTCCGGTGCGGCCCTCCCCGGGGCCCGGATCGCTGATCCCTTCGGTGGCGTTCATGGAGGCTGTCGGGTCGCCTCCAACGCTACCCAAAACCGCCGATTTTGACAAGGAAAACCGCTTTTCGAGGGGGGAATTGAAAGGCCCCCGCGGGCGGCAAACCGGTTCGCCGCCCGCGGGGGCCTCGTCGTGACGCGCGGCGCCCTGCCGGGCCCGTCCGCTACTTCTGGATGCCCTCGATCTCCAGGTCGATGTCCACGTCGTCCCCGATCAGGAGGCCGCCGTTGTCCAGCACCTTGTTGAAGTCGATGCCGAAGTCCTTGCGGTTGACCCGGGTGGTGGCCGAGATGCTGGCCCGCGTGTTGCCGAACGGGTCGGCCGCGGCGCCCAGGAACTGGGTCTTGAACGTGACCGTCTTGGTGACCCCCCGCATGGTGAGGTCGCCCGTGATCTCCGTGCCGTCCTTCACCGGCTTGAAGACCTTGCCGGTGAAGGTCAGCGTCGGGTACTTGTCGGCGTCGAAGAAGTCGGGGCTGCGCAGGTGGCCGTCGCGCTTCTCGTGGTGGGTGTCCACCGACTTGGTCTCCACCACCCCCTTGGCGGCGCTCACCTTCCCGGTGGTGGGGTCCAGGTCGAACGCGCCGCTCACCGTGTCGAACCGGCCGTGCAGCTTGGTGAACATGTGGCGCACGGTGAAGCCGACGTCGGTGTGGTCGGGGTCGATCTGGTACGTGTGGACCTCGGCCCAGGCGGGGGTCGCCAGAACCAGGGCGGTCAGGCCCGCCACGAGGGCGGTGCGGATGCGGGTCATCGTCGTCTCCTTCCTTGGGTTGGCCTCGTCGATATCGTACCGGTCCGGCCCGTCGCCCGGCGCGTCGCCATGTGGGCGCGCAGGCGGGTCAGGAGCCGGACAAGGTCTTCCTTCTGGGGCTTGGTGAAGCACTCCCCCACCAGGTCGTGCACCAGGCGCAGGTGCGCCGGCAGCATGGTATCCAGGACCGCCTGCCCGGCCGGGGTGATGCGCACCCGCAGGGCGCGGGCGTCGTCCGGGCACTTGCGCGTGGTCACCCAGCCGCGCCCCTCCAGGCCCCGCACCACCCCCAGCACGCCGGCCCGGGAGACCAGCATGCGGCGGGCGATCTGGGCCATGGTGAGGCCGCCCTCGAGGTCCTCCACCGCCACCAGGACGTGCACCTGGGCGTCGCTCAGGCCGTGGGCCCGGGCGTTGGCGGCGAAGGCGGACTCGAGGAAGTGCCCGGCCCGGACGATATTCAGGGCGACCTCCGAGTCGAGCCCGGAAACCGGCAGCAGGTCCTCGAAGAACCTTTCTTCATCACGGGCCGGGTCCCGGACGGCCCCGGGCGCGGGTTTTCCGGGCGGGCGGGGGATGGCCTGTTCGTTAACCACTTAACGAGATTAACCGCTCCCCATTCCCCGGTCAATCCCCTTTTCCGGCCGCCCGGGCGACGGCGGCGCCGCCGTTCGTCAGCAGGCCGTCCACCATGTGGACCGTCCGGCCGCAGGCGGCGGCCAGCTGCTCGTTGTGGGTGACGATGAGCAGGGCCGTGCCGACGGTCCGGGTCAGCTCCACGAGCTGGGCGAACACGCCCTCGCCCGTGCGCGTGTCCAGGTTGCCCGTCGGCTCGTCCGCCAGGATCAGCCTGGGCCCCCCCACCATGGCCCGGGCGATGGCCACGCGCTGCTGCTCGCCGCCCGACAGCTCCCCGGGCCGGTGGCGCAGGCGATCCGACAGCCCCACGGCGGCGAGCATCTCCCGGGCCTTCGGGAGGGCTTTCCCGTCGCCCCGCAGCAGGAGCGGCATGGCCGCGTTCTCCAGGGCGGTGAACTCGGGCAGGAGCTGGTTGAACTGGAACACGAACCCCAGGGACTCGTTGCGGAACAAGGCGCAGCCCTTGTCGTCGGCCGTGTCGAGCGTCTTGCCCTCGAAGCGGACCTCGCCCGAGGTCGGCGTGTCGAGCGTGCCCAGGACGTTCAGGAGCGTGGTCTTGCCCGTCCCCGACGCCCCGACGATCGCCACGACCTCCTTCTCGCGCAGGTCGATGTCCACGCCGCGCAGGACCTCCACGGGGCGCTGCTCCAGGGTGTAGGTCTTTATCAGCCCCCGGGCCGAGAGGAGCGCCTCACTCATAGCGCAGTCCCTCGGCCGGCTCCACCTTGGCCGCCTGCCACGCCGGGTAGAGGGCGGCCACCAGGGAGATCGCCAGGGCCGCGCCGCACACGGCCAGGGCGTCGCTCACGTTCAGGCGCACGGGGATCTGGCTGATGTAGTACACGTCCCCCGGCAGCTTGTAGGTGGTGTGAATCACCCAGGTGATCGCGAGCCCCAGCGGCACGCCCAGGACGACCCCCGTGGCGCCGATGAGCAGGCCGATGATCGTGAACACCTGCACGACCACGCTCCTTGTGCCCCCCATGGCCTTGAGGATGCTCATCTCGCGCCCCTTCTCCATGACCATCATGGCGAGGGTGCCCACGATGTTGAAGGCGGCGACGACGATGATGAGGGTCAGGATCACGAACATGACCGCCTTCTCCAGGGCCAGGGCCTGGAAGAAGTTGCGGTTCAGGTCGCGCCAGTCGCGCACCCGGAAGTCCTCCCCCAGCACCCCGCGCAGGGTCGCGGCGACCTGGGGGGCGCGCTCGAAGTCGGTGACCCGCACCTCGATCCCCGTGACCCGGTCGCCCAGCTCCAGGAAGTCCTGGGCCGCGGGAATGGAGATGTAGGCCAGGGACGAGTCGTACTCGTACATCCCCGCGTCGAAGATGCCCACCACGGTGAACGGCCGGATGCGCGGCACGATCCCCAGGGGCCCTGGCTCCACGGCGGGGGAGATCACGTTCACCGTGCTGCCCAGGAGAGCCCCCAGCTTCAACGCCAGCTCGCGCCCCAGGACGATGCCGGGCTGATTGGGCGCGTCCGGCACGTCGGGCGCGTCCACGTCCGAGCCGAAGCCCGCGGGAGCGCCGGTCGTGAGGGCGTCCAGGCTGCCCGCTACGAGGTTCTTCGCCACCTGGGTGACGGTGGGCTCGCGCTTCGGGTCGATGCCGCGCAGGACCACGCCCTGGACCCCGAACTCCGTGGTCAGCATGGCCTGCCCGTAGATGAACGGCGTCGCCGCCACCACGCCGGGGGCGGCCGCGACGTTCGCCACGTCGGTGTCGTAGTCGCCGAAGGCACCACCCTGGTTGCTGATGACGATGTGGGAGTTGGTCCCCAGGATCTTGTCGCGGATCTCCTGCGCGGCCCCGGTCATGACCGCCAGGGTGGCGATGAGGGCCGCCACGCCGCAGGTGACGCCGACGATCGAGATGACCGTGTTGACCGAGAGCGCCCGGTGGCGCTTCTTGGCCTTGAGGTAGCGGAGGGCGACGAAGAG
>CAZGRJ010000091.1:0-10169 GCA_964528115.1 uncultured Nitrospirales bacterium
TGGCCAAGAACACGGCCGTGACCTGGAACGGCGCCCGCATCAACATCGTCGACACCCCGGGCCACGCCGACTTCGGCGGCGAGGTGGAGCGCATCCTCAACATGGTGGACGGGGCGCTGCTCCTCGTGGACGCCTTCGAGGGGCCCATGCCCCAGACCAAGTTCGTCACCGCCAAGGCCCTGGCCCTGGGGCTCAAGCCCATCGTGGTGGTCAACAAGATCGACCGGCCCGGCGCCGACCCGCACGACGTGGTCAACCGCACCTTCGACCTGTTCTGCGCCCTGGGCGCCACGGACGAGCAGCTCGACTTCCCGGTCGTGTACGCCTCCGCCAAGCAGGGCTACGCGGTCGCCGATCCGGCCGAGGCCCCGAAAGACCTGTCGCTGCTGTTCTCCACCATCCTGGAGAAGGTCGCGCCGCCGTCCGGCGACCCGGACGCGCCGTTGCAGATGCTCGCCACCACCCTGGACTGGGACGACTACATCGGCCGCCTCGTCATCGGCCGCGTGGCCGAGGGGCGCATCCGGCAGGGCCAGGAGGTGGCCGTGGTGGGCCACGGCGACGAGGTGCGGACGGCTCGGATCACGCGCCTCCTGGGCTTCGCGGGCCTGTCCCGGGTGCCCGTGGAGGAGGCCGCCGCGGGTGACATCGTGGCCGTGGCCGGGATCGAGACGGTGGACATCGGCGACACCATCGCCGACGCCGAGCACCCCGAGGCGCTGCCCCCCATCCGCGTGGACGAGCCGACCCTGCGCATGGAGGTGCGGGTCAACGACTCCCCGTTCGCCGGGCGCGAGGGGAAGTTCGTCACCAGCCGCCAGATCCGCGACCGCCTCTTCAAGGAGATCCGCACCAACGTCGCCATGCGGGTGGAGGAGACGCCGAGCACGGACGCCTTCACCGTCTCGGGCCGGGGCGAGCTGCACATCTCGGTGCTCCTGGAGACCATGCGGCGCGAGGGCTTCGAGCTGGCCGTCTCGCGCCCCACGGTCATCACGCGCGAGGTGGACGGCAAGACCGAGGAGCCCTACGAGCACGTCACCGTGGACGTGGACGACGAATTCCAGGGCGTCGTGATCGAGAAGCTCAGCCGCCGCGGCGCCCGCATGGAGAATCTCTCTCCCTCCGGCGAGGGGCGCGTGCGCCTGGAGTTCGTCTGCCCGACGCGGGGGCTGATCGGCTACACCTCCGACTTCCTCACCGACACCCGCGGCACGGGCGTGCTGAACCACCTGTTCCACGGCTACGGCCCGCTCCAGAAGGACCTCCCCGGGCGCGCGAACGGCGTGCTCGTGAGCATGACCGACGGCGACGCGGTGGCCTACGCCCTGTTCAACCTCCAGGAGCGCGGCCGCCTGCTGGTGAACCCCGGCGTCCCGGTGTACGAGGGCATGATCGTCGGCATCCACAGCCGCGAGAACGACCTGGCCGTGAACCCGGTCAAGGGCAAGAAGCTCACCAACATCCGCGCCGCCGGCCGCGACGACAACGTGGACCTGACGCCCGCCGTGGACCTGACCCTCGAGCGCGCCATCGAGTTCATCGAGGCGGACGAGCTGGTGGAGCTGACGCCGAAGTCGATCCGCCTGCGCAAGCGCTGGCTCAAGGAGAGCGAGCGCCGCCGGGCCGGGCAGGTCTAGAGGCCGTGCCGTCGCAGGAAGACGGCTTTTCCCTCGACCCGCGCCTGGCGGCCGACACCCTCCCGCTCGGCCACTTTCCCCTCTCCCTGCTTCTGCTCATGAACGACGCCACCTACCCGTGGTGCATCCTGGTGCCGGCGCGGGCGGGGATCATGGAGATTCACATGTTGGGGGCCAAGGATCGGAACCAGCTGCTCGCGGAGTCGTGCCACCTGGCGGAGCGAATGGCGGCGCGGTTCTCCGCCCACAAGATGAACGTGGCGGCGTTGGGCAACGTGGTGCCGCAGCTGCACCTGCACCATGTTGCGCGCTACCGGGACGACCCGGCGTGGCCCCATCCGGTGTGGGGCCGGGCGGCGCCGGTGCCCTACGATACGGACGGCCTCGCGGCCTTCCGCGAGCGGCTCTTGCCGGCGCTCGGGGAGGGGTTCCGGACGGAGGGGGGCCCTACGCCTCGCCCTTGAGGTTCATGAGGACCGGGCACGTCCCGGCGGGTCCGCTCCCGCATTGGGCGATCAGGCCCCGGAGGGTGTCGCGCACGCGGGTCAGCTCGGCGAGCTGGGCCTCGGTCTCGGCCAGCTTGCGTTCGGCGCGGTGCTTGACGTCGTCGCAGGTCGCCTCCCGCGATGCATCCAGCGCGAGCAGATCCGCAATCTCGCGCAGTGCGAAGCCCAGGGCCTTGGCCCGGCTGATGAAAGCCAGGCGGCCGAGGGCGTCGGGCGAGTATTGGCGGTAGCCGGATGGGGTGCGGGGAGGCTTCGGCAGAAGCCCTTGGCGCTCGTAGAAGCGCACTGTCTCGATCCCCACCCCGGCACGACGCGCCAACTGGCCGATGGTGAGCGACGCCACGTCGTCATCCCTCCGTTTTTCTGCAGGGCCCCGCCCCCACCCGCGCCGGGATGCTAGACCCCGTAGAGGGTACGGAGTCAATGCCCTTTACACGCAACACTTTGTCGGGGTGCGCTACCCTGGCCGAACCCCATGCGCGTCACACCCCGAGCATAGCGCGGCCGTGTGGTCCGGGCACCTCGCCGACCTGGTGGTTTTCCTCCACCTGGCGTTCGTCGCGTTCGTCGCCCTGGGCGGCCTGTTCGTCCTGCGGTGGCCGCGCGCCGCGTGGCTCCACCTGCCGTGCGCGCTGTGGGGCGTCCTCATCGAGGTGACCGGCTGGATCTGCCCCCTCACGCCGCTGGAGAACCACCTGCGCCGGATGGCGGGCGAGGCGGGATACAGCGGCGGGTTCATCGCCCACTACATCGTGCCCGCCCTCTACCCGGCGGGGCTGACGCGCGCGGACCAGGTCGTCCTGGCGGCCACGCTCGTCCTGCTCAACGCGGCCGTGTACGCCATCGCGTGGAGGCGGCGGCGGGCCCGCTAGAATGGGCATGTGAGACCTCGTTGATGTTCCCATGACGCCCCTGTTCCATCCGCGGCTGGTGAACGGTCCGTTCGGCGACCCGGCGCTGTACGTCGGGTTCCTGCACGAGAAGCGGGCACTGCTGTTCGACCTGGGCGACGTGGGGGCGCTGGCGCCGCGCCACCTCTTGCGCCTGACGGAGGTCTTCGTCTCCCACACCCACATGGACCACTTCGTGGGGTTCGACCGCCTGGTGCGGGTGCGCCTGGGGCGCGGCGGGGTCGTGCGGCTGTTCGGGCCGCCGGGGTTCGCAACCCAGGTGGAGGCGAAGCTGCGCGCCTACACCTGGAACCTGGTGGAGCGGTACGACACCGACTTCACGCTCCTCGCCACCGAGCTGGACCCGGACGGCCGCTACCGCAGCGCCCGCTTCCGCTGCAAGGCGGCCTTCGCGCGCGAGGACGGGTGGGACGGCGTCGCGCGGGACGGCCTGCTCGTCGAGGACCCGGCCTTCCGCGTACGGGCGCTGCACCTGGACCACAAGATCCCGTCCCTCGCCTTCCGCCTGGAGGAGCGCGCCCACGTGAACGTCCACAAGAGCCGTCTCTTGGAGATGGGCCTGCCCACCGGCCCGTGGCTCCAGGACCTCAAGCGCGCCGTCCTCACCGGCCGCACGGACGACACGCCGATCACCGCCCGCTGGAAGGACGCCGAAGGCGAGCACGCGCGCGGCTTCACCCTGGGGGAATTGAAGGCGCGGGTGCTGTCCGTCGTGCCCGGCCAACACCTGGTGTACGTGGTGGACGCCGCGCCGACGCCGGAGAACGCCGAGCGCATCACCGCCTTCGCCAGGGGCGCCGACCGCCTCTACATCGAGGCCGCGTTTCTTTCCCAGCATGCCGAGCGCGCCCGGGAGACCTGCCACCTCACCGCCGCCCTGGCGGGACGGATCGGGCGCGACGCCGGCGTGGGACAAATCGTGCCGTTTCACTTCTCGACGCGCTATGGTGGCGTTGGCGAGACGCCGCTGGTGGCGGAGGCCGAGGCGGCGTTCGCGGAGCGGATCGGCTAAGGGGGCCGCGGGGGGACGACGGGTACTTTCAGCTGGAGATCTTTTGGAGGTCCTTGCACCATGCATCTCGTGAGAATCGCGGCCGTCTTCACCGTCTTCGCCACCTTGGCGTTCCCGCTCGCAGCGGCGGACACGCAGGCCCAGACCGCCCACCCCCAAACCGCCAATCCGATGATGGACCACGCCATGCCGAACGGCGCGGCGCCGGCCTCGGAAACCGAGCCCACCCTGGCGGGCCAGGATGCGTTCGCCGCCATCAAGGAGATCGTCGGCATCCTGGATGCCGATCCCACCACGGATTGGTCCCGGGTGGACATCGACGCCCTGCGCGAGCACCTGATCGACATGAACGAGGTGACGCTCCATGCGAAGGCACAGGCGGAGCCCATCGAGGGCGGGGTCCGCATCCGGGTCACCGGCTCGGGACGCACGCGGGACGCGATCCGGCGCATGGTTCCGGCCCACGCGCATGAGATCAACGGATGGTACGGCTGGAAGGTCGCCACCGCACCGATCGACGACGGCGTCGTCCTGACGGTGACCTCGGCGGACGCCTCCAAGGTGGCCCGGATCCGCGGGCTCGGCTTCATGGGCATCATGGTCCTGGGCCCCCATCACCAGATCCATCACCTCGCCATGGCCCGGGGCGAGATGCCGCACCGGTGAGCGTGATCGTCGGCGTCTCGGGCAGCCTGCGGCGCGGCTCGTTCAACACGGCGCTGCTGCGGGCGGCGGCGGAGGTGGCGCCGGAGGGGGCCAAGGTGGAGATCGCGCCGATCGCCGACATCCCGCTGTACAACGCGGACGTGGAGGCGCAGGGGTACCCGGAGGCGGTGCGTGCCCTCAAGGACCGGATCGCGGCGGCGGACGGGCTGCTGCTCGCCACGCCGGAGTACAACAACGGCATCCCGGGGGTGTTCAAGAACGCGATCGACTGGCTGTCGCGCCCGGTGGACGACATCGAGCGGGTGTTCGGCGGGCGCCCGGTCGCCCTCATGGGCGCCACCCCCGGGCGCGGCGGCACGCGCATGGCGCAGGCGGCGTGGCTGCCGATCCTGCGGGTGCTCGGCACCACGCTGTGGTGCGGCGAGACGCTCTACGTCACGGGCGCCCACCGCGCCTTCGACGACGCGGGGCGGCTCACGGACGAGCGGGTGAAAAGCGAGCTCACGGCGTTCATGGCGGGCTTCGCCCGCTTCGTGGCGGGCGACGCGTAGCCATCCCCACCCGCCCCGCCGCCTACCTGCCCTTGAAGTCGTGCATGAAGCGCCGGATGCGGCGCGCGTTCGTCCCCACGTCGGAGACGCCCACCCGCGAGACGCTGCGGATGTCCACCCGGCTGCCGCCCGGGTGGGGGCGGATTCTTATCGAGATGTCGTCCTTGAACCCGAACCAGAAGGTGGTGTCCACCGCCTCGATCTCGCCCGCCTCCCGGTCCTCGCGCACGATCTTCCAGCCGTAGGCGTGGGCCAGCTCCCGGGCCAGCTCGAAGGCCCGGTCGGGCTTGTAGCGCGACAGGATCGGCTGGATGTCGGGGTAGGCGGCGGCCTGGCTCGCGGCCACGCTCGGGCCCTCGTACGTCAGGGAGTTGCTCCCCGGCGGGCGCAGTGGGATCACGGCGGAGAACTGGGGCGGCTCGGCGAAATCGGTGGTGATGTCGTGGATGCGCGGCAGGTGCCGGGCGTCGCGCGCCTGGGCCATGATCGCGGCCAGCGGGAACATGGGGATGAGCAGCGCCGCCAGGGCCACCGGCAACGCCCCGCGGAAGCGCCGCACCAGGGAGATGCCGAACGCCACCGCCGCGACCACCAGGGCGGCGCCGCACAGGTAGACGTCGATCTTCAGCAGGACGAAGCCGGTGCGGAATTGCCAGAGGCCGAAGCGCGACCCCAGCCCCGCCACCATCGGCAGGACCGCCGCCGCGCCGCTTAAGGCCAGGACCCACCAAGCCCAGCGCGGCACCCTCGGGGTGGGCCCGGGCGCTGTCTGTCCGTTCGGCATCGTCCCCTCCGTGCCACGGCGCCCGCGGGGGCACCGGCGCCATCCCTGCGCATCCGACGGACGGCCTCCGCCCCACTATAGGGGTTTTGCGCGGCGGGGCGAAAGCCCGGGGCCGGGGGCGCACGACGCCCCGCCGCACCGCCGGGTGACGGCACGGCAGGGCGGCTTGCTAGCGCCTTGCGGCGTTCGGTGGGAACCGGCTCCGGCGGGACTTGGGGCCGGGTTACGGGACGAGACGCAGGCGGGCGCGCTTGCGGGGGTTGGGCTGCGCCGCCGGCTCGGGGCGGTTGACCCGGTTGGCGAGAATTACCGGGTCCGTGACCTCGCCGCAGACCAGGCACCGCCACGCGGTGATGCCGAGCTGGCCGGTGTCGTCCAACAGGTCCTCGTAACGCTGGCTGATCATGGGACCTTGGCAACGGGGACAATCCACGGTGTTCCTCCTCTCCGACCTGGCGTCCGGCGGCGCGGCAAGAGCGCCGCGGCCCGGAACGACCCCCTCGAAAGGGTGACGACCCCAATATGACCGACCGGTCGGTCTATGTCAATGGGGCCCGAAAAAATCCGCCCGGGGGCCTCCCCGAACGGCCGATCAACTGCGACAACCGGACTCCCGGGGAGCCTATTCCACGAATGTTCCGGTTTCTTTCGGATGGCCGGAGGGCCGCCCGGGCCGCGGCGCCGATTTGAACGCAATGTGACCGGTCGGTATACTTTGACCCCAGGAGGACGGATGGCAACGACCAAGCGCGAGGTGCTGCTCGACACCGCCACCCGGCTCTTCACCGAGCACGGGTTCAAGGCCACCGGGATCGCCGAGATCCTGGGCGTCGCCGGGTGCGCCAAGGGGACCCTCTACCAGCACTTCGAGAGCAAGGAGGCCCTCATCGAGGCGGCCCTGCGCCGCATGGGCGAGCGCTACCGCGCGCGCTTCGTGGAGGCCGTCGAGCGGGCCGCCGACACCCCGGCCGAACGCCTCATCGCCGTGTTCGAGGTGCAGGAGCGGCTCTCCTGGTCCCAGGCCGGCTTCTGCGGCTGCCCGTTCGTGCGGGTGGCCGGAGAGTTCTCCGACCGCGACCACCCGGTCCACCGGGTCGCGGCCCTGAACAAGCGCCTCCTGACCGGCTACCTGAAGGACCTGGCCACCCAGGCCGGGGCCGCCGACCCGGAGGGCCTGGCCACCCAGCTGGCCATGCTCATGGAGGGCGCGGCGGTGCTCCACGCGGTGGCGGACCAGGGCGCCATCACCTGCCACGCCACCGCCGCCGCCCGCACCCTGGTCCACAACGCCGTCGCCGTCCCGGCCTGACGGCCGTCCCGCCCCGCTCCCCCGCTCCCGACATTTCGACGAGACGCCCGTGTTGCCGGGTCCCGCGGCCCGCGGTAGGGTCAAGGCACGGTCATGCGTACGACCCTTCCATCGCGTGTCGCGGGGCTCGGGGCCGCACTCGCGGCCCTGGGGGTGCTCGCGGCCTGCGCCGAGGTGCAGCGGACCGGAGTCGACGTGGAGCGGGCCCTGCGCGGCCCCGTCACCACCTGGACCGGCGGCCTGCACTGCACCGAGGGCTTCGGCGACGCCCGCGTCGACCTCACCCTGGCGGGCGACGTCGGGCACGTGGACGCGGTCCTCGCCTACGAGGTGGACGAGCCCCTCACCCGCCTGCCGCCCGGCCGCATGCGCATGGAGGGACGCGTGGACGGCGACGGCACCCTCGAGCTGCACGGCACCCACTGGATCGACTGGCCCGAGGGCCAACGCCTGTTCGGCCTGACGGGCACCCTGGACCCGAAGCGCGGCACCCTCTCGGGCACCGTCCCGGAGTGCGGCGCGGGCTCGACCCTCTACCTGGAGCGCGTGACCGGGTCCCCGCCGAACCTCTGAGCGGCGTCCGGGGCCGCCCTTTTCCCCGTATCGACAACGCCTTACGCGACCTCCCCGCCTTTCCGGGCGGCCCCGCGAACTGGCGCAGGGCCGGGGCGCGTGGCATGGTGGGAATGGGCGCGGCCGGCGGGTCGCGCCCGTCTCGTGTGGTGTGCGGTGCCTCCGCCGGGTGGGCATCGTCGCGAAACGGCGGCCGGTCCGGCGGAGGCATGGGGATGCCACCGGATTGGAGGTTGCCATGAGCTACGCGTACCGCCTTCTGAAAACCGATACGGGCGCGGTCGGGCCCGTGTTGCGGATACTCCTCGGGATCGTCGTCTTCGCCCACGGGGCCCAGAAGCTCCCGGGCTGGTTCGGAGGCGGCGGATACGAGGCCACCATGGGTTTCTTCACGAGCGCCATGGGGCTGCCGGCGTTCGTCGCGTTCCTGGTGATCGTGGGCGAGTTCTTCGGCGGGCTGGGGCTCGTGACGGGGCTCCTGACCCGCTTCTGCGCGGCGTCCTTCGCCGTCATCATGGTGGGCGCGGTCTGGCTGGTGCACTGGTCCAACGGGTTCTTCATGAACTGGACCGGCAGCCAGGCGGGCGAGGGCTTCGAGTACCACATCCTGGCCCTGGCCATCTGCGCGGCCCTCATGATCACGGGCGGCGGGAAGTGGTCCCTGGACGGCCTGCTCGCCAGGCGCCTGGAGGCGCGCGGCGCGGCCGCGGACCCGCACGCCCGCGCTGCCTGACGGCCGGTTGGCGTCCCCCGGCCCGCCCGGTATCCTGAACACCGGAGCGAGGAAGGGGACGCCATGCGCACGATCCGGATCACGGCGGGCGGGACGCACCTGACCGCCACCCTCAGGGACACGCCCACGGCGGACGCCGTGTGGGACGCCCTGCCGTTCGACGCCGAGGCCCGCACCTGGGGGGAGGAGGTGTACTTCTCCGCCCCGGTCCGGGCCGCCCTGGAGGCCGACGCGAAGGACGTGATGGAGGCCGGCGAGATCGCCTTCTGGACCGGCGGCTCCGCCATCGCGGTCGGCTTCGGCCGCACCCCCGTCTCCCGGGGCGACGAGATCCGCCTGGTCGCCCCCACCAACGTCTTCGCCGACGCCGATGGCGACGTCCGCGCCTTCGCCGCCGTCCGGGACGGCGACGTGGTGAAGGTCGAGCGGACCTGACGCCCGTACCACCCGCGGTCGGTCCCCGTTCCGGGCGGCGCGGATTCCTGTCGTGACTCCTGTAGTATCTTGGGGCCCGAGGCCACCGACGTGCCCGACGAGACCCCCATGAGCCGCATCGCCGACGCCACCATGGCGTGGCTCCGGGCCAATGTCCTCTCCCCCGAGGCGGCCCTGCAGCTCGCCTGGGTGGTGGCGGCGCTCGCCATCGGCTACGCCTTGTCGCGCCGCCCGATCCGGCGCCTGGAGGCGTGGGTGGAAAGCGGCCACGCGCCGAAGTGGGCCCGGTCCATGGCCCACGGGCTGGTGGACATCCTGTTCCCCACCCTGAGCCTGCTGCTCCTCCTGCTCTACGCCCCGGTGGCGTCCGGGGTCCACCTGCCCACGGCCCTGGCGGACGCGGCGACCAGCCTGGGGTTCGCCTGGATCGTCATCCGCGCGGTCTCGTCCCTGGTGCGCAGCCAGGCCCTCGCCCGCGCCGTCGCGGCGGTGGTGTGGGTGGGCGCGGCGCTGCACATCACGGGGCTGCTCCAGCCGCTCCTCACGGGCCTGGACGCCATCGGCCTGACCGTGGGCGGCACCCGCATCTCGGTCCTCACCCTGGCCACGGGCCTGGGGGTCATGGCCCTGTTCGTGGCCGGGGCGGTGCTCATGGCCCGGCTGCTCGAGCGCCAGATCAGCGCCATGACGGGCCTGTCGCCCTCCATGCGGGTGCTGGTCAGCAAGCTGATCCACACGGTGCTGGTGCTCTTCGCCGTGCTGATCGGCCTGAACGCCGTGGGCGTGGACCTGACGGCCCTGACGGTCCTCGGCGGCGCCATCGGCCTGGGGCTGGGCTTCGGCCTGCAGAAGGTGATCTCCAACTTCGTGTCCGGGATCATCCTGCTGGCCGACCGCTCCATCAAGCCGGGCGACGTGATCGTGGTGGGCGAGACCTACGGCTGGGTGAAGCACCTCTCGGCGCGCTACGTCTCGCTCATCACCCGCGACGGCAAGGAGCACCTCGTGCCCAACGAGCTGCTCATCACCGAGCGGGTGGAGAACTGGTC
>CAZGRJ010000092.1:0-10145 GCA_964528115.1 uncultured Nitrospirales bacterium
CCCACGGCCTGCAGCACGCCCTCGTTGATGATCCCCACCCGGTGGGCCAGCTTGTCGGCCTCGTCCAGGTAGTGGGTGCTCATGAACACGGTCACGCCCGACTCGGTGTTCAGGCGCTTGACGTAGTTCCAGAGATCGAGGCGGCTGTGGGCGTCCAATCCCAGGGTCGGCTCGTCGAGGAACAGCACGCGCGGCTTGTGCAACAGGGCCGTGGCCACGTCCAGCTTGCGCTGCATGCCGCCGGAGTAGCCCGAGACCATGCGGTCGGCCACGTCGGTCAGGCCGAAGAACGCCAGCATCTCGTCCACCCGGCGCGTCACCTCGTCGCGCTTCAGGTGGTAGAGCTGGGCGATCAGGGTGAGGTTCTCCCGGCCCGTCATGAAGAAGTCCACGCCCGTGTTCTGGGCCACGTAGCCGATGGCCTCGCGCACCTTGTGGCCCTGGCGGACCACGTCGTGCCCGGCCACCTCGGCCGTGCCGGAGGTGGGTTTCGACAGGGTCGTCAGGATCTTGGTGGTGGTGCTCTTGCCGGCGCCGTTGGGGCCCAGGAAGGCGAAGACCTCGCCCTCCTTCACGTCGAAAGAGAGGTGGTCCACCGACGGCTTGTCCGCCCCCCGGTACACCTTGACCAGCTCCTCGACCCGGATCACGCGCCCTGCCTTCCCTTGACCATCTGCATGCCTTGGGGGCCCCTCAGACCCCGTGCATGGCCTCGATGTGGGGATTGGTGAAGTCGCCCGACTTGCCGCCCTCCTTCTGGAGGAGCCCCACGTTGGTGAAGTACATGCCCTTGTCGATGGCCTTGCACATGTCGTAGATGGTCAGCAGCGTGATGCTCACCGCCGTGAGGGCCTCCATCTCCACGCCGGTCTGGCCGCTCACGGCCACGGTGGCGGTGGCGGTGATGGCGCAGTAGCCGTCGGCGTCCGGGGCACTGTCCTCCTTGAAGGTGATGTCCACCTTGGTGAGCAGCAGCGGGTGGCACATGGGGATCAGGTCCGGGGTGTGCTTGGCCCCCATGATCCCGGCCACCTGGGCCACGGACAGCACGTCGCCCTTGGCGATCTTGCCCGACTGGATGCGCTCGAAGGTGTTCGGCAGCACCTTGATGGTGCCGGCCGCGACGGCCACGCGCTGGGTGTCGGCCTTGCCGCTCACGTCCACCATGTGGGCCCGCCCGGACTCGTTGAAGTGCGTCAGATCCTGCGACACGCCGACCTCCCGTTCACTGTTTCAGGGCCGAACCCCGGCCTTCCCCGTCCCAAACTTGCCGACGCCGCCGACGTCGCCGACTGTGCCGACCTTGGGACACGCGCCGCGCGGCCGGCGCGGGACGTTCGGCAAGGGGGGATGGGTCGCGGGATCGCGGCCGCCCTCGCGTACATCAAAGAGACTCCAAACGGCCATCCGACGGGCGGCAACACTGCCGGAAAACGCGCAGCCAGGGGAGGCCGCCGCACCAACCGTGCTACGATTTTGTGAAAGCGTATCGACCGGTCGGTTCCCTTGTCAACAAGCCGAAAGTGGGGAAAGGCTGGAGTCATCAACACCGCTCGGCGCCGGCCCGCCGCATCCGTGGGGCGTGCCGGGACCGCCGTCGGAAGTTCAAGTCCTGTGCCAGCCGGGAAAAACCGGCCCCGAGATGTCCCGGCGCCCGCCCCGGCCCGCCCGTTCCGGCACCGCCGCCCCGGGGGGCCGTCCGGGGCCCGGCCCGTCGGAGGCCGGGGGGTTCCGCTTTTTGAGCAAATCCCTACCCACAAAGCACCCGGAGGCGGCACGGCACGGCAAACACGCGCCCACCCCCGGCCCAGTCCCCCTTGACCCGGCGCGGAGCCCCCCTATAATAGCAGGCTTCCTTTCGCCCCTTGAAGGATGCAGATAGAGGACCTTAGGCGCGCGCATGAAGACCCAATCCTTCCGCAAGGCGGACCAGCCCCAGACGTGGTACGTGGTGGACGCCACCGACCAGGTGCTCGGCCGCCTCGCGACCCGCGTCGCCACGGTCCTGCGGGGCAAGCACAAGCCCACCTACACGCCCCACGAGGACCTGGGCGACCACGTCGTGGTGGTCAACGCCGAGAAGGTCCGCCTGACGGGCAAGAAGTGGACCGACAAGCTCTACCGCCACCACACCGGCTACATCGGCGGCCTGAAGGAGGCCACCGCCGCCAAGGTGCGCGAGAAGGACCCCACGCGCCTGGTGACCAGCGCCGTCCAGGGCATGCTCCCCAAGAGCCGCCTGGGCCGCGCCATGGCCAAGAAGCTCAAGGTCTACGCCGGCGCCGACCACCCCCACGCGGCCCAGAAGCCGGCGCCCCTGGCCGTCGGCGGCGGCGCCGCCCCAGCCACGGAATCCAAGTCATGAGCACCGAGTACACCGCCACCGGACGGCGCAAGACCGCGGTGGCGCGGGTGCGCCTGGCGCCCGGCACGGGCAAGGTCACGATCAACAAGCGCGACGTGGACGCCTACATGATGCGCGAGACCCTGGTGCGCACCGTGCGCCAGCCCCTCGAGCTCCTGGGCCAGGCGGACCGGTTCGACGTCCGGGCCAACGTGCGCGGCGGCGGCCTGGCGGGCCAGGCGGGCGCCATCCGGCACGGCATCACCCGGGCCCTGATCCAGGTCCAGGAAACCTACCGCCAGCCCCTCAAGAAGGCCGGCTTCGTCACCCGCGACCCCCGCGCCGTGGAGCGCAAGAAGCCGGGCCAGCCGGGGGCGCGCAAGAAGTTCCAGTTCTCCAAGCGGTAACGGCCGCCAGATACGCCGCGTGACTTTGCGGGGGAGGGGTCGCCGGCCCCTCCCCCGCTTTCGTTCCGGGGGAGCCGACATGGGCGAACAGAATCCGACCGTTCCGACCAGGGCCGCGGTGCTGGGGGCCACCGGCTACGTGGGGGGCGAGCTGCTGCGCCTGCTGGCGGGCCACCCCAACGTCCGCGTGACCCACGCCACCTCGGAGCGCCAGGCCGGCCGGACCGTCGGCGAGGCCCTCCCGGCCCTCGCCGGTACGGGCAACCCCCATGCAACCCTCACCCTCCAGGCCCTGGACCCGGCCCGCGTCCGGGCCGAGGCCGACGTGGTCCTCGCCGCCCTGCCCCACGGCGCCTCGGGGCCCGTGGTGGAGCACCTCGTCGGGGCGGGCGTGCCCGTCATCGACCTGGGCGCCGACCACCGCCTCCCCGACCCGGAGGTCTACGCCGCCGCCTACGGCCACCACCTGCCGGCGCTCGCGTCCCGGGCGGTGTACGGCCTGGTGGAGTTCGCCCGCGACCGCATCCCCAAGGCGCCCCTGGTGGCGGTGCCGGGCTGCTACCCCACCGCCGCCCTGCTCGCCCTCCTGCCCCTGCTCACGAAGGGGCTGATCGACCCGCGTGAGGGCGTGGTGGTGGACGCCAAGTCGGGGGTCTCCGGCGCCGGGCGCGAGGCCCGCACGGAAAGCCTGTTCGCCGAGGTGACGGCCAGCGTCCGCCCCTACAAGGTGGGCACCCACCGCCACCAGCCCGAGATGGCCCTCCACGCCGAGGCCCTGTCGGGGCATCCCGTCGAGGTCCTGTTCGTCCCCCAGGTGGTCCCCATGTCGCGGGGCATCCTGGCCGCCGTGTACGGCCGCCTCGCGGCCGGCGTGGAGGCGGACGACGAAGCGGTCCGGGCGCGGGTGGCGGAGGTCTACGCCGACGCCCCCTGCGTGGAGGTCCTGCCCGCCGGCCGGTGGCCCGAGACCCGCTGGGTCACGGGCACCAACCGCGCCGTGATCGGCGTGGGCGCCGACGAGGCCACCGGGCGGGTCTTCGCCCTGTGCGCCATCGACAACCTGGTGAAGGGCGCCGCGGGCCAGGCCGTGCAATGCCTCAACCTGATGCTGGGCCTGCCCGAGACCGCCGGCCTGCCCCTGGTCGGGACGGTCGCGTGAGCCTTGGGTCCCCCCTCGCCGTGGCGGGCTTCTCGGCCTCGGGCCTGGCGTGCGGGATCAAGAAGTCCGCCGGGCCCGACCTGATGGTCCTGGCGTCCGAGGAGCCCGCCGCCGTCGCCGGGGTCTTCACCCGCAACGTGGTCCAGGCCGCGCCCGTGACCTGGACCCGGAGGGTCGTCGCCACCGGCACCTGCCGGGCGATCGTGGCGAACAGCGGCAACGCCAACGCCTGCACCGGGCCCCAGGGCGAGGCCGACGCCGCCGAGATGGCGGCCCTGGTGGGGGCGGCCCTGGAGGTTCCCCCGGACCAGGTGGCCGTGGCCTCCACCGGCGTGATCGGCCAGGCGCTGCCCATGCCCAAGCTGCGCCAGGGCATCCCGCGCGCCGTCGCCGGGCTGCGCCCGGACGGCTGGAATATCGCGGCCGAGGCGATCCGCACCACCGACACCGTCGCCAAGCACCACTCGGCCGTGGCGCAGGTGGGGGACGTTCCGGTGACCGTCACGGGGATCGCCAAGGGGTCCGGCATGATCCACCCCGACATGGCCACCATGCTGGCGTTCCTGGCCACCGACGCCCCGGTGGAGGGCGGCGCGCTGCAGCGGGCCCTGGCCGGGGCGGTGGCGCGCACCTTCAACCGCATCACCGTGGACGGCTGCACCTCCACCAACGACTGCGTCCTGCTGTTGGCGGGGGGCAGCGCGGGCGGGCCGGTCCTGACCCAGGAGGCCCCGGGGTGGGACGCGTTCACGGCGCTCGTGCACGAGGTGTGCGACGCCCTGGCGGCGGCCATCGTGGCGGACGGCGAGGGGGCCACGAAGCGGGTGACCGTCACCGTGACCGGGCTCTCCACCGAGGCCGAGGCGGTGGCCGTGGCCAAGGCCGTTGCCGCCTCGCCCCTGGTGAAGACCGCCCTGTTCGGCGCCGACCCCAACTGGGGCCGCATCCTGGCGGCGGCGGGCCAGGCGGGCGTGGCCTTCGACCCGGACCGGGCCGAGCTGCACATCGGCGACCAGGCCCTGCTCAAGGACGGCCGCCACTTAGGCGCGGAGGCCGAGGCCGCCGCCGCCGGCGTCATGGCCGCGCGCGCCTACGGCATCACCCTGGGCCTGGGGGACGGCCCGGGGGCCGCGTCGGTGCGGACCTGCGATTTCTCCTACGACTACGTCCGGATAAATGCGGACTATCGCAGCTGAACCGCGCCGGCTGAACCGCCGCTAGGCCGCCTTCGGCCCCAGGTTCAGGACCCTCGCGAGCACCGGCACGGCGGCCCGCAGCTCGTCCAGGGCGGCCTGGTTCCCGGCCGGGTCGGCGAGGCGCGAGGCGAGGCCGGCGCAGCGCTCCTTGAAGCCGTCCACCAGGGCGGCCCGCTCCACGTCGCGCAGGGCGGCGCGGGTCATGGACGGAATCCCACCCGGATCAACGCCCTCCCCGCCGGGCCCCGGCCAGTCGAGGCGGCGGCGCAGGGCCTCCACCTCCTCCAGAACGTTCGCGACCGCGGGCACCCCGGCGCTCGCCCGCAGGTGCCGCGCGGCCTCGGCCAGGGCGGCGTCCAGGTAGCGCGCCATGGCGTCGGGCGGGGGCAGGCCCCGGGCGGCACGGCGCGCGGCCAGGGCGGCGAGCGTGTCGCCCTTGAGGATGTCGGCGGTCTTCTTCACGGGGCCTCGTCGAATGCACCCCTTTTCGGCAGAACCCGCCCCGGCGCAAAGGTGCTACCCTACCGGGCATGACGACTGCGGTGTCGGTTCCCGGCGCGGGAGGCGCGGGGCGGGAGCCATCAGACCACTTGGCGGCGGCGCTCGCGGCCCTGGAGGCACGGCGGGACGCCACCCGGGACGCCCTCGCGGCCCTGGTGCGCATCCCCGGCGTGAGCGCCGAGGGCTACCCGGAGGCGCCCCTCGTGGCGTCGGCGGAAGCGGTGGCACGGCTCCTGACCGAGAGCGGCCTGGAGCACGTGGAGGTGGTCCCCCACCCCGGCGCGCCCCCGGCCGTCGTGGCCGACTGGTGCCACGCCGAGGGCGCCCCCACGCTCCTGGTCTACGGCCACCACGACGTCCAGCCGCCGGGCGACCTGGCCCGCTGGACCACCCCGCCCTGGGAGCCCGCCGAGCGCGACGGCCGCCTGTACGGCCGCGGCGCCGTGGACGACAAGGCCGGCGTCGTCTCCTACGTGGCCGCCGCGGCGGCCTGGCTGAAGGGCGCCGGACGCCTGCCCGTCAACCTCAAGATCATCGTCGAGGGGGAGGAAGAAGTCGGCTCGCCCCACCTGGCCGACTTCCTCGCCCGCCACCGGGAGCGCCTCGCCGCCGACTGCCTGGTCCTGACCGACACCTGCAACCTGGAGACGGGCATCCCGTCTCTCACCGTGAGCCTGCGCGGCCTGCTCATGGCCGACCTGGAGGTCGCCGCCCTGGAGGGCCCCCTGCACAGCGGCATCTGGGGCGGCCCGGTGCCGGACCCGGTGCAGGCCCTGGCGAAGCTCATCGCCCGCCTGTCGGACGAGCAGGGCCGGCTGACGGTGCCCGGCATCGCCGCCGACCCGGTGCCCGACGCCGCCTACGCGGGGCTCCCCTTCGACCCGGAGCGCTACCGCGCCCAGGGCGGCCTGGCGGACGGCGTGCCCCTGCTCACGGAGGGCGCGGCGGAGACCTACCGCTCCAACTGGGACGCCCCCGCCGTGGCCGTGTGCGCCGTGGAGGCGGGGTCGTTCGCCACCGCCAGCAACCAGATCCTGGCCCGCGCCCGGGCCCGCCTGGGCGTGCGCCTGGGGCCGGAGCAGGACCCGGAGGCGTGCATGAAGGCCCTGGTGCGCTTTTTGTCCGAGGACCCGCCCTTCGGCTGCCGGGTGACGGTGACCCCCCGGGGCACGGGCGGCGGGTGGCGGACGCATCCTGAAGGCCCCTACTTCGACGCCGCGCGCCGGGCCCTCAAGGCGGGCTACGGCACCGACGCGGTCCACATCGGGTGCGGCGGCAGCATCCCGTTCGTGGAGCCCTTCGCCCGCACCATGGGCGACATCCCTGCCCTGCTGCTCGGGGTCGAGGACCCCGCCTGCCGCGCCCACGGCGAGGACGAGAGCCTCTCCCTCGCCGACTTCCACAAGGCCTGCCGCGCCGCCGTCCACCTCTTCGCCGAGGTGGCCGGCACCCAGACGCATCGGGGCGCGGCCCCGCACCCGGAGGAGAACCCATGAGCCAGCCCGCCGGCCAGCCGGACACCCAGGAGAACGTCACCCAGCCCGACTGGAACCGCATCGCCCAGAAATTCGACCTGTGGCTGCCCCACATCGCCCCCGTGGGCGAGGTGCTCATCGACCGCCTCGACCTGCACCCCCGCGACCGGGTCCTCGACCTGGCCTGCGGCACCGGCGAGCCGGGCCTCTCCGTGGCGCGGCGCTACGGCGACGAGATCGGCATCCTGGGGGTGGACGCCGCCGAGGGCATGGTGAACGCCGCCCGGGCCAAGGTGGAGAAGGAGGGGCTGCGCGGGATCGCCTTCAAGGTCATGCCGGCCGAGGACCTGGCCCTGCCCGACGCGGGATTCGACCGCGCCCTGTGCCGGTTCGGCGTGATGCTGTTCAAGGACCCGGTGAAGGGGCTCTCCGAGATGCGCCGCGTCCTCGCCCCCGGCGGGCGCTTCGCCGTGGCCGTGTGGGGCGACCGGATGAGCGCCATCGAGATGGCCGCCAAGGCCCTGAAGCCCCACCTGGCTGCGGACGCACAGCCGTTCTCCCAGATCACCTCCCTGGGGGCCCCGGGCGCCCTGGAGGCGGCCCTGGAGGGGGCGGGCTTCACCGGCTTCGAGGTGACCCGGCACGACCTGGACTACCGCTTCGACAGCTTCGAGGCCTACTGGGACCTGGTGGAGGAGTCCGCCATGCTGGCCGACCTCATGGGCAAGCTGAACCCGGACCAGCAGGACGCGGTGCGCGACGAGGTGGCCTCCCTGGCCACGGCGTACCACAAGCCCGACGGCCTGGTCCTGCCCCACGTGTATCTGGTGGCCTCCGGGCATAAATAGACCTCCCCGTGCCGGGGCCGCCCAGCGCCTCCCGTCCGCCCCTGCACGGCACCTAAAGAGCCCCCCCGGGCGAGCCGAAACAGTCTTCGTGACCGTCGGCCCGGAGGGTTGGGGCGTGTGGCGGCCGCGACGCACGTCCGTCGGTTCCAGGAAGGGACCACCGGGGGCGTCTTCACCGGGGTGCCAGGGAAGGAGGCGAGCCCATGAGCTATGCAGGTGGTTCGAGCGCGGCAACGGGAGGGACGCCCAAGGCGGGGTCCGGTCTGATCCCCAAGGCCACCGTGCCCTTGGGGACCCGGAAGGCTCGCAAGCACCCCCTGGAGTTCATCGAGCGCACCCTGCGGGAACAGGTGATCGGCCAGGATGAGGCGATCGTGGCCATCACCCGCGCCCTCACCCGGGCCGCGGCGGGCTTCCGCAACAAGGAGCGCCCCATCGCCACGTTCTTCTTCTCCGGGCCCTCCGGCGTGGGCAAGACCCAGGCCGTCAAGGCCCTGGCCCAGGCGATCCACAACGACCCCAAGGCGGTCCTGCGCATCGACTGCTCGGAGTTCTCCGAGCCCCACGCCGTCTCGCGCCTGATCGGCAGCCCCCCGGGCTACGTCGGGTCCGACCTGCCGGTGATGCTCGACAAGGAGCAGATCGAGGGGCGGGAGTGGTCCATCATCCTGTTCGACGAGGTGGAGAAGGCCCACCCGGCCCTCCACAACATGCTCCTGCACATCATGGACGAGGGCCGCGTGTCGCTGGCCCGCAAGACCCACGAGGCCGCCTCGGAGGTGGACTTCACCTCGTCCATCGTGGTGATGACGAGCAACGTGGGCTCGCGCGACGTCAGCTCGCTCCTCGAGTCCAAGGGGATCGGCTTCGCCGCCGCCCGCTCCCAGGCAAACAAGCGCGACGTGGACCAGGCGGTCAAGCGCGAGATGGAGAAGCTCTTCACCCCCGAGTTCCGCAACCGCATCAGCGACTTCGTGGTCTTCAACCCGCTCGACCAGAAGACCATGGCGGCGGTCCTCGACCGCGTCCTGGACGAGAGCCTGGCGCGCTTCGCCAAGGCGGGCTTCGCCGTCCAGGTGAACCCCAAGGTCAAGCGCTTCATCCTGGACGAGGCCTACGACCCGGACCTGGGGGCACGCCCCCTGATCCGCGAGGTGGAGCGCCACGTGGACGCCGAGGTCGCCGACCTGTTCTCGGCCGGCGAGATCAAGCCGGGCGACTTCGTGGTGGCGGACCTGCGCCGCGGGCGCATCACCTTCCGGCGCGCCGAGCGGGTCCGCACCGCCGGGGCCGGCCTGGCCACGGCGGGGGCGGGGCGGGACTGACGATCCCCTAGCCGGGCGTCCGGCTGCGCGACAGATCGGCGAGCATCAGCGAGCGCAGGGCGTCCCGCACCTCCGGATCGTCCACCCCGGCAACGCAGACCTCCACCTCCTTCGCCGCCTCCGGCGGCGGCGGGGACGGCACCGCCCGGCGGACGCGCCCGGCCTTCGGGATGCGGCCCACCTTGAGGACCACCTCCGTCACCCGGTCGGGCCCGAGGAGCCCCGCGGCCTTGTCGCGGATCTCGTCGCGGTAGAACGACAGCTGCATCAGCCACGCGGAGTTGTCCACGGTCACCGTCAGGCGGCCGCGCCCGATCCGCTCCGGGTGGCTGTGGCCCGCCACGGCGGGGCCGACGAGGGCGCCCCACTCGGCCCGCAGGCGGCACAGGTCCATGACCTGCCCCCACCCCCCGCGCTCGGCGAGCCCCGGCAGCAGGTCCGCCACCCGCACCGGCCCGCCTCCCCGCCTGCGCGCCGCGGCGCCTTGGGGTTTGCGGGTCCGGCGTTTATGATGGCCTGCCTGTTTCGGCACGTGTGATCCCCGGGGCGCCCCCATTATGGCCAAATCCGAGCGAAAGTCCGACAACCTCGCCACCAACAAGAAGGCGTACCACAACTACCACATCCTGGAGACCTACGAGGCCGGCATCGCCCTGGTGGGCACCGAGGTGAAGTCGATCCGGAACGGCAAGGTGGACATCGTGGACGGCCTGGTGCGCATCCGGGGCGAGGAGGCCTTCCTGGAGGGGGTCCACGTCCACCCCTACACCCACGGCAACATCGCAAACCACGAGCCGGGCCGCAGCCGCAAGCTGCTGCTGCACCGGCACGAGCTCCGGCGCCTCATGGGCAAGGTCCAGGAGAAGGGCCTGACCCTGGTGCCCACCCGC
>CAZGRJ010000093.1:0-10094 GCA_964528115.1 uncultured Nitrospirales bacterium
GCCGAACCCCTGTACGGTCGGCCCGCGCGCCCGCGCCCGACAAGGGGATGATCGCACCGGCGGTCCACGCGATTCCATTGGGGATATCACGTAAAAGTCCTGTGGAATGAGCCGCTTGCACGCTCCGGCCCCGGGCGGCCCCGCCGTCTCCGTCGTCGTCCCGACCCTCAACGAGGCGGCGGTCCTCGGCCGTACCCTGGGGGCCCTGCCGCCGGGGTTCGCGGAGGTGATCGTGGCGGACGGCGGCAGCACGGACGCGACCGTCGCCATCGCCCAAGCACATGGGGCGCGGGTGACCGTCTCGCCCCCCGGGCGCGGGCCCCAGATGAACGCCGGGGCCGCGGCCGCCAAGGGCGACGTGCTGCTGTTCCTGCACGCCGACACGGTCCTCCCGGCCGACGCGCCGGCGCGCATCGCCGCCGCCCTGGCCGAAACCGGCGCCGTGGCGGGGGCGTTCCTGCTGGGCATCGAGTCTTCCGATCCTCGGCTTGCGTTCATCGCCCGGGCCGCCAACCTGCGCACCCGCCTGACAAGGGTGCCCTACGGCGACCAGGCGTCGTTCGTGCGGCGCGCCGCCTTCGACGCGGCCGGGGGGTTTCCGGACGTGCCGATCATGGAGGACGTGGAACTGGGGCGGCGGCTGAAGCGCCTGGGGAGGATCGTCGTCGTTCCGGCCCGGGTGCGGACCTCGGCCCGGCGCTGGGAGCGGGAGGGGGTCGTGCGCACCACCCTGCGCAACGCGGCGCTCGTCACCCTCTACCTGCTGGGCGTGCATCCAAGGCGCCTGGCGCGGTGGTACGGGCACGTGCGGGGGCCGAAGGCATGAGTCGGGTATCATGTCCCGGCCCGGCCGGAGCGGACCCGCCGGGCGAGGAGCGGACGTGGACGTTGACGTGGATGTTGACGTAACAAGGGAGCCCCAGGGCGTCGCCGAGCTGATGGCGCACACCGAGGCCGCGTGGCAGCGGCAGCTGGACGGGTGCGCCGACGCCACGATCGAGATGCGGGCCGCCCTGGTGGCCGACCTGGCCGCGTTGCGGGCCGAGTACGGCGACGCCGACTACCCGCGCAAGGCGGCCATCGAGAAGGAGCTGCGGGCCCTGATCCGGCGCCACGACGCCCTTGGAGCCCAGGATGTTGCCGAGGACGTCGCCGAGGACGCCGCCGACGCGGAGGCACCCGCGCCCGAGCCCGCCGTGGAGGCGCCACCGGAGCCCCCGCCCCCGCCGCCGCCCATGCCCCACGAGGTGGAGGCGTCCGCCGAGCCCCACGGCGCCGTGCCCCTGGGGCCGGAGAGCAGCGTCCGCCCCCGGAGCGCCGACCCGGGCCCGCCCGAGTCCCACGGCCCCGTGCCCCTGGGACCGGAGAGCGCGGTCCGGCCCCGCACCCCCCCGCGTCCGGCCCCGCCGCCGCCCCGCGCCCAGGCGGCGCACGGGGGCGCCGACGGCCCCATTCCCCACGGCGCCCCCGGCCCGGCGGCGGGCTTCGCACGCCGGTCGGCCGGTCCCGAACGCGACGCCGAAGGGGACGACCGGCCGGACGAAGAAGACCTCTGGCACGACCGGCCCGGGGGTGGGTGGACCCGGGCCTTCGGCGCCCTGGACCGGTGGGTTGCCCGGGCCCGCCTCGCCTACCGGCGCGAGCTGCTCCTGCGCAAGCGCGAGGCGCGCCTGGCCGAGCTGGGGGTGCGCATCCGGCAACTGGAGGAGCGGGGGATCGTGGCCGCCGCCGGCGACGACGCCGGGGTGCGGGCGCGCCTGGCCCAGGTGGCCCAGGTGGACGCGGAGCTGGCCCGGGTACAGGCCCGGCGCGAGACGTTGGGGCGGGCCTGACGCGGGGGCGGGGCTGACGCCGCTCGACTGGTTTTGAGGGGGTGGCCCGGCCTTCTGACCGGGCGGGAAGAGCGGCCGGTCGGGGCCGGCGGATGACGGGAAGGGCCCGGGGGGCCTAGCGGGCGAGCAGGCGCTCCAGCTTGTCGCGCCGCTTCTTGGCCTCCTTCAGCTTGCGCTTGCGGCGCACGCTCGGCTTCTCGTAGTAGCGCAGGCGCTTGATGTCCTTCAGGACCCCGTCGCGCGCCAGCTTGCGCTTGAAGACCTTGAGCGCCTTCTCGACCTGGTTCCCGTGAACCCGGATCTCAACGTTGGCGAGACTCACCTGCCGACCCGCTCCTCTTTCCGGCTCTGCCAATCCCGTGCTCCCGTCTGATCGGCGCGCCCGGCGTCCGTCCGGACCCCGGCCCGCGCGTTCGTGAAAACGGCCTGCCTCGGACACACGCGCCGGGCGGCCTGTGCCCCCACACGAGGGGGGCGCGGCGAACCGGGACGGCGTTCCCGAAGACCGAATATTCTAGAGGGGCCCTGGCCCGGGGTCAATTGCCGGGGTCGGCGAGCAGCTGGCCCGACTTGGCCCAGTTCTCCCGCGGGACCTCGTCGATCACGACGTAGGTGGCCGAGGGCGGCTTGCCCGCCTCCTCCTCCATGACCTTCGTGATGCGGGCGACGATCGCCTTCTTCTGCGCGGGGGTCAGGGCGCCCGCGACCCTCACGTTCACGTACGGCATCGGTTCTCCAGTCGCAAGAAATCAGTCCGGGACGAACACCCGCAGCCCGCCGCCGCGTTCCGCGAGGCACGCCGGGGTGATTTCGCGGCCCGACGCCCACGCCCCGGCCGGGTCCGGCGGCGCCCCGCCCACCCGCGCGATCAGGAGCAGGGCGCCACCCTTGCCGTCGCGGGTGCGCTTCTCCAGGGCCGTGATGCCCGCTACCGGGTCGGGCAGGCGCGTCAGGGGGCCCTCCTGGTTGAACACGGGGTGCGCCGCCTTGACCCGGTTGATCTCGGCCACCGCGTCCGTCAGGTCGTCCGGGGTTTCCCAGTCCTCGGGCCGCGTGCGCACCACGTTCAGGCGTCTGCGGGCGCCGAACTCGAACCCCATGGGCATCATGTAGCCGGTGGAGAAGAAGGCCGCGAAGGCGTGGCGCGCCAGGACGGCCCCAAGGTCGCCCTCCAGCTCCTCGGCCAGGCGCGGGGTGTCGTGGGACTCGGCGAAGGCGATCGTGCCGGTCACCAGGGGCGCCGTGGCGGCGTACTGGGTCAGGCACCAGGCCTCGTCGTAGTCCCACCACTTGGCGCTGTTGAAGGTGTAGGCGAAGCCCGCCTCGGCCAGCTGCACCACGTCCTCGATGGGGCAGCCGAGGGACTCGGCGAAGAAGACGACCTGTGGGTCGCGCGCCTTGGCCCGGCCGATCAGGTGGCGCCACAGGTCGGCCGGGACCTGGTACGCGGCGTCGCACCGGAAGCCCTTCACGCCCAGGTCCTGGTGGCGGGCGACCAGGTCGTCCCAGTGGTCCCACAGGCCGTCGCGGTCGGTGGAGCCGGCGTTGTCCACGGTGGCGAGGTCGCCCCAGGAGACCCACGTCCCGTCGTCCAGGGCGCCCGGGTGGACGATCTTTCCGTGCGCGTCGCGGGCGTACCACTCGGGATGGGTGTGGGTGAGCGGGCAGTCCACGGCGGTGTGGTTGATGACCAGGTCCATCATGGGCTTGAGCCCCAGGTCCCCCATCTCCTCCAGGACCGCCATGAAGGCCAGCGCCCCGGCCTCGTTCCCGTCGGGCGCGACCACCGGGTGGAAGCCGTCGTAGTCCTTCACGGCGTAGAGGGAGCCGGAGAAGCCGGGGTAGGAGACCGGGTTGAAGAACAGCCAGTCGAACCCCAGGTCCCGCGCCCGGACCAGGTGCGGGCGCCACGCCGCGAAGGGCCCGGCGAGGAGCGGGAAGAGGTTGTAGATCAGGGGGCCGTGGGGCTGTGCGTCGGACGGCATTTGGGGCCGTATGGTAGCCGATGGGGCCGCCGGGAGCGAGGCGGTCTAGCCGTGCAGGCGGGCGTCGCGGTCGTCGATGACGTTCCCGGCGGCGTCGAGGGACTGGGCGCAGCGGAACCCCACGTCGGCGGCCTTGCCACGGGGGTCCAGGGGAAAGCGGTAGCTCCCCCGGCTGGTGAGGGCGGCCAGCAGGTAGTGGCCCCCGGCGACCCCCGCGCTCCCGCCCCGCAGGACCTTCTGGCGCTTGCCGAACAGGGGGCTGTCGGATTTGCTGCCGGGGTAGGCCAGATACCAGCTGCTGGTCCACTCCCACACGTTGCCCGCCATGTCCAGGGCGCCGTAGGGGCCGGCGGAGCCCGGGTAGTGCCCCACCTCGGCCACTTCCCCGTCCTTGCCGGTGTTGGCGCGCTCCGGGTCGAAGGTGTCGCCGTAGGGGTACTTCCGGCCGTCCGGGCCGCGGGCCGCCTTCTCCCACTCGAACTCGGACGGCAGGCGGGCGCCGCGCCAGTGGCAGAAGTTCTGGGCGTCCATCCAGTTGACGTGGGTGACGGGCAAGTCCGGGTCCGTGGGCGCGGGGGGCTTGCCCGTCCAGCCGGGCGGCGCGGGGTAGACGACCTCCCGCAGGAACTCGGCGTAGGCCCCTTCCGTCACCTCGGTGCGGTCGATCCGGAACGTGGACAGGGACATGGTCTGGCGCGGGTGCTCGTCCTCGTACCACGGCCGGCGGCCGCCGAACTCCCGGGAGCGGCCCTCCGTGTCCACCTCGTCCGAGCCCAGGACGAACGGCCCGGCCGGGACGGTCACCATGTCGATCGCGACGTCCGCGGGCTTCGGCGCCGAGGCGGCGGGCGGAGCCTGGCCCTTGTCGCAGGCGGCGAGGGCAATCAGGACGAGCAGGGCCGGCAGGGCGGGCAGTATGGATTCTGCGCGCCTCATCGGACGAGGCGCCGGACGGCCCGGTTGTGCTCCTCCACGGTGGCGGAGAAGACGTGGGTTCCGTCGCCCTTCGCGACGAAGTAGAGCGCCCGGTCGTCGTCCGGGAACAGGGCGGCCTGGATGGCGGCGTCGCCCGGGCTGGCGATGGGCCCGGGCGGGAGCCCGGCGTGGCGGTAGGTGTTGTAGGGGTCGTCGCGCAACAGGTCGGCGTGGCGGATGTCGCCGTCGAAGGCGGGGATCGCGTAGATCACCGTGGGGTCGGCCTGGAGGCGCATGCCCCGCTCCAGGCGGTTGTGGAACACGGCCGAGACGCGGGCGCGCTCCTCCGGGCGGGCGGTCTCCTTCTCGATCATGGAGGCGAGGGTCAGGACCTGGTGGCGGGTCCAGCCCAGGGCCGCCATGCGCCGGCGGCGCTCCGGCGTGAAGGCCGCGTCCAGACGCGCCAGCATGACGGCGAGGACGCGCGCGGGGGGCGTGTCCTTGGCGAGCAGGTACGTGTCCGGGAAGAGGTAGCCCTCGAAGGGCACCTTCACCCCCTTCGTCGGCACCCCGTGGGCGGCCTGGAACCCGGGGTCGTCCAGGAGCTTGCGGTACGCCTCCACCGGCCCGAAGCCGGCCGCCGCCAGGCGCCCCAGGGTCTCGGCCACGGTGAGCCCTTCGGGGATGGTGACCGGGTGCAGGACCACCTCGCCGCGCACCAGCCGGTCCAGGATCTGGCGCGGCGTCATGGCGGCCGACAGGGCGTACTCCCCCGGCTGGATGTGGGCGGCCTGGCCCCGGGCGCGGGCGAGCCACTCGAACAGGAAGGCGTTGCGCACCAGGTGGCGGGCCTTCAGGAGCCCGGCGGTCTGCCGGAGCGTGGCGCGGGGCGGGACCTCCACGACCACGGTGTCCTGGGAATCCCCGTTCGGCTCCGGCGGGGCGTACTGGGTGTGGACGATCCCGGCGAGGATGGCGACGCACGCCGCCACGCCGACCCAGGTGACGAACCCGATCCGCCGCCTTCGGCGCGTCATGCCCCTCGGGCGCCGCGCCCGGCGCGAAAGTCCAGGTAGCCCTGGAGGAAGAACACGGCCGCCACCTGGTCCACCACCCCCTTGCGCCGCTTGCGGGTAAGGCCCGAGGCGATGAGGGCGCGCTCCGCCGCCTTGGTCGAGAGGCGCTCGTCCCACAGGGTCACGGGCACGGGGATGGCGGGCTTCAACGCGTCGGCGAAGGCTTGTGTCTTCTCGGCCTGGATGCCGAGGGAGCCGTCCAGCATGCGCGGCAGGCCCACCAGCACCTCGGTGGCCTCGCGCTCCCGGACGAGCGCGGCGATGCGGTCCAGGTCGGCTTGCAGCTTGGTTCTCCGGATGGTCTCGACGGGATGGGCCGCGACCCCCAGGGCGTCGCTCACGGCGACGCCGATCGTGCGGTCGCCCACGTCCAGGGCGAGCACCCGTCCGGGAGCCTTGTCGGGGCCGCCCACGCCCTCAAGCAGCGCCCAGGCGCGCCTCCACCTGGGCCCGGAAGGCGGTCACGGCGGCGTCCAGGTTCCCCGTGTCGGGGCCGCCGCCCTGGGCCATGTCGGGGCGGCCGCCGCCCTTGCCGCCCACGGCGGTGGCGGCCTCGCGCATGAGCTCCCCGGCGTTCAGGCGGTCCGTGGCGTCCTTGGATACCAGGGCGATCAGCAGGACGCGCCCGTCCGTCACGCTGGAGAGCAGGGCCGCGCCCGACCCGAGCCGGTCGCGCACCCGGTCCGAGAGGGCCCGCAGGGCGCCCGCGTCCAGGCCGTCGTCGCGCCGGGTGAGGACCTTCAGCCCTGCCACTTCATGCACCTCCTCGTCCCCGGCCGCGCCGCCGCCGGCCCCCTCGGTGAGCTTCAGGCGCAGGCGCTCGATCTCCCGGTCCTTCTCGCGCAGGGCCGAGAGCACTTGGGCCGCGCGCTCCGCGGCGCCCTCGGGCGTGGCCTTGAGGGCCTGGGCGACGGCCGCGAGACGGGCCTCCTCGGTCCGCACGTGGGCCAGCGCCCCGGCGCCCGTGACCGCCTCGATGCGGCGCACGCCGGCCCCCACGCTGCCCTCGGAGACGATCTTGAACAGGCCGATCTCGCCCACGCCGCCGCAGTGGGTGCCGCCGCACAGCTCGGTGCTCACGTCGGCGATGCGGACGACGCGGACCTCGTCGGCGTACTTCTCGCCGAACAGGGCCATGGCGCCGGAGGCGATGGCGGCGTCCAGG
Source organism: uncultured Nitrospirales bacterium (assembly GCA_964528115.1). Taxonomy (GTDB): domain Bacteria; phylum Nitrospirota; class JACRHL01; order JACRHL01; family JACRHL01; genus CAZGRJ01. The sequence goes on from CAZGRJ010000093.1 coordinate 6,974, forward strand.
TCCTTCAGCTCGGTGGCGACCCGGAAGTCGTCGCGGATGGTCTCGTTGACCCGCTCCTCGATCAGCTCCAGGTCGCGGGGGGTGAGGGGGGCGAAGTGGGTGAAGTCGAACCGCAGCCGGTCCGGCGCCACCAGGGAGCCGGCCTGCTTGACGTGCTCCCCCAGGACCTCCCGCAGGACGGCGTGCAGCAGGTGCGTGGCGGTGTGGTTGCGGGCGGTGGCCTTGCGCCGGGCGAGGTCCACCTGGGCGACGACCCGGTCGCCCACGCGCAGCGTGCCCGAAACCACCCTGCCCTTCTGGACGATGAGGCCCTCCACCGGGGACTGGGTGTCGGCCACGGCCACCGAGGCGGCGCCCTCCGGGGCCATCAGCTCGCCCGCGTCGCCCACCTGGCCGCCCGACTCGGCGTAGAAGGGGCTCGCCGCCAGGACGACCTCGACCTCGTCGCCCGCCTTCACCGATTGCACCTCGCCCTCGGCGGCGAGCAGGCCCACGACCTCGGTCTCCTCCCGGACGTGCTCGTAGCCGGTGAAGGGGACCGTGCCCGCCCGCTCGGCGAGGGCCGCGTACTTCGTCTGTCCCGCCGACTTGCCACGCTCGGCCCCCTTCCACGACGCCCGGGCCCGCTCGCGCTGGGCCTGCATGGCGGCGTCGAAGCCGGCGGTATCGACCGCCAGGCCGCGCTCCTTTGCCACGTCGCCCGCCAGGTCCAGGGGGAAGCCGTAGGTGTCGTAGAGGTGGAAGGCGTCCTCGCCGGGCAGTTTGGAGAGCCCCTTGGCCCGGGCGCCCTCGAGCATCTCCTCCAGGCGGGTAAGGCCCGCGTCCAGGGTGTGGCCGAAGCGCTCCTCCTCGCCGGTGGTGATGCGGGCGATGGTCTCGCGGGCGCGTACCAGCTCCGGGTAGTCCTCGCCCATGCGCTCCACGACCACGCCCGTGAGGGCCGAGAGGAACGTCCCCTCCATCCCGATGGTCCGGCCGTAGCGCGCCGCCCGGCGCAGGATGCGGCGCAGGACGTAGCCGCGCCCGTCGTTGGCGGGCAGGACGCCGTCGGCGATCAGGAAGGCGATGGCCCGGGTGTGGTCCGCCAGGACCCTGAGGGCCGTGTCGCCGTCGTGGCCCTCGCCGTAGTCCACCCGGGAGAGGTCGGCGGCGGCGTGGATGATGGGCAGGAACAGGTCCGTGTCGTAGTTGTTCGTGACCCCGCCCACGACGGCGGTCAGGCGCTCCAGCCCCATGCCCGTGTCGATGCTGGGCTTGGGGAGCGGGGTGAGCTTGCCGTCCGCGTCCCGGTCGTACTGCATGAAGACCAGGTTCCAGACCTCCAGGTAGCGGTCGCACGACTCGTCGTCGCACCCCACGGCGCAGGTGGGGCGGCCGCAGCCGACCTCGGGCCCCTGGTCGATGTGGATCTCGGTGCACGGCCCGCAGGGGCCCGTGTCGCCCATCTGCCAAAAATTGTCCTTCTCGCCGCAGCGGACGATGCGGTCCTCCGGCACCCCCTCCTGGTCGCGCCAGATGCGGAAGGCGTCGTCGTCGTCCTTGTAGATCGAGACCCACAGCCGGTCCTTGGGGAGTCCGGCCGTGTCGGTCAAGAAGTCCCAGGCCAGGCGGATGGCCTCCTCCTTGAAGTAGTCGCCGAAGGAGAAGTTGCCCAGCATCTCGAAGAAGGTGTGGTGGCGCCCGGTGTGGCCGACGTTCTCCAGGTCGTTGTGCTTGCCCCCGGCGCGCACGCACTTCTGGGCCGAGGCGGCCCGGGGCGCCTTGGGCGGCTCCTGGCCGGTGAAGACGCGCTTGAAGGGCACCATGCCGGCGTTGGTGAACAGGAGCGTCGGGTCGTCCCGGGGGATCAGCGGGGCGCTGGCCACGCGCAGGTGGCCGTTCGCCTCGAAGTAGGCGAGGAAGGCGTTGCGCAGGTCGCGTGCGGTCGGTTTCGCGTCGGCCATGCCGGGGTTCCGGGGTCTCCCGGCGCGCCGACCGGACCCGGGGATGGCCCGTCGGGCGGCGCGCAGAGAGGACACACGGCGGGAGGTCCGCCTACGGGTCGCTCCAGAGCTCTCCCTGCCGCGTCAGGCGTACGATAGCATGAATGTCGGCGCCCGAGAATCCGCGCCGTTGCAGGTAGCCCGCCAGGCGCCGCACGGTCCGGGGATCGCCAGGGTCGGCGCCGGGCTTCAGGTGCCGGCGGGCCGCCCGCACGGCCGCGGCCCGCACGGCGTCCGGGTCCGGAATGGCGTCCGCCACGGGGGCGAGGCCCCGGCGGGCCAGCTCCCGCCGGATGCGCAGGGGCCCGAAGTTGCGCTCCGCCGCCCAGGACTCGGACAGGCGCCGGGCCAGGCGGTCGTCGTCCAGGAGGCCGTCGGCGGCCAGTTGCTCGACCACCGCGGCCACCGCGGTCCGCGGGAATTTCAGGGAGAGGCGCTCGGTCAGCTCGCGCCGGGAGCGGTCGCGCCGGGCGAGCAGGCGGTAGGCGGCGGCGCGGGCCGCCCGCAGGGTGTCTTCGGAGAACGCTTCGGAGTCGCCGGCCCCGGTCAAAACCGGTCGACCATCTCCGATGTCTGGTCCTTGGCCTCGGGCCCGGAGCCGGTCCCGGGCCCGGCCCCGCCCCCGCCCTCGTCCTTCTTGCCCCAGGTGTCGGAGGTGGACTCGACCCCCCGGATCTTGAGGGCGAAGTCGTCCGGGTTGCTGGCCCAGGCCATGGCCGCGTCCTGGCTGATGATCCCGCGGGACATCAGGTCGTAGAGCGACTGGTCGAAGGTCTGCATCCCGTACTGCGAGCCGCCGGCGCTGATCACGTCGCGCAGGCGCCGGGTCTTCTCCGGGTCGATGATCGCCTCGCGCACGGTCTGGGTGGCGATCATGATCTCGCAGGCCGCGGCCCGGCCCTTGGAGTCGGCGCGCGGGATCAGGCGCTGGGAGATCACGCCCCGCAGGACCGAGGCCAGCTGGAGGCGGATCTGCTTCTGCTGGAAGGGCGGGAACACGGAGATGATGCGGTTGATCGTCTCCGGCGCGTCCATGGTGTGCAGGGTGGAGAGCACCAGGTGGCCGGTCTCGGCGGCGATCAGCGCGGTGTGGATGGTCTCGTAGTCGCGCATCTCGCCGACCATGATCACGTCCGGGT
>CAZGRJ010000094.1:0-4863 GCA_964528115.1 uncultured Nitrospirales bacterium
CCTTCAGGCGGTTGTCGGGCACCACCTGGTGGGGGTTGTGGCAGTCGGTGCACTCCACGTGGGCGTTGTCGGGCTTGGCCAGACCGATGGCCGACTCGTTGCCCGGCGGCGGGCTCGGCGACATCAACTCCACCCCCTCGCCCGGGTTGGCGATGAAGACCGGCTCGTGGCCGGGCGCGAGGCTCAGGTTCATGGCCGCGCCGCAGCCGTTGTTGTTGTCGTACACCGGCGGGATCGATCCGGCCGCGGGGAAGCAGTTGGGGTTCAGCTGGTCCTTGTTGAACTGGCTGAAGATGTCGGGCGCCACCCGGCCGGTGAGGAAGCGCGGGTTGGAGGGTGAGGTGTGGTCGCCCGCCGGCAGGCTGTAGGGCAGGGCCGAGACGGCGTCGTTCACGCTCGAGGTGTTGGGGGCGTGGCACAGGAAGCAGGTGTTCTCCACCGCGTCGCTGGCGGCGGCGCTGATCTCCGACACGCCCTCCCGGTGCAGGCGCTTGGCGCCCTGGGCGGTGTGGGGGTCGTGGCAGTTGCGGCAGGCGGTCTGGGCGACGGTGTGGATGCCGTCGAAGTCGTACCCGTCGGTGGGCTGCGGGTCGGCCGGGTCGTGCGGGTACTCGTTGCGGATGACGTCGGTGACCGCGTGGGTGCTGCCCACCCAGCCCGGCTTCTCGTGGCAGTTCAGGCACAGGATGTCGGTGCCGGGCGGGTCGTTCTGCCAGATGGGGGCGCGCAGGAACTTCGGGTAGGTGACCGCGTGCGGGTTGTGGCACGAGGTGCACTGGATCGAGTCGTACACCCCCGGCGTGGTCCCCTCCGCGCGCCTCAAGGGCGAGATGGGGGTTGGATCCGAGATGTGGGCCGGCGGCGGGCCGGGGTCGGCGAGCTCCGAGTCGAAGGCCGCCAGGGCCGAGTCGAACCGGAAGCTGACGGGGTGGTCGTTGGTCAGGTCCGTGCCCAGGCGCCGGGTGTCGCCGCCGTACTGGCCGCCCCCCTCGGGCATGGTGATGCCGCGCGCGGTGGTGCCGCCCGCGGGCAGGCGCTGGACCACGGCGACCGCGTCCTGGGGGGTGGAGGAGTAGCCCCCCGAGCCCGGGGCGTTGACCACGCTCCCCAGGGCGATGGTGCCGTCGTGGCAGGAGAGGCACAGGCGCGAGTAGCCGGTGGGCGCGCCCGGGTGCACCTCGCCCTCGAAGGAGCGCGACCAGACCTGGTCGTAGAGCGTGTAGTTCGCCGTGGAGAGGTGGCGGTTCCACAGGGGGCCGCGGACCGTGGCGCCGCTCGTGCTGCCGCCGTGGGGCGTGTGGCAGAAGACGCAGATCTCACTCGTCTCGGGCGAGAAAACCGTGTAGCCCTCGGTGGCGCCCTGGGCCGCCAGGCCGTGGGAGGAGAGATTGTGCTTGGTGTTGGCGATGTTCTCCACCGCCTCGGGCGCGGGCGGGTTCTGGGCCCGCGCGGGCGCCCCCCAGAGACACAGCGCCGTCACGAGTCCCGCCAGCGCCCAGGACGCCCTCACGAGGAACCCCCTGCGCCGCACCGTCGCCATCCCGGCCCATCGTATCATGAGTGCCATCATCCCCTTATGCGCCCGGCAGCCCCGCGCCGGGCGCGGCTCCGGGCTCCGTCGCGGTCCCCTGCGCGGGGCCACCCGGTGTCGCGACCGGCGTCGTACCGGGTGCCGGCTCCGGCGTGTCCCCCGGCGCATCTTGCGTCGACAGCAGCCGGAAGACCTGGACCCGCCGGTTGCGGGTGTCCGCCACGAAGATGTCGTTTCCCGCCACGGCGATCCCGGCGGGCAGCCACAGGTGCCCCGGCTGGCTGCCGGAGCCGCCGAAGAACATCAGCAGCCGTCCCTCGTCGTCGAACAGCTGCACCACGTCGTAGAGGCCGTCCACGACGTACAGCCGCCCGCCCGGGTCCACGGCCACGCCCTTGGGCTTGCTGAAGCTCCCCAGGGTCGCGCCCAGGTGCCCCACCTGGCGGAGGGGCGTGAAATCCGGGGCGAAGGCCTGGACCCGGAAGTTGAGCGAGTCGCTCACGTAGATCGTCCCGTCCGGCGCGATCGCCACGCCGGTGGGGAAGTTGAACTGCCCCGCCTCGTCGCCGCGCTCGCCGAAGGTGGCCGTCTGGTGCCCGTCGGCGTCGTACACGACCACCCGGTGGTTCGCCGTGTCCGTCGCCAGCAGGCGCTTGTGGGCCCCGTCCCAGGCGAGGCCCGAGACCCGGGTGAGACCCTCGCCGAACCGGCCCACGTAGTCGCCCTTCGTGTCGTACACGAAGATCTGGTTGTGGATCGAGTCGGCCACGAAGATCCAGCCCCGCTCGGGGTCCAGGGCCACCCCCACGGGCGAGGCGAGCCGCCCGTCGGGCAGCTCGAAGGCCTGGGCGTAAGTGCCCTGCTTCAGGTTGAAGATGTGGACCACCTGCAGGCCGGCGTCGGCCACCAGCAGCCAGCCGTCCGTGTCGGCGTAGAGCCCGATGGGCTGCTCGATCCTGGGCGGGCGCCGGGTGCCGGTGAAGAAGGCCGCGATCCGCGCCCCCATGCCGCGCCGCACGCCCGCGTCGGTGGGGGTGCGGATCTGGTGCAGGTAGGCGATCCGGGGCGGGTCCGGCGGCACCGGCCAGACCCGCGCCATGTCGGGCACCATCTCCAGGCGCTTCGGGGCCGAGGCGCACCCCGCCGCCAGGACCAGGGCCGCTCCCAGGCCCAAAGACAGGAAGACCCGTGCCGCGCGCCTGCCCATCAGAACGTCCGCACGATGTTCAGGCGCACGCCGGTGGTGTCCGTGCCCTGGGCGCCCCGGCCCAGGTCCACGAACGAGGCGTCGGCGGTGAAGGTGATGTGCAGGAGGCCGATGGCGTAGTCGTAGTCGAACGTCCCCCCCCACTCCTGGGACTCGTAGTTGCCCCCCGCCCAGGTGCGCTTGACCTGGCCCGACAGCCGGGCCGAGCCGCTCTGGTAGGTGCGGTGGGTGTACGACACGAGCCCCCGCAGCGTCTCGTCGGCGCCGCCCAGGTTCGACGAGTTGTCCCGCAGCTCGAACGCCGCGCTCGTCACCAGGCCCGGGAAGGGCAGGTACTTGGCGTTCGCGTCCAGGCTCGTGGTGCGGATGCTGCGGTCGGGCCGGTACTGCTGGCTCCAGTGGACGGCCCCGGAAAGGCTGCCGCTGATCAAGTCCGCGGGCAGCAGGATGCCGCGGATCGGCACCACGTTGTCGGTGACGGTGATGCCGTGGTCCTGCATGAAGGGGTCCAGGCCGAAGCCGTGGTCCTCCCGGATGTCGCTGAAGCGGTACACGGCGGTCACGCGCTGGGTCTGGAGGACGCGGTCGGTGGCCCCGGCGTGGAGGATGGTGGTCAGGCGGTCCTGGGCGAAGTCGCCCGTGGTGCTGGCGTAGCTCACGTTGCCGCCCCAGTCGACCTGGGCCGGCACCAGGTCGTGGCGGGCGTTCAAAAACCCGCTGGCGGTGTAGGTGGCGCGGTCGGAGGAGGCCACGCCGGAGGTCTGGTTCAAGGCCGTCCCCAGCGATCCCCCCGTGCTCCAGCCGAAGCGCGGGCGGTGGATCAGGTTCACGCTGGCCGAGGCGGTGTCCAGGGTGGCGGTGGGCAGGTCCAGGCGCCGGGCGACGAAGCGGCCGCTCACGTCAGTCTTGGTGTCCACCCGCAGGCGGCCGTTGGCGGAGAGCTGGTGGCTGCGGACGTCCTCGGCCCGGTCCTGGGGGCTCTGGGTGTAGCTGTAGCTCAGGTTCCCGGACGCCACCCGCCCGCGCATGTAGCGCAGCGAGCCGCCCGCGCTGTTGTTCAGGAACAGGGAGCGGCCCCCGGCCTCGCGCGTGGTGGAGCTGGAGCGGGAGCTGACGTTGCCGAACAGGTTGGACGTCAGCCGCGGGTTCCACCGGGTGTGGGACGAGAGGGAAACCGCGTGGCCCGTGCTGTCGCCGGCGGGCGCGGTGTAGCGCGAGAACTGGTAGGCGCTCGACAGGTCCGTGTCGCCGGTCAGGTCGAAGCGCTTGCGCAGCCCCACCAGCTTGGCCTTGGCGGCGCCGGTGCCCGCGTCCTGGATGCTCTCGTAGGCCGAGAAGCCGAGCGGGTGGCCGTCGGGCATGGGCACGTCGGTGGTGAGGGAGGCGGTGGTGGTGATGACGTTCGTGTCCAGCTCGCCCGCGCCGGTCTCGTACTTCGAGCGATGCAGGTTCAGGTTGATCGGCAGGGTGGCGGGCAAGGCCCGGAGGCCGAAGTCGAAGTCGGTCACCTTGACCTGGCGGCTGGGCAGGTCGATGCCCGAGAAGGTCGTCAGGTCGCGGCGCCAGCCGACCCCGCCGCTCCAGATGGCGAGGCGCCGCCTGAGCACGGCGCCGCCGAGGTTGACGCGGTAGGTCTGGCCGAAGCTCTCCTGGACCGAGTCCGCCACCTCCGAGTTGGACTCGGTGCGGGCCAGGTTCCAGCCCATCGCCCCGCCCACCTCCAGGGCCCAGGCCGGTTCCGCGATCAGCGCGAACGCAAGCAGCAGGACACCCGCCGCCCCCACGGCGCCGGGCGCCAGGCGGCGCGCGCGGGAACGCCCCGCGCGGGCCCGGAGCCGGGCCTTACTCACCGGCCCCCCCGGCCGGGGCCGCGGCGGCGGGCCGTGCCGGGTCGCCGAACTCCAGCTCGGCGTGCTTCATCAGGTCCTGGGCCCACGCCCGCACCACCTCGCCCTCCCGGGCCTCGCGCCACTCGCGCCGGAACAGGTCCAGATTCAGCTCGTCGAAGCCGAGCTGGCGCCCCGGCTCCCGCTCCCCCGCGTGGACCAGGGCGTAGCCGTACAGGGTCCAGACCGGCCCGCTCACCTCGGCCGCGCCGCCGCCCGCGTCGCTGGCCGTGTCGCTG
>CAZGRJ010000094.1:4963-9884 GCA_964528115.1 uncultured Nitrospirales bacterium
AAGACGGCCTTGTCGATCTCGGCGACGTCGGACTGGCCCTGGTGGATGCGCCCCAGGTCCACCACCTTGAGGGTTGGATCGTCGCGCGCGGCCGCCGCCACGTCGGCGAACGCCTCCCCCCCGTCCACCCGCGCCCTGAGGGCCGCCACCGCCTCCTTCGCCTTCGCCCAGTCGTCCGGGGGCGCGGACGGGTCCACCGGGGCCAGGACGTAGGTGACGTCCGCCCGGGGCGGGATGTGGAACTTCTCCGGGTGCCCGGCGTGGTAGGCCATGAGCTGCTCGCGCGTGGGCTCCTTCACCTGCGCCTTCACCCGCCGCTCCACCTTCGCCCCCAGGAGGTGGTCCCTGAGGCCCTGGCGGATCGCCGCCGGGTCCAGGCCCTGGGCGGCCGCGGCCCGGTCGTAGGACGCCCGGTCGGGGAAGCGGGCCCTCAAGGCCGCCTCGGCCGCGTCCACCTCGGCTTCCGTCACGGTGAGCCCCTCCCGGTGCGCCTCGTCCAGCTCCAGGCGCCGGACCACCAGCTCCTGCAGGATCTCCCGCCGGTGGACCGCCATGCGCTCGGGCGAGATCGACCCGTGCCCCGTGAGGGCCGGCACCCGCGCCCGGAGCACCCGGTCGAGCTCCGACGCCCTGATTGCGTGCCCGTTCACACGAACCAACACCCGGTCCAAAGGTCCGGATTCCCCCCCGGACTGCCCCTGGGGCGCCTCCGCCGCGAGCCCGGCGGCGGCGCCCGCGACCCACAACAGGGCCGCGAGCACCAGCCCGCCCCGCACGCGTGCGGGAAGCGCCGCCACCCTATGCGTCGCCTTCCGGGCCCCGGCCCGGGCCCCCCCGGGAAGACGCTACGGCAACACCCCGCGCCCCTACTTCTCGTGACACGAGAGGCAGATGGCGCTTTGGAAGTTGGGGTTGTTGCTGATGTACGACGTGTCCGAGCTGGTGGTCACGTCGCTCCAGGCCGTGGTCGAGCCCCCCGACGCCAGGGGAACCGCCGCGCCGGTGGTGTCCGCCACGTTCGGCAGCCGCAAAAAGAGCGGCCGCGGCGTGTGCGGGTTGTGGCACGACGCGCACTCCACGAACTCCGTGTTCGGCCCGCCGCTCGGGTAGGCCCGCAAGCGGTCGCGCGGGTCCACGTTGAGGGCGCCGGTCCGGGACAGCCAGGTCACCCCGGTGCCGTCGGGCTTGCTGTTCTGAAAGCTCGCCGCGATCTCCGCGAACTGCGGGTCCGCGGTGGTGCTCTGGGTCCCGTCCGGGATCTGCATCGAGATGGGGTGGTCGTCCGACAGGTTCGTCGTCAGGTTGGGGAACGGCGCCATGCCATAGCTGCCGGCGAAGCCGACGGGGAACCCGGCGAAGAACTCGTCGTTGGTCTGCGGCCCCAGGGGCGAGTTGAAGCAGTCGCCCGCCGCCCCCGGCGTGCAGTCCGGCCGCAGGGAGTCGTTCATGGAGCCGTCCGCGTCCACGCCCAGGGTGGCCCCGGTGTGGAACCCGAGGCTCTGGTCGTTGTCCTGGTTGCCGGTCTTGTTGACCCCCAGGAAGCCGCCCGAGCCCGGCGCGTTGATGAGCGAGTCGATCCCGATGGTGCCGTCGTGGCACGACAGGCAGGCCAGCGACACCCCGAGGGGCTGGCCGGTCTGGGACGGCTTGCCGTCGAAGTTGGGGCTGTCGTACATCGTGTAGGCCGCCGTGCTGTCCGGCAGGGACCGGTTCCACAGCGGCACGGCGGTGCTGGAGTCGCTGGGACGCCCGCCGTGCGGGGTGTGGCAGAACACGCACACCTCCGTGGTCTGGTCCGTCGTGTAGGCGACGTCCTTGTTTAAGAAAAAGTTGTGCTTGGTGTTTCGCACGTCCTCCGCGGGCAACACCTGGGTGGGCCACTGGGCCAGGGCCCGACCCGGCCCCAGCAGGACGGCGACCACCGCGGCCGCCGCCAACCCCCCATACACGCACGCAGATCGCACAGACATGAACCGTCCTCCTGTCACGTTGTCTCCCTTCGGACCGCCGACACGACACACGGCCGGGGCCTCCTACCGATCGCCCGCGAGCACCTGTTTATCGTCCGGGTACTCGATCACCTGGTACACGTTCACGCGCCGATTGAACTGGTCGGCCACGTACACCTTTCCGTCGGGTCCCACGGCTACGCCGGCCGGCATCCAGAACTGGCCCGGCCCCGCCCCCATTCCGCCGAAGAACAACAACAGGCGCCCACGCCTGTCGAAGATTTGGACGTTGTTGAACGCCGCGTCCGCGACGTACACCCGCCCGTCCTTGTCCACCGCGATGCCCTTGGGCTTGGAGAACTGCCCGAACCCGCGCCCGATCCCGCCGAACTTGCGCAGGTACTCCCCCCGGGGGTTGAACACCTGCACCCGGAAATTGAGCATGTCCACCACGTACACGTCGCCGTCCGGCCCCACCTCGACGTTGGTGGGCCAGTTGAAGGCCCCGTCCTCGGGGCCGTGGTGGCCGAACCGGCCGATCTCGGCGCCGCTCATGTCGAAGATCACCACCTGGTGGGCCTTGGTGTCCACCACGTACACCTGCCCGCGCGTGTCGTCCACGGCCACGCCCACCGGCTTGACCAGGTGCTCGCGCCCGCCGAACGCGGTGACGTAGTTGCCCGCGCTGTCGTACACGACTACGCGGGTCTGGGCCGCGTCGGTGACGTAGACTCGGCCGGCCGCGTCGGTGGTCACGCCCACGGGCTGGGCCAGGATGCCCAGGCCGTCCACGCCCAGGATGCGGAAGCTCTTGTTCGGGTAGTCGAACACCAGCACCTTGCGCCAGCCGGTGTCCACCACGTAGAGCCGGCCGTCCTTGTCCACGTGCACGGCGTAGGGCTTGGTGAAGCCGGTGGCGGTGTCGGTGCCGGTCAGGAACGACATGAAGCCCGACGTGGCGCTCGGCTGCACGTCGGTGCTCGAGTGCACCGCCTCGAGGAAGCGCACCCGGGGCTTCTCCGGCGGCAGGGGCCAGACCACGTCGGGCCGCACCGCCGCCTGGTGGCCCGCGCACCCGGCGGCGAACAGCAGGGCCGCGAGGAGGGCCAGGAGCCGAATCGGGGGCCGGCTTCTACTTGTCATGGCACGTCAGGCACAGGGCGCTGCCCTGGTTGGAGACCCTCAAGAAAGGGTCGCGTCCCTCGGAGTTGTCCTCGTCGGGGTTGTGGATGTCGTGGCAGCTGGCGCACTGGACCTTGTCCCCCTCGAAGGTCTGGATCCCGTTGTCGAAGGCGCGCCCGCCGTCCGGCTTCATGATGGTGGGCTGGTGGAACTGGGGGTCCAGGGCCCGGGTCGGATAGGGGATCGAGATTGGGTGGTCGTCACGCAGGTCCTTGGTCAGGTAGCGCACCACGGCGTCGTGGGCCCCGTTCACGCCGCCGATGCCGCCGTTCACGCGGCTGTGGCACTTGGCGCACGACTCGGTGCCGCGGCCCTCCTGGGTGGCGTCCATGCGGTAGTGGACCTGGGAGTCGATCCAGTCGTGGTACTTGGGCGTGTTGCGGATGTCGTCCACGCTGATGGTGCCGTCGTGGCACGACAGGCACGCCAGGGAGATGCCGTCCGGCGCGCCCGGGGGCGTGGAGTCGAAGTTGGGGCTGCCGTACATCTGGTAGCCGTCCGCCGTGGGCAGGTTGCGGTTCCACAGGGGCGCCTCCGGGCTGCCGTTGTGGGGCGTGTGGCAGTACACGCACGCCTCGCGGTAGTCGTTGAAGGTGAAGCCCTGCATGGGCCCCGTGGCGGAGCCGTTGTAGCCGCGCTGGTTGAGGTGCGAGAGGTCGTGCCGCGACCCGATCAGGGAGTCGCCGAAGGCCGTCCCCGCCCACACCACGGCGGCCAGGAGCAAGAGCCCCAGGGCGCCGCGCACGGGCCGGCTCACGTCGCCCCTCCGCCGGCGATCCGGGCGCCGGGCCAGGGGGCCATGCGGCTGACCCCGGCCATGGTCCCGAACCACTTCCCGCCGCCCTTGTCCACGGCCACGTCGAACACGCCGTCGGAGATCAGGCCGTCGCCCTCGGAGAAGTTCCGCCACTTTCCGCCGGTCAGCACGCTCACGCCGCCGTCCGTGGTGGCCCACAGGGTGCCGTCCGGGTCGGCGTAGAGGTCCGTGACGTAGTTGCCCCCCAGGCCGTCCTTGCGGGTGTACGTCTTCCAGGCCTTGCCGTCGAAGCGCGACAGGCCGGCACCCCAGGTGCCGAACCACCTCACCCCGTCCCGGTCCACCAGGGCCGAGAGGACGTAGTTGGGGTTGTAGCCGTCGGCCGACTTGCCGGGGGTCTGGGTGTGGTGCTTGCTCGGGTTGCCAATCACCTCGTAGTGGCCGATGTCCTTGCGGTCGGCCCCCAGGCCGTCGGCGTGGGTGAAGGTCTCGAACGTGCCGTCCCGCAGCCGGCTGACGCCGCCCTCGGTGCCGAGCCACAGGGTGCCGTCCGGCTCCTGGGTCATGGCGTACACCCAGTCGTCGGCGAGGCCGTCCTTCGTGGTGAAGCTGCGCCACTTCTTGCCGTCGAAGTGGGACAGGCCGCTCCAGGTGGCCACCCAGTAGCCGTTACCCTTCACGTCGGCCAGGGCCTTGTACACGAACGGGTCGGCCAGGTCCGGCACGGAGTGGCGCTCCCACTTGCCGTCGGGGGCGATGTGGACCAGGCCGCCGCCGTGGGTGCCGACCCACAGGCCGCCGTCGGGGGCGGGGTCCAGGGAGATGACGTTGTTGGAGAGCAGGCCGTTGCTGGTGTCGTACTTGGCCACCACGGCGTCGCGCATGAGGTCGTAGCGCAGGAGGCCGCCCTCGGTGCCCACCCACACCTCGCCGCCGCGCACCGCCACGGCGTGGACCGAGCTGTTGATCGCATAATTGGTCCAGCTGGGGGCGGGCGGTGCCGGTTCCCCGGCCGCCGGGACGGCGCCCGCCG
>CAZGRJ010000095.1:0-2433 GCA_964528115.1 uncultured Nitrospirales bacterium
GCCGCACCCGATCGCCACCCCCAGGGCGCCGTGCCGGCGGCGGCGGAACAGGTGCCAGCAGCCGAGCAGGAGCGCCGCGGCGGGCACCTCGGTCATGAAGCTCAGGCAGGCGACGCGGTAGTTCTCGTTGGCCACCAGCAGGGCGGAGAACGGCAGGAACAGCCACCCCGCCCGGCGCGCCCCGTGGACGAACAGGAGGAGCGCCACCAGCCCGTGGGCCAGGGCGATCACCAGCCACTCGTGTCCCGGAAACGGCACCGCCAGGAGCGACAGGAGCGGCGGCCGGTGGGCCTGGTACACCAGGTCGTTGGCGCCCCGCAGGGCGGTGGCGTTGCGGGCGTAGACGGTCTCGTCCCAGACGACGATCTCGCTGCCCGCCAGGTAGGGCGCCGCCCCGGCCAGCATGAGCACCAGCCCCGCCCATCCCGCCGCCCGGCGCCCGCGCTCCCCCAGGCGCGCCACCCGTTCCGTGAGGCTCACCGGCCCGGTCCGCCCGGCCCCCTCCCCCCTTCCGCCACCTTCCGCCCCAACCACGCCCCGCCGATCAGCAGCGCGAACTCGGCGAACATGCCGCCGATCATGGACCACTCGGCGGCCTGGGAGCCCAGGGCCAGGGCGGCGAGGGACATGAGGAACATGCCCAGCACGCAGGCGCCGAAGGCCTGGAACACCGGGTACAGCGGGGCGTCCTTCAACAGGGAGCCGGTGGCCCACAGGGCCACGAAGCCGCCCACGGCGGGGCCGACGAACCAGCTCGCCCGTTTCAGGGCCTCGACGATGTCCGACTCGGGGCCGCCGAGGAACCGCCCGGCGGCGACGAACACCGCGGTCACAGCGTACCACGTGAGCGGCAACAGCGCCAGGGCCAGCAGGGTGGCCCCGATGGTGAGCATGCGGGCCTGCTTCGGCTCCATGCGGACACGTCCCCTTCGGTTGGGTGTGGGTGGAAAGACCCGGAAATGAGATACGGGATTCGGGGCCCCAAGTCAAACGGCGGCGGGCGCCCCTCGGGCCCGGGTGTGGTCTAATAGGGAACCTCCGGCCCCCATGTGTATGGTCACCCCGCGCCCGACCCCCCACCCCGAGCCCGCCCCCACGGGCTTCGACACCGGGCTGGCGGCCGCCTACGCGGCGCTGCTGGCCTATGGCACCCTGTTCCCGTTCCACGGCTGGCGGGTGCCGTCCGCGGGCCTGGGGGCGCTGCTCGCGGAGCCGCTCTTCTCCCGCAGGCTGCCCCTCGACATCGCGGTCAACGCGGTCATCTACCTGCCCTTCGGCCTGCTGATGGTGCGGGCCCTGCGGCCGGAGCGGGGCGCGGTGGCACGGGTGTTCCTCGCGGTCCTCGCGGGGGTGGCTCTGAGCTTCTCCCTGGAGTGCCTCCAGGCCTTCCTGCCCGCCCGCATCAGCTCCCTGCGCGACGTGGCCCTGAACGGCGCGGGCGCGGCCGCCGGGGCCGGGCTGGCGTGGCTGGCGGGCCCGCGCCTGGCCCCGGGGCGGTGGCTCTCCGGGCCGCGCCGGGCCCTGCTCAAGCCGGGCCCCGAGATGCGCCTGGGGGCGGCGGCGGCGGCCCTGTGGGCGGCCTCGGAGCTGACGCCCCTGCTGCTGTGGGTGGGGCCGGGGCAGGCCCGGTTCGGCACCTATCCCCTGCGGCTGCTCTGGGAGGGACGCTGGCCCGTCACGCCGATGGCCGTGCTGGGCGTCGCCCTGGCGGTGGCGGCGGTGGCCGTGATCGTCTCCACCGTGGTGCGCGACGGCGCGCGGCCCTGGGGGTGGGGCGCCGGGCTGGTGGGCGCGGTGCTGCTGCTCAAGGTGCCGGTGGTGGGGCGCCAGCTCACGCCCGACGCCCTGCTGGGGGCGGCCCTGGGGCTGGCCGCCGCCTTTGGCCTGGTGCGCATCGCCGAGGCGCCGCGCCTGCGCCTGGGGGCGTGGCTGGCCCTGTTCGCCGCCGTCGCCGGCCACCTGCAGGTGACCCCGGAGGCGTGGAACCCCCTGGGGCGCTGGCTGCCCTTCGCCGCCGGGCCCCTGTCGCGCGACTCGGCCGGCGCCCTGGCGGCCATCTGGCCGTATCTGGCCGTCGCCTACGTGGGGGTGCGCCTGCGGCTGGCGGCACCGTGGGTGGTGGCCGTGGGCGGCGCGCTGGCGGTGGGGGCGTTCGCCTTCGGCCTGGAGGCGCTCCAGGCCCACGTGCCGGGGCGGCTCCCGGACGCCGCCGACCCGCTGCTGGCCCTGCTCGCCTGGTCGCTGCCGTGGTGCCTCCCGGCGGTGCGCCGGGCGGCGGCCCCCGTGGTCTAATGGCCCCCGTGCCGGGCGGGGCCGCGCAGGAGGGAGGACGCGCCGTGGAGATCCGCATCTATTACGAGGACACCGACTGCGGGCAGGTGGTGTACTACGCCAACTACCTGCGCTACTTCGAGCGCGCCCGCACGGAGTTCC
>CAZGRJ010000095.1:2533-4724 GCA_964528115.1 uncultured Nitrospirales bacterium
GTGGTGTACTACGCCAACTACCTGCGCTACTTCGAGCGCGCCCGCACGGAGTTCCTGCGCGACCGGGGGGTGGACGTGGCGCACTGGATGGAGCAGGGCCTGCTCTTCACCGTGGTGGAGGCGCAGGTGAGCTACCACGCCCCGGCGCGCTACGGTGACGTGCTCTCCGTGGCCACCCGGGTAACCGAGCTGCGAAAGGTCCGCTTCTCCCTGGCGCACGAGATCGTGCGCACCACCGACAGCCGGACGATCGTGACCGGCGCCACCACCCTCGCCTGCGTCGGCCCCGACGGCAAGCCCGCGCGGGTGCCGGCGGACGTGGCGCGGATTCTCGGGAAGGTCCGCGCCCCCCGGTGACGCTCCGCTAGTCGGCCATCCCCGACAGCGCCCGGTTCACCGCCGCCACGACGGCCAGGAGCGACGCCGTGGCGACGTTCGTGTCGATCCCCACGCCCCAGCACGGCCGCCCGTCGCCGACGCGCAGACGCACGTAGGCCGCGGCCGTGGCGTTCGCGCCCGTGCCCACGGCGTGCTCGGCGTAGTCCTGCACGCGCACGGGGGCGCCGGTCACGTCGCGGAAGCCGTCGCACAGGGCGTCGATCGGGCCGTTGCCCGTGCCCGTGACGTCCTGCGCCCCGTCCGGCCCGGCCACCGTCGCGGTGAGGCGGACCGGCTCGCCGGGGGGCGCCGAGGCGCCGTGGAAGTCGGCCAGGCGCCAGGGCGCGGCGACGTTCACGTAGGTCTCGGCGAACAGGGCCGCGACCTTCTCGGGCGACAGCTCGCCCCCCGCGCGGTCGGCCGCCTCCTTCACGCGCGCGCCGAACGCGGCCTCCAGGCCCCGGGGCGGCACGAGGCCCGCCTCGCGCTCCAGCAGGTGCGCGGCGCCGCCCTTGCCGGACTGGCCGTTGACGCGGATGACGCCGGTGTACTCGCGCCCCACGTCGGCCGGGTCGATGGGCAGGTACGGCACCTCCCACGGAGCACCCGGCGCGTGCGCCTTGAGGCCCTTGCGGATGGCGTCCTGGTGCGAGCCGGAGAAGGCCGTGAAGACCAGGTCGCCCGCGTAGGGGTGGCGCGGCGGCACGGCCATCCCCGTGGCCGCCTCGTGGGCCTGGCGGACGGCGGGAAGGTCCGAGAGGTCGAGGTGCGGGTCCACGCCCTGGGTGTGGAGGTTGAGGGCCAGCGTGACGACGCACACGTTGCCCGTGCGCTCGCCGCCCCCGAACAGCGTGCCCTCCACCCGCTCGGCCCCCGCCATCACGGCCAGCTCCGCCGCCGCCACCGCCGTGCCCCGGTCGTTGTGGGGGTGGACGGAGAGGACGACGGCGTCTCGGTGCGACAGGTTTCTGCCGAACCACTCGATCTGGTCGGCGAAGGCGTTGGGCGTCGCCATCTCCACCGTGGCGGGCAGGTTGATGATGGCCTTGCGCTCCGGCGTCGGCGCCCACTCGGCGAGGACGGCCTCGCAGACCGAGAGCGCAACTTCCGGCTCCGTGGCCGTGAAGCTCTCGGGCGAGTACTCGAACGTCCACGCGGTCTCCGGCCGCGCCTCGGCTTGCGCGCGCACCCAGCGGGCGCCGCGCCGGGCGAGGTCGGTCACGCCGGCCTCGTCCAGGCCGAAGACCACCTTGCGCTGCACGGGCGAGGTGGAGTTGTAGAGGTGGACGATCGCCCGGGGCGCGCCCTCCAGGGCCTCGAACGTGCGGCGCACGTGGGCCTCCCGCGCGGGGGTGAGGACGCCGATGGTGACGCCCTCGGGGATGCCCGCCTCCACGAGGCTGCGCACGAAGGCGAACTCGGTGCCGTTGGCGGACGGGAAGCCGACCTCGATCTCGGTGAAGCCGATCGCCACCAGCCGGTCGAACAGGCGCCGCTTGGCCGCCGCGCCCATGGGGCGCTCCAGGGCCTGGTTGCCGTCGCGCAGGTCCACGCTGCACCACGTGGGCGCGCGCGTGATGACCCGGTCGGGCCAGGTGCGGTCCGGTAATGAGACTTGGGAGAACGGGGCGTATTTGCCCGGTACGTGCGTGGGCATGGGAATGCTCCTTCGACGAATGGGTGAAGCGGCCGAGGGGGGCCGCCGGGCAGCCGCGGAGCTTAAGCCCGGCGACCGCGGCGCAGTCGAAGCAGCGCGCCTACGCGAACGGGAGAAGGGTCAATCGGAAAACGTGAAAAGGGAGGGTGCATCGGA
>CAZGRJ010000095.1:4824-9747 GCA_964528115.1 uncultured Nitrospirales bacterium
AGTCGGCGCAGATGAGCCCGGTCCGCCCGCCTCAGGCGGCCGGGCAGCGCAGGCTCAGCAGGGTCCGATGGGTGGGCCGATGCATGAACGTGAGCATAGGCGGCCTTCCACGCGTGGTCAAGGAAGGGCCAGGGAGGGGCTCCAAACGTCACAATGGGGACTTGACATACCGATATGGGGTTTTGGATCATTCTTATCCATGTTTTCGATGCCATAACTGATGTTTCATACCTGAACGCCCCGCCCCGCCGCCCGTGATCACCGCCGCCCAGCTCAAGGCCGCCCGCGCCCTGCTCGGGATCGACCAGCGCACCCTGGCCCAGGCCGCCGGCCTGTCCCTGCCCACGGTGCAGCGCATGGAGGCGAGCAAGGGGACGATTCGCGGGACGGTGGATTCCCTCGTGAAGCTGGTGGGCGCCCTGGAGGCGGCCGGCGTGGAGCTGATCGGCGAAGGGGCATCCAGCACCGGCGGCGGGCGGGGGGTACGGCTGAGGGCGTGACCGAGCTTCCCCTGCTGCCCCTGGCCCTGACGGGCGTGACCGTGCTGCTCGCCACCGCCGTCCTGGCGGTGCCTGCGGCCAAGTGGGGTCCGGCGCGCGGCGGGCCGCTGGTGTACGGGATCTGCCTGGTCGTCACGGCGACGCTCGCGGCCGTCGGCCTCGCGGGGCTGCTTACCGGCGGCGGTATTCCGGCCCTGCGCCTGCCGTTGGGGCTGCCGTGGCTGGGGGCGAACTTCCGCCTGGACGCCCTGTCGTCCTTCTTCCTCATGGTCGCCAATCTGGGGGGCGCCGCCGCCAGCCTCTACGCCATCGGCCATGGCCGCCACGAGGAGGCGCCGGGGCGGGTGCTGCCCTTCTACGCCGCGTTCCTGGCGGGCATCGACACGGTGGTCCTGGCGGACGACGCCTTCACGTTCCTGGTGGGGTGGGAGTTCATGTCGCTGGCGTCGTGGGCCCTGGTCATGGCGCGCCACCGGGACCCGGAGAACGCCCACGCGGGCTACGTCTACCTGGTCATGGCGGCGATCGGGACCATGGCGCTGCTGATCGGATTCGGCATCCTGGCCGGGCCCGACGGGCACTACGCCTTCGCCGACATGCGCGCCGCGCCCCCCACGGCGGCGCTCGCGGGACTCGTCCTCGCGGCGGCGCTGATCGGGGCGGGGTCGAAGGCGGGGCTCGTGCCGTTGCACGCGTGGCTGCCGCTCGCCCACCCGGCGGCGCCCAGTCACGTCTCCGCCCTGATGAGCGGCGTCATGACGAAGGTCGCGGTGTACGGCTTCATCCGCATCGTCTTCGATCTGGCCGGGCCGCCCGCGTGGTGGTGGGGCATGGCGGTCCTGGCCGCGGGCGGGATCACGGCCGTGCTGGGCGTGCTCTACGCCCTCATGCAGCACGACCTGAAGCGCCTGCTCGCCTACCACACGGTGGAGAACATCGGCATCGTCTTCATCGGCCTGGGGCTGGGCCTCGCCTTTTCCGCCAACGACCTCCCCTGGGCGGCGGCGCTCGCGGTGACGGCGGCCCTGTTCCACGTCCTGAACCACATGCTGTTCAAGAGCCTGCTCTTCTTCGGCGCGGGGGCGGTGCTCGGCGCCACGGGCGAGCGCGACATGGAGCGCCTGGGGGGCCTGATCCGCGTGATGCCGGCGACGGCGGCCCTGTTCCTGCTGGGCTCGGCGGCGATCTCGGCCCTGCCGCCGCTCAACGGCTTCGTGTCCGAGTGGCTCACGTTCCAGGCCGTGCTCGCGAGCCCGCGCCTGCCCCAGTGGGGCCTGAAGCTCCTGGTGCCGACGGTGGGGGCGATGCTGGCGTTCTCGGCGGCCCTGGCGGCGGCGTGCTTCGTCAAGGCGTTCGGGATCACGTTCCTGGGCCGCCCGCGCTCGGACGCGGCCCGGAACGCGCGCGAGACGGACGGCTTCTCGATCACCGCCATGTCCGTGCTCGCGGTCCTGTGCGTCGCGGCCGGGGTCCTGCCCGTGGCGGTGACCGGCGCCCTCGGCCCCGCCGTGGAGGTCGTCGCCGGCGCGCGCCTGCCGCCGGAGACCGGGTTGACCCTGGTGCCCGTGGCGGCGGTGGGCAGCTCCTACAACGGCCTGGGGATTCTCGCCTTCGTCGCGGCGGCGGGCTTTCTGACCGCGTTCGCCGTGCACCGCCTCGCCTCCCGCCGCCTGCGCCGCGCCCCGGCGTGGGACTGCGGCGCGCCCGACCCGCGCCCGGTCACGCAGTACAGCGCGGCGAGCTTCGCCCAGCCGATCCGGCGGGTGTTCGGGAGCATCGTCTTCCGGGCCCGGGAGACCGTCCACCTGCCGCCCCCCGGCGACCTCTCCCCGGCGCGCTTCGAGGTGCGCCTGCGCGACCTGGCGTGGGACCTGGCCTACGCCCCGGTGGCGGCGGGCGTCTCGCGCGTGGCCGACCTCTTGAACCGGCTCCAGTTCCTGACCGTGCGCCGCTACCTGGCCCTGGTGTTCGGCGCCCTGGTGCTGCTGCTCACGGGCCTGGGGATCTGGGGATGACGGGGCTCGCGGGCACGGTCATGGTGCAGGCCGTCCAGGTCGCCATCGTCGTGGGGCTGGCGCCGCTCCTGCTCGGCTGGGTGCGCAAGGTGAAGGCGCGCCTCCTGCGCCGCCGGGGGCCGTCGGTGGTCCAGCCGTACCGCGACCTGGGGCGCCTGTTGCGCAAGGACGCGGTGGTGGCGGAGGACGCCTCGTGGCTGTTCCGGGTGGCGCCCTACCTCGTGTTCGCGGCGATCTGGGCGGCGGCGGCGCTGGTGCCGACGTTCGCCACGGGCCTCGTGTTCGGGCGCGCGGCGGACCTGATCGCCATCGTGGGGCTCCTCGCCACGGCCCGGTTCTTCCTGGCCCTGGCGGGCATGGACGTGGGGACGAGCTTCGGCGGGATCGGGTCGAGCCGCGAGATGTTCATCGCGACGCTCGCCGAGCCCGCCATGCTCATGATCGTCTTCACCGTCTCGCTCCTGGCGGGCAGCACCCAGCTGGACGCCGTGTCCGAGTACCTGCGCTCCCCCGAGGCCGGGCTGCACGTGGCGTTGGGCCTCGCCTTCGTGGGCCTGGTGATCGTGGCGGTGGCCGAGAACGGCCGCATTCCGGTGGACAACCCGGCCACGCACCTGGAGCTGACCATGATCCACGAGGCCATGGTGCTCGAGTACTCCGGGCGCCACCTGGCCCTGATCGAGGCCGCGGCGGCGACCAAGCTGCTCCTCTACGTCTCGCTCCTCGCCTGCGTCTTCTTCCCGTGGGGGATCGCGGCGCCCGGCGCGTCGCCCGCCGCCCTGGCGCTGGGCGCCGTCGCGTGGGCCCTGAAGCTCGCGGCGGGCGGGGTCAGCCTGGCGGTGTTCGAGACCGTCGTCGCCAAGATGCGCGTGTTCCGCGTGCCCCAGTACCTGGGCGCGGCGCTCATGCTGGGGCTGCTGGGGACGCTGCTGCTGTTCGTGACGCGGAGCCTGGGATGAGTCCGGCACTGGACACGACCTGGGTCCAGGTCGCCCACCTGTTCCCGGGGGGCATGGTCCTGGTGAGCTTCCTGCTCATGTACCAGGACCGCATGTCGGGGCTGCTCAACGCCTTCGCCGTGCACGCCCTGGTCCTGGCCCTGGCGGTGGCGTGGCAGGCCTTCCTCCAGGACGCGCCGCACCTTTACGTCACGGCCCTGCTCGCCCTGGTGTTCAAGGGCATCGTGATCCCGTTGGCCCTGCGCCGCATCGTGGAGCACCTGGACGTGCACCGCGGCATCGAGACGGTGGTGAGCGTGGGGCCCACGATGCTGTTCGGCATCGGCCTCGTGGCCCTGTCCATCGTGGTCATGCTGCCCGTGACGGCGACCACCGACCCCCTCGCCCGGGAGGACCTGGCCTTCGCCCTGTCCGTGGTGCTGCTGGGCCTGCTCATGATGGTCGTGCGGCGCAACGCGGTGAGCCAGGTGGTGGGCTTCATGTCCCTGGAGAACGGCCTGATCCTCGCCGCCACGGGCGCGAAGGGCATGCCCCTGGTGGTCGAGATCAGCGTGGCGTTCTCCGTATTGATCGCCTTCATCGTGATCGGCATGTTCCTGTTCCGCATCCGCGAGCGCTTCGACACCGTGGACGCCCAGGCCCTCGACGGCTTCCGGGGGGAGCAGCCGTGAGCGGCACCCTGGCCATGGTCCTCGTGCTCGCCCTGCCGGCGGCGTCGGCGGCGCTGCTCGTCGTGCTGCCGGGGCTGAAGCTCACGGCGCGCCTGAACGTCGCGGCGTCGGGCCTGACGCTGATCGCGGCGGCCGTCCTGCTGTTCCACCGCCCGGCCGTCGGGCTGTTCCTGCACGTGGACGACCTGAACGTGGTGTTCCTGCTGCTCAACACGTTCGTCGGGTTCACGGCGGCCCTGTTCAGCGCGGGCTACATCGCGCACGAGGTGGAGACCGGGAAGCTGACGGCGCGCCACCTGCGCTTCTACCACGCCATGTACCAGACGCTCATGTTCGGCATGAACCTGGCGCTCCTGGCGAACAACCTGGGCCTCATGTGGGTGGCGATCGAGCTGGCGACCCTGACGACCGTCGTCATGGTCGGCATCTACCGCACGCCCCAGGCGCTGGAGGCGGCGTGGAAGTACTTCATCCTGGGCAGCGTCGGCATCGCCCTGGCCCTGTTCGGGACGATCCTCGTCTACTTCGCCGCCCAGCCGGTGGTGGGCCAGGGGCTTCCGGCCATGGCGTGGACCGTGGTGATGGCGAGCGCGCAGCGCCTGGACCCGGCGCTGCTGAACCTGGCCTTCGTCTTCCTGCTGCTCGGCTACGGCACCAAGGTGGGGCTGGTGCCGCTGCACGCCTGGCTGCCAGACGCCCATGCCGAAGGACCGACGCCGATTTCTGCGGTACTGTCGGGGCTTCTCCTCAACGTCGCCCTTTATGCGGTCTTGCGCTT
>CAZGRJ010000096.1:0-9373 GCA_964528115.1 uncultured Nitrospirales bacterium
GAGCGCATGGACTCGGTGACGCCGCGCTTCGTGTCCCACAGGCGCGTCTCCTGGACCACCGTGCCGCCCCGGTCCAGCACCTGGGCCTGGCGCTTCATCTCGTACTCCACCGCCTGCTTCAGGAAGCGGAAGGAGTTCATGTTCTTCATCTCGACCTTCGTCCCGAAGGTTTTTTGGCCCTTCGGTCGCAGGGAGACGTTGGCGTCGCAGCGCAGGTTGCCCTGCTCCATGTTGCCGTCGCAGATCCCCAGATAGACGACGATGTCGCGCAGCTTCTTGAGGTAGGCGACGGCCTCGTCCGAGGTCCGCAGGTCGGGCTCGGAGACGATCTCGATGAGGGGCACCCCGGCCCGGTTCAGGTCCACGTGGCTGACGGCCTCCAGCCCCTCGTGGAGGTTCTTGCCGGCGTCCTCCTCCATGTGGATGCGGGTCAGGCCGATGCGCCGCGGGCCCGCCTCCGTGACGATCTCCACGTACCCGCCGTCGATGATCGGCTTGTCGTACTGGGAGATCTGGTAGCCCTTGGGCAGGTCCGGGTAGAAGTAGTGCTTGCGGGCAAAGACGCTGGGGCTTTGGATTTCTCCGTGGGTCGCGAGCCCGGCCCGGATCGTGTAGGCGACCGCCTGCCGGTTCAGGACCGGCAGGACCCCCGGGTGCCCCAGGCAGATCGGGCAGGTCTGGCTGTTCGGCGGCTGGCCGAAGGTGGTCGCGCAGCCGCAGAAGATCTTGCTCTTCGTGGCGAGCTGGCAGTGCACCTCGAGGCCGATGACGGCTTCGTACTCCATCACGCGGCTATGTCACACTCCTTCGTAAATACAAAGTGTTCACGTATTGTCTCTAAAGCGATGGTTTCGTTTTGTGATGGTCCGTGGCCTGCTCGAACGCCCACGCCGTCCGGAGCACCGTCGCCTCGTCGAACGCCCGCCCGATGACCTGCAACCCGACGGGGCACCCGGCCCCGTCCAGGCCGCAGGGGACGGACACCGCCGGGAGCCCGGCGAGGTTCACCGAGATCGTGAAGATGTCGGACAGGTACATCTTGAGCGGATCGGCCGTGCGCTCCCCGATGGGGAAGGCGCCCGTGGGCGAGGTGGGGGTCACAATCACGTCCACGGCCTCGAACGCCTCCAGGAAGTCGCGCAGGATGAGCGTCCGCACCTGCTGGGCCTTGCGGTAGTAGGCGTCGTAGTAGCCCGCCGAGAGGGCGTAGGTGCCCAGCATGATCCGGCGCTTGACCTCGGTGCCGAACCCGCCCTCGCGGGTCGCCATGTACATGTCCAAAAGATCCTTGGCGCCCCCGGCGCGGTGGCCGTAGCGCACGCCATCGTAGCGCGACAGGTTCGAGGACGCCTCGGCCGTCGCCACCAGGTAGTAGCAGGCCACGGCGTAGGCCGTGTGGGGCAGGGAGACCTCCGTGACCTTGGCCCCCTCCCGCGCGAGCACGTCGATCCCGGCGCGCACGGCGGAAAGCACCTCCGGGTCGGTCCCCTCGATGAAGTACTCGGACGGCACCCCCACGGTCAGGCCCGCGACGCCGCCCTCGAGGCCCGCCACGTAGTCGGGCACGGGCCGGGCCGAGCTGGTGGAATCCAGCGGGTCGCGCCCCGAGATGGTCGAAAGCAGCAGCGCCGCGTCCTCCACGTCCTTCGTGAGGGGCCCGATCTGGTCCAGGCTCGACGCGAAGGCGACCAGCCCGTAGCGCGACACCCGCCCGTAGGTGGGCTTCAAGCCCACGACGCCGCACAGGGACGCGGGCTGGCGGATGGAGCCGCCGGTGTCCGAGCCCAGGGCCCCCAGGCACAGGTCCGCCGCCACCGCCGCGGCCGAGCCGCCGGACGAGCCGCCGGGGGCGCGGGAGAGGTCCCACGGGTTGCGGGTGGCGCCGAAGGCGGAGTTCTCCGTGGAGGAGCCCATGGCGAACTCGTCCAGGTTCGTCTTGCCCAGGGTCACGGCGCCGTCCGCCTTGAGGCGCGCCGGCACCGTGCCGTCGTAAGGGGGCGCGTAGCCCTTGAGGATGCGGGACGAGCAGTTCGTCTCCACCCCCTCCGTGGCCATGTTGTCCTTGAGGGCGAGGCCGATGCCTTCGAACGCCCGGCCGTCGCCCTTCGCGCGGCGCGCGTCCGCCTCCCGGGCCTGTTCCCGCGCGAGCTCGGCGGTGACCGTGTTGTAGGCGTGGACGTGCCCGTCCACCCGCTCGATGCGCGTGAGGAAGGCCTCCGTCAGCTCGGAGGCGGAGATGTCGCCGCTTCTCAGGCGCGCCCGCGCCTCGTGGATCGTCCAGTCCGTCGGTTCCGTCATCGCCTGTCCGCTATTCAATGGTCTATTCGATGATTTTGGGCACGGAGAAGCACCCGTCCGCCGGCTCGGGGGCCGGTTCGAGGGCCTTCTCCCGCGGCAGGCTCGGCCGGTTCTCGTCGTCGCGCCAGGTGTCGCCGGCCTCGGCGGCGTGCTCCAGGGTGGGAATTCCCTGGGTGTCCAGCTCCTCCAGCTTGGCCACGTACCCCAGGATGGCGTTCAGGTCGCCCTGGAGGCCGTCCAGCTCCGCGTCCGTCAGCTCCAGGCGCGCCAGGTGCGCGATCTTGCGGACCTCGTCCCGTTCGATGCTCAACGCTTCCTCCCCTGGGGCGCGGGCTTCCCCTTGGCCGACTTCTGCCCCGGCTTCTGACCACTTTTCCGCGCCTTCCACCGCGTCGCCCCGTCCGGCACGTTCTGCTGCGGCGCGCGCGAGACGGTGAGGGCCCCGGCGGGCACGTCGCCCGTGATCGTGCTCCCGGCCCCGATCACGGCCCCCTTGCCCACCTTTACCGGGGCCACGAGCTGGGTGTCGGAGCCGATGAAGACCCCGTCGCCGATGACCGTCCTGTGCTTGGCGAAGCCGTCGTAGTTGCAGGTGATCGTCCCGGCCCCGATGTTCACGTGCTTCCCGACCGTCGCGTCGCCCACGTAGGAGAGGTGGTTCACCTTGGAGCCCTCGCCGATCACCGCCGCCTTCACCTCCACGAAGTTGCCCACCCTGGCCCCGCGCTCGAGGTGGGCGCCGGGCCGGAGGTGGGCGTTCGGGCCCACGGAATTCTCCCCGTCCAGGCGCGCCTCGGTGATCAGGCAGCCGTCCTTCACCGTCACGCCGTCGCCCACGTGGGAGTCCACGATCCGGCTGTTCGGGTGCAGGGTACACCCGGACCCGACCGTCGTGGCCCCCTGGAGGCTGACGCCCGGATGGAGCACCGTGTCCGGCCCCACCGTGACCCCCGCGTGGACGTACGTCCGCTCCGGGTCCACGAGGGTCACGCCGCCGTCCATCAGTTTTTGGGCGATGCGCCGCCGCAGGACCGCCGAGACCCGCGCCAGGTCCGCGCGGGAGTTGACCCCCAGCACCTCCTCCGGGTCGTCCCACCGGAACAGGTGGACCGGGGCGCCGTCCGCCAGGCCCAAGGCCACGATCTCGGTCAGGTAGTACTCCCCCTGGGCGTTGGAGCGCGACAGGCGCGGCAGGGTGGCCCACAGGAGGGGCGCGTCCGCCACGTAGATGCCCGTGTTGATCTCGCGCACGGCCCGCTCCTTCGGGCTCGCGTCCTTCTCCTCCACGATGCGCAGGGGCCGCCCGGCGCTGTCGCGCAGGATGCGGCCGTAGCCCGTGGGGTCGTCCAGCGCCACCGTGAGGACCGTCAGGCCGCCGCCCCCCTTCCGGTGGTGCGCCAGCATCCCCCGCACCAGGTCGGGCGAGACCAGGGGCACGTCGCCGCTCAGGATCACCACGGGGCCCTGGTGGTCCTTCAGGTGCGGGGCGCAGGCGAGCACCGCGTGGCCGGTCCCCAGCTGCTGCCCCTGCAACACCGGCGCGACGGGTTTCTTGGGGAACGCCGTCTCCAGCACCTGGACCACGCTGCCGCCGCCCTTGCCCACCACCACCAGGACCGGGTCGGCCCCCGCCTCCAGGGCGCAGCCGGCCACGTGCTGGACCATGGCCCGGCCGCACACCGGGTGCAGCACCTTGGGCCACCGGGACTTCATGCGCGTGCCCTTGCCCGCCGCCAGGATCACGGCCGCCAGGGGCACCTTGGGGGTGCGCCTCGCCACGCCCTACGCCCCGCTCCGCGGGAGAATCTTCGCCGGACCCACGACCTCCAGGTCCTCCAGGCCCGCGGTGTAGATGCCGCCCGACATGATCGTCTTCATGGCCTCCTCCACCGAGATGTCCAGGTACGTCACGTCCCCCTCCGGCACGAACACGAGGTAGCCCGAGGTGGGATTGGGCGAGGTGGGCACGAACAGGTTGACCATCCTGCGGCTCGATTTCCGGGCGATCTCGCCCTTGGTCTCGGCCACCACGAACGCCAGGAGGTACATGTCCTTGCGCGGGAACTCCACCAGCACCACGCCCCGGAACTGCTCCTTGCCCTGCATCGAGATCGTGTGGACCACCGACTTGATGGCCGAGTAGATCGACCGCACCAGGGGCAGGCCCTCGAGCACCCGCTCGTACCGCCCGACCACCCAGTGGCCGATAAAGTTGGTGGTGAGCAGGCCCACCAGGAAGATCCCGATGATCAGGACCGCGATCCCGAGGCCCGGGTAGTAGTGGGCCTGGAAGTGGGTCTTGAGAAGCGGCGCCAGGACCCCCTCCATGCCCTTCAGGACGGCCCGCAGGATGAAGTAGGTCCCGGCCAGGGGCAGGATGACCAGGAGGCCGGTGACGAACCAGCGTCGGACGAGGATTTTCAGGCGCACCGGATGGACTTCGGGGCTTTGGGAACCGGGTTGGTGGGGCCGTTCGGCCCGCGCGAGGACAGCGGCCGGCCCATGATACCGGCCGGGGCGGGCCCGCCACAAGGTCGCCCGCTTGCCGGGAGACCGGTTATTGTCTATGGTATGGCCCCGCCGCCGGGCATCTATACCTCCCCCGCCCCCGGCCGGCCTGCAGCGAACGCCTCATGACGCTCATCGAGCTCGCGGTCAGCGGCATCCGGCACTTCACCGGATTTACGCGCATCCCGCTCAAACCCGGACTGAACACGGTCTGGGGCGGCAACCAGTCCGGCAAATCCACCCTGTGGCAGGTCCTGCGCCAGCTCCTGGTGCGCGACCGGCGCCTGGCGGGCACGGACGACGTCCAGACCTGGGGCCGCGCGGCCCTGACCTTCCAGGGCGACGACGGCGCCACCTACTGCCTGGCCCGGCAGTTCTCCGAGCCCTCCGAGCGCCTGGCCCGGCACCGCGCCGGCGAGGGCTTCGTGCCCGAGGAACCGGAGGGGTCCGGCCGCGGCCCGGTGGACCCCCAGGAGGACGGCGAGCCGTCCCTCTGGTCGGCCTGCCTGGGAGGCACCGCCTGGCTGCCCTCCGCGCGCCTGCGTCCGGGACAGCACCGTATCGCCGTCCCGGGCCCCGGCCGCGAGGTCCTGCCCGCCGACGACCCCCGCGCCGCCCCGGGGGGCACCGGCCTGGACCTGGTGCCCGCGGGCGTCACCGTGGAGCGCGCCGCCGCCGAGCGCCGCCTGGAGGCCCTGGCCCGGGTGGAGGCGGCGGCCCGGCAGGCGGCCGACATGGAGCTGGAGATGGCCGCCGCCTACGACCGCGCCGCGCTCATCCGGGGCCGCCTGGAGGGCGTGCGCGACCTGGCCCACGAGCGCATCGCCACCCAGCGCGAGGCGGAAGAAATGGAGGCCGCCGCCGCCCTTCCGCCCGAGGTCGAGGACGGGGCCCGCGCCTTCGAGCGCGACCTCCGGGCCGTGCGCGACCAGCAGCGCGCCATCGAGGCCGACACCGCGGACCTGATCGACGCGCTGGACCAGCTGCGCCCCGTGCGCCCCCTGCGGCAGTGGACCCTCTACGCCGGGGCCCTGCTCACGGGCGCGGGGGTCACGGCCCACGCCTTCGTCGGCTGGCACCCGGCCACCTACGCCGCCTTCTCCGGGGCCGCCGTCATGGTGGGCGTGCTCGCCTACCGGGTGTCGGCCTCGCGCCAGCAGCGCGCCGCCCTGCGCCAGCAGATCGAGGCCCAGCGCGAGACCGCCCGCAACATGGAGGCGGGCCTGCTCGCCAGCCACGAGGCCATGCTGGACCGGATCCGGGCGGCCGGGCTGCCGTCGGTGGAGGCCTTCCTGCACCAGCGCGCGCGCCACGCGGCGCTGGCCACGCGCCTGGAGCGCCTGCGCGAGCGCGAGGGGGAGCTTCTGGACGGCGCCGGGTTCGAGGCCCTGGAGGCCGAGCTGGGCCGGCTCCAGGCCCGCATCGCGGAGCTGGACGACGCCCTGGCGCGCCTCCAGGTGTGCGGCGCCGACGCCGACGCGGCGCGGGCCGAGCACGAGGCCCTGGTGGAGGTCCTGGGCCGGGAGGACGACGAGGTCGAGCCGGAGCCCGAGGTGGACCTCTCCATCGAGCCCCACCTGGAGGCCGATCCGCCCCTGCGCGAGGCCCTCGACAAGCGCAAGGACCAGTACTGCGAGCGCGCCGGCGAGTACCTCGCCCGCTTCACCGGCGGCGAGTTCACGGGCCTGTCGGTCAACGGCAGCTACCGCCCCACCCTCCACACCGAGCGCGACGGCGTGGCGAACCTGGGCCGCCCCGGCGCCGGCATGGTGGACCTGATCTACCTGGCCCAGTACCTCGCCATGGTGGAGGTCCTGGACCCCTCCGGCCGCTTCCCCATGCTGCTCGACGAGCCCTTCCTGTCGCTCGACCCCGAGCGCCGCACCCTGCTCTACGACACCCTGCGCGAGACCGCCCGGCGCCGGCAGGTGGTCGTCTTCACCTGCCAGCAGTTCCTCACCACCCCGGGGGACCACCTGGTGCGCCTCAAGGGCTGAGGCGGCCGTGGCGTCCCCCCGGCCCGGCGCCTCCTCCGGCCGCTTCATCACCCTCGAGGGCATCGAGGGCTCCGGCAAGTCCACCCAGACCGACCTGCTCGCCGACGCCCTGGAGCGCACGGGCTACGAGGTCGTGCGTACCCGCGAGCCCGGAGGCACTCGGCTGGCCGAATGGGCCCGGAAGCAGGTGCTCGAAAGGGACATGGGCGCCAAGACCGAGCTCTTCCTCTACCTCGCCGCTCGCACGGATCACGTGTCGCACCACATTCGCCCCGCGCTGGACCGAGACGCCTGGGTGGTGTGCGACCGCTTCAACGACGCCACCCTCGCCTACCAGGGGTACGGCCGGAAGCTGCCGATGCGGAAGCTCAAGTCGCTCCTAATATGGGCGAACGACCTGGTGCCCGACCTGACCCTACTGATGGACGTGCCGGTGGAACTAGGACTCGCCCGGGCCCGTCTCCGGGGCAACGCGAACCGGCTGGATCGTGAGGACGTCGAGTTCCACCGGCGCGTTCGGAAGGGCTATCTCGCACTGGCAAAGGCGGAGCCCGATCGCATCGCGGTGGTGGACGGCACCGGCACGCAAGACGAGGTCTATGCGTGCGTGTGCGCCATCGTCGCAAAACGCCTCGGCGTGGCCGCCCTCGCCGCCGGAGGCAAGCCATGACCGCCGCGTCCGCACCTTTGCCGTCGGCGGGCCCCTACGCCGACACCTTCGCCCCCCTCCTGGGCCACGCCGGGCCGCGCCGCATCCTCACCGCCGCCCTCGCCGCCGGGCGCCTGCCCCACGCCCTCCTGTTCCACGGCCCGGCCGGGGTCGGCAAGGGCACCGCCGCCCGCCGCCTGGCCGAAGCCCTGCTCTGCACGGACGCGGACCATCGCCCCTGCGGCACCTGCGCGGCCTGCGGCCGGATCGCCCACGGCAACGCCTACGACCTCATGACCCTCGTGCCCGACGGCGCCTGGATCAAGGTGGAGCAGGTCCGCGCCCTCAAGGACCTCGTGGAGTCCGGCGTCCGCCCCGGCGTCGCCCTGGTGGAACCGGCCGACGCCATGAACGCCGCCACCGCCAACACCCTCTTGAAGACGTTGGAGGAGCCCCCGCCCGGCTGGACGTTCATTCTGGTGACGGCCCGGCCCGAGGCCGTCCTCGCCACGATCCGCTCGCGCTGCCAGGCGGTGCGCTTCGGGCGCCTGTCGGAGGACGAGACCCGGCGGGTCCTGACCGGCCACGGCGTCTCCCCGGAGCACCTCAACCTCGCCGCGCGCCTCGCCGACGGCGCGCCGGGGGCGGCCCTGGCGGCCGGGCCGAGCCCCGCCGAGCTGGCCGCCGAGTACGCCGAGGCGGTTGGCGTTTTGCAGCCCGCGGCACTACACTCACCCACAAGGATTTTCGCCGCGGCCGAGGCCTGGGGCCGCGACCCCGAGCGCACCCGGCGCTTCCTGCACTGGGCCCGCTCGTGGGTGTCCGAAGCCCTTGCCGCCGGCGTGCCGCCGGAGTCGAAAAGTGACGCCGCCCGTTGGGGGGCCCGGTTTTCGCCCGCGACCCTGGCCGAATTCCTGCTCCTCGCCCAGGAGGCGGAGGAGCGCCTGGAGCGCAATGCCAACCGCCCCACCGCCATCGAGGCCCTGCTCGTGACCCTCGCCACCGCCCCACCGCCCCGCGCGAACGTCTCGGAGGCCCCATGAAGGTCCTCTCCGTGCGGGTGCGCGACCGGGGCCAGGCGGTCCCCTACGCGGTGCCGGACGACGTCGCCGTGGACGCGGGCGCCACCGTCATCGTGGAGGGCGAGCACGGCCCCACCTACGGCGTCGCCGCCTCGCCCGCGCGGGTGACGCCCGAGGCCCTGCGCTGCTGCCAGCGCCCCCGGGCCGCGATCGGCCGGGTGGCGGACGCGGACGATTTGTCCAAGGTGGACGCCCTGCGCCGGCGCGAGGACGAGGCCCTGGCCTATTGCCGCGAGCGCGCCGAGGCCCTGGGCCTCGACATGAAGGTCACGGACATGGAGGGGTCCCTCGCGGAGAAGCACCTCACCTGCTCCTTCACCGCCGAGCAGCGGGTGGACTTCCGCCAGCTGGTCAAGGACATGGGGCACCGCTTCCACTGCCACGTCCTCATGCGCCAGATCCCGCCCCGCGAGGAGGCCCGGCGCATCGGCGGCTTCGGCCCGTGCGGGCGCGAGCTGTGCTGCGCCACGTTCCTCGCGCGCCCCATGGCGGTCACCTCGCGCCAGGCCCGCAAGGCCGCCCCCGGCATCGCCCCCGCCAAGCTCACCGGCGCGTGCGGCAAGCTGATGTGCTGCCTCGCCTACGGGGAGGCGCAGGAGGACGCGGCGCGGGCGGAGCTCGTCTCCATCTCGTGAGCCCCCGCGCCGCATAAGGCGGCCCCGCGAGCCCTCCATGCGCCCGTCGTTCTTCGTCACCACCCCCATCTTCTACGTCAACGACGTGCCCCACATCGGGCACGCCTACACGGTGATCGCCGCCGACGTCCTGGCGCGCTACAAGCGCATGACGGGCCACGACGTATTCTTCCTCACCGGCACCGACGAGCACGGCCAGAAGAT
>CAZGRJ010000097.1:0-9201 GCA_964528115.1 uncultured Nitrospirales bacterium
GTTTGGAAGGCCGCCACTGGGACACCGGAGTACCGGCGCTTGGATGAGTTCATAATTGACAACCCGTAAAATTGTGGACATGTGCCGAACCGTCCGATAAGTCCTCCCGTCGGCCGGCCCCGCGCCCCGGCCCCATGTTTCACACGCGAAACGGACGGGAACGATGGATCAGACCTCGACCCTGATGTGGGGAATGCTCTTCGGGGCGTTCGGGATGGGCTTCTTCGCCTACGCCAAGCGGCAGCGGGACCCGGTGGCGCTGCTCACGGGCGTCGCGCTGTGCGCGTTTCCCTACTTCGTGCCGAACGTGTACCTGATGGTCCTCGTCGGCGCGGCGCTCACGGCGCTGCCGTTTGTGTTGAAGCGCCTGGCCGGCGGCTGAGCCCGGCGAGTCAGAACCCGCGCCGCTCGCGGGTGACCTTGATCCAAACGAACACCCACCAGACGACGCGGGTGACGGCGTAGCTCACCAGGGCGGCGACCGTCGCCATGATCGCCATGCCGGCCAGGAGCGGCTTGCCGTACTGGGCCAGGCGGCTGCGCAGGTGGTGCTCGGCGGGCGCAACGTCGGCCGTACCGGCGTCGGGCGGGGACACGAGCGGGTCCGGGGGAGGCGTCACGATCGGGTCGGCGTGGGTGGGGCCGACCACGTAGCCGCCGATCCGGTAGGCGCCGTAGTAGATCGGGCCCATCGTCACCGGGTTGACCACCCAGGTGGAGGCCACCGCCGCGACCACGTTGGCGCGCAACGCCACGGCCGCGATGCCCCCGGCGGCCATGTGGGCGACGGGGAGCGACAGGCTGAAGAACACCCCCAGGGCCGTGCCCAGGGCCACCTCGTGCGGCCGCCAGTGCCACAGGGCGGGGTGGTGCAGGCGCGGGCCCAGCCAGCGGAGCCAGCGGCTCTCGCGGAGGCGGCGTGGATGGGGGAGAAGACGACGCAGTCGGCGGAACATGACACCCCGGCTTGGGCAGACTGGGGCATTGTAGCCCGCGGGGCGCTCATGGCGAACGTCAGGACGAGCAGCTGAGCATGGGCGCCGCGGCGCCCTCCGGCGGCGGGGCGGCGTAGGCGGCGTAGCCGTCGCGCGGCGTGTACGGGTCCGCGAGCAGGGCGCGCAGGCGCTCGATCTCGGAAAAGTCGCCCGCCTCGGCCCGGGTCACGGCGGCCTGGGCGAGGTGGGTGCGCAGGACGTAGAGCGGGTTCACCCGGTCCATGGCGGCGGCGCGATCGGCCGGGTCGGCGCCCTCCGAGCGCAGACGGGCGGCGTAGCGGGCGAACCACTCGTGCGCGGGGCGCTTCGCGGGCTCGGCCAGCAAACCGAAGCACGCGGGCGGGACGGTCTCGGAGACCTCGGGGCGGAACGACGACAGGGCCCGGAAGAAGGCGGGGAAGTCGGCGCCGCCCCGGTCCATGAGGGCGAAGAGGTCCGATACCAGGGCCGGGTCGTCCGGGTCCGCCGTGGTCAGGCCCAGCTTCTCGCGCATGCGGGCGTCGTAGGCGGCGTTGTAGGCCGGGGCGTAGGCGCCAAAACCGGCCTCGGCGCCGGGCTCGTCCATGAGCGGCATGAGGGCGTGGGCGAGGAGGTAGACGTTGAACCGGCCGATGTCGGGCTGGCGGCCGTAGGCGTAGAAGCCCGTGTGGTCGGTGTGGTTGCGCACGTAGTCGTGCCGGTAGGCGTCGATGAAGGCGAACGGGCCGTAGTCGATGGTCACGCCCAGGACGCTCATGTTGTCGCTGTTCAGGACGCCGTGGACGAAGCCGTCCGTCTGCCAGCGGGCCACCAGGCGGCCGGTACGGGCGGCGATCTCCGCGAGCAGGCGGGGATAGGCGTCGGGCGCGCCGGCAAGCTCGGGGAAGTGCGCGGCGATCACGTGGTCGGCGAGGGTCTTGAGGTGGTCGAACTGCTTTCGGGCCGCGAACACCTGGAAGGTGCCGAAGCGCACGTGGCTGGGCGACAGGCGCACCATCATGGCGGCGGTCTCGACGCGCTCGCGCCGCACCGGCTCGTCGCTGCCGACGATGCACAGGGCGCGGGTGGTGGGGATGCTTAAGCCCTGCATGGCCTCGGAGCAGAGATACTCGCGGACCGTGGAGCGCAGGACGGCGCGGCCGTCGCCGTCGCGGGAGAAGGGGGTCTTCCCGGCGCCCTTGAGGTGCAGGTCCCAGCGGGTGCCGTCGGGGCCGATTACCTCGCCCAGGAGCAGGGCGCGGCCGTCGCCCAGCTGGGGCACCCAGGTGCCGAACTGGTGCCCGGCGTAGAGCATGGCGATGGGGTCGGAGCCGGGGAGGTTCAGGCCGCCGGAGAAGTATGGGGCGAACTCGGGCCGGGCCAGCTCGGCGGGGTCCAGGCCGATCAGGGCGGCGGCGTCGGGGTTCGCGGCGACGAGGTGGGGCCGCTCGAACGGGGTCGGCGCCACCCGGGCGAAGAAGTCCGCCGACAGGCGGGCGTAGCGGTTGTCGAAGGGTAGCGTCTCGAGGGTCACCATGGGTTCATGGTGAGGGCGCCTCCGGGCGTCGCGCAAATGGGCGTCGACCTGGCGCCCGGAGCCCGGGGGGCCCCTTAGATGATGCGGCCGGCGGGCAGGGGCGGGGCGCTGTCGCCCGCCAGGTAGCGGCGCACCAGGGCCTGGATGCGGCCGGCGGTGTGGAAGAGGTCGCGCCGGACGCGGTAGATCTCCACGTCCGTGACGGCCACGCGCTCCAGGTAGATCAGGTAGATCTGCACGTGGACGTCCACCCGCGCGCGTTCCTGCGCGTCCAGGGGGCTCGTTTCCAGGAAGGCGCGCTGGCTGACGATCCGGTCGCCGATGGAGGCGATCTGGTGGATGTCGTCCAGCCGGTGGTAGTCGGCCTCGTAGCCCTGGATGGCGGCCACGTCGGCGCGCAGGCTGTGGATCGCGGCGGCCCGCGCGGTGGGCGGGGAATCGCCGTCCTCGGCCCGCTCCAGGCGGACCAGGTAGCGGTCCAGGGTGGCCAGGGTGCGGTGGGCCTCGTGGCGCAGGCCCGAGTCCGGGCTGCCCTTCCGGCCCGCCAGGAGGGCCAGGTTGCCCACGGCGATGTCGTAGCGGGCCAGGGCGGCGTCCAGCTCGCCGCAGCACCCGTGGGGGCGGCCGTCGGCGGGGGCCAGCGCGCCCAAGCGCGCCACGGCGACCCGGGCCCGGCCCACGGCGGCGTGGGCGCTGTCCACGAAACGCTGGGCGTCGGCGAGGCCCTCCAGCGGGTAGCGCAGCAGGAAGGCCACCTCGGCGCCGCGGGCGGCCTGGAGCTGGGCGTGGACGTCGCGCAAGAGGTGCTCGGGATCGGGTGGCGCGGGACGCTCGGCCAGGGGCGCGGGGGCGGGCGCGGCGGCGCATCCGACCAGCGGCAGGGCGAGGGCGAAGACAAACGTCACCGCCAGGGCCAGGGGGGAAAGCCCCGCCGGGTCCCGGGGGCCGGCCCGGCGCGTCCGGGGGGTGCCCCGGCCGCGGTGCCGTGCCCCCTCCGTGGATGTCGTCGCCCAGACCATCTCGCTTCTCGCATCGGTGCGAGCGCCCAATTCCAACACTAGCACCGCAATCCTGACTATGACGGGCGGATATCCTGCGCCCCGCAAGCCGCCGGAACCGCGGAGGAATCAGGCGGCCGGAAAGGTGATGCGGGCGACGAGTCCGGGGTGGTTGTCGTCCAGGGCCAGGCGGGCGCCGTGCTGGCGGGCGATGGCGTCCACCAGGGCCAGGCCCAGGCCGTTGCCCTCGGTGCCGCGGGCAGCCCCCAGGCGGACGAATCGCTCGGTCACCCGGCCCCGGTCGGCGGCCGGGATGCCGGGGCCCGTGTCGGCCACGGCCAGGGAGGTGCCGTCCGGGCCCCGCTCCACCGCCAGGCGGATGCGGCCCCCGGTGGGCGTGTACTTGATGGCGTTGTCCAGCAGGTTGCCGACCGCCTGGGCGAGCAGGTCGCGGTTGCCGGTGACGGTGACCCCGTCCGGGGCGTCCACGGTCAGGCCCAGGTCGCGGTCCTCCGCGGTGGGGCCGTACAGCTCGCCCAGGCGCGTCACGAGGGCGGAGAGGTCCACGGGCGCCATCTCGGCCCGGACCGTGCCGGAGGCCGCCTGGGAGGACTGCAATATGGCGTTGAACGTGCCCATGAGCCCGTCCGCGTCGCGGATCGCCTCCTCCATGGCCCGCCGGTACTCGGCCTCGTCGCGCCGGTGCAGCAGGGTGACCTCCAGGCGGTTGCGCAGGCGCGTGAGGGGGCTGCGCAGGTCGTGGGCGACGTTGTCGGTCACCTCGCGCATGCCGGCCATGAGCTGGGCGATGCGCTCGAGCATGCGGTTCAGGCGCTCGGACAGGGCGTCGAACTCGTCCCCGTCGGCCCTCACGGGCATGCGGCGCGACAGGTCACCGGCCATGATCTCCCCCGCGGTGGCCGTGATGGCGTCGATGCGCTTCAGGATGGTCCGCCCCATGAACAGGCCCATGGCGAGGGCCAGGACCACGATCACCGCCAGCGACGACCACGCCGCCGTCTGGCCGTAAAGCTGGAGCTGGTCGGCCTCCCTCACGCTGCGGGCCGCCACCAGGCGCGAGCCGTCGGGCAGGCGCGTGGCGATCACGGGCCAGTAGGCGTCGTCCTCCACGCCGGCCTCGGGGGGAATGGCGACGTCGTCCAGCCAGACGGCGTGGACCTGGCCGTCCAGGGGGATCGTGTCGTCCTCCACCGGGGGCCACTCACGCAGGTTGCCGGCGACCTTGCGGCCGTCCTTGTCCACCAGGAGGTAGTAACGGCCGCCGTCGGGGGCGGACGCGGCGCGGGCGGCGAGGAGGGAGGCCAGCGCGCCCGTTCCGGCGGAGTCGTACCGATCCACCAGGATTTGGAAATCCTCACGCAGGCCGGCGGAAAGCTGGGCGTCCACGTAGCGGGCGGTGAACCACTGGGCGGCGAACAGCCCCGCCCCCGCGAGGACGGCGTAGAGCACCGCGTAGCGAAGGGCGAGGCGCACCGCGCTGGTGCGCAGCAGGCGCGGCAGGTCACGGACGGGCACTGAGCTTGTACCCCGCGCCCCGCACCGTGTGCAGCAGGGGCCGGTCGAAATCCTTGTCGATCTTGGCGCGCAGGCGGCTGACGTGGACGTCCACCACGTTGGTCTGGGGGTCGAAGTGGTAGTCCCACACCTGCTCGAGGAGCATGGTGCGGGTGACCACGTGATCGTGGTGGCGCATCAGGTACTCGAGCAGGTGGTACTCCCGCGGCTGGAGCTGGATGCGGCGCCCGGCGCGGGTGACGGCGTGGGTCTCCAGGTCCAGGACCAGGTCGGCGACCTCGAGCCGGGACCGGGCCGGCTCCGGCCGGCCGCGCCGCACCAGGGCCTCCAGGCGGGCGAGCAGCTCGCGGAAGGCGTAGGGCTTGACCACGTAGTCATCGCCCCCGGCACGCAGGCCCGCCACCCGGTCATCCACCTCCCCCAGGGCCGAAAGCACCAGGGCGGGCGTCCGGTCGCCCCCGGCGCGCAGCA
This sequence comes from uncultured Nitrospirales bacterium, assembly GCA_964528115.1. Taxonomy (GTDB): domain Bacteria; phylum Nitrospirota; class JACRHL01; order JACRHL01; family JACRHL01; genus CAZGRJ01. The sequence goes on from CAZGRJ010000097.1 coordinate 5,496, forward strand.
TGCCGATGACCGACAGGCCGTCGCGGCCAGGCAGCATCCGGTCCACCACCAGGGCGTCGTAGCGGACGGCGAGCGCCATCTGCAGGCCGTCCTCGCCGGATTCCGCATGGTCCACGACGTGGCCGCTCTCGGTGAGGCCCTTCACCAGGTAGGCCGCCGCCTCGCCGTCGTCCTCGATGAGGAGCACGCGCATGCAGGCCCTCCCTCGGCCCATTGTAAGCACTCGACGAGGCCCATAGGCCCCGGGTTGCCGAATGGCAACGTTCCGGACGGCCGGGCTTCATGGGGGCCCGGTAGCGTGGAGGTGGGGGGGAGAACCGACCACCCGCCAGCCAACCGGAGGACGCGCCATGCCCACGAACGCCGCCCGAGCCCGCACAAGCGGGGCCAACCCCGTGCTTTTCCTCGCTGTTATCATGCTGCTCGGCCCCGCCTGGGGCGTCCCGGACGCCGTTGCCCACGGGCGCGGCAAGGGCGGGGGTCACGCCGACGCCTGCTCGGGCACCGCGCGGGCGGCGGCCACGGCGTGCCGGCACGGGGCGCTGGACGACTACTGGATCGCCGTCGGCAACTGCGACAACACGGCCGACCGGGACGAGCGCCGGTCGTGCGTGGTGGAGGCCGCCGGGGCGCTCGGGGAGGCGCAGGACGAATGCCGCGACCAGCTCGACGCCCGCCGCGACGCCTGCGACCTGTTGGGCGAGGCGCCCTACGACCCCGCCTTCGACCCCGCCGACTTCGTCGATCCGGCGGACATCGGCGGCGCGGTCGCCGCGAACCCCTACATGCCCCTCGTCCCCGGCACCGTCTGGACTTACGAGGGCGGCGGCGAGACGAACACCGTGGAGGTCACGGACGAGGTCAAGGAGATCCTGGGGGTCCCGTGCGCGGTGGTGCACGACGTCGTCTTCGCGGACGGGGAGGCGACCGAGGACACCCGCGACTTCCTGGCCCAGGACGGGGCCGGGAACGTCTGGTACTTCGGCGAGGCCTCCCAGGAGCTCGAGGACGGCGAGGTCGTGAGCGTGGAGGGCAGCTGGCGGGCGGGCGTGGACGACGCCCTCCCGGGCGTCCTGATGTTCGCCGCCCCCGAGGTGGGGCGGGTGTACCGCCAGGAGTACAGGCTGGGCGACGCGGAGGACCTGGCGGAGGTGACCGCCACCACGGATTCCGAAACCGTCCCGGCGGCCGCCTGCGACGGCGATTGCGTCGTGACCCGCGAGTTCACGCCCCTGGAGCCCGACGTGACGGCGGACAAGTACTACGCCCCGGGTGTGGGCCTGATCCTGGAGGTGGAGGACGGCGTCCGCAACGAGCTGGTGAGCGTCACGACCCCGTAAGGCCGCGACCGGGCCGCCCGGCGGGAATCTCCCTGTCCTCCCCCGCGGCGTCCACGGCCGGGGGGCGCCGCCCACGCCCCCCGGCCGCCCCGGTCCGGATGAAACGGTGGGCCCCATGCGCGGCGCTGGTCGCCCTTCTGACGCTGGCGGCTCCCCTCAAAGCCATTGCCGCAGACGATTCGGCCCGCCTCTACCAGACCCGCGAGGAGCAGCGCGAGGCGGGCCAGGAGCACGTCCTGGCGCCGTGGCTGCGGGCCTCCCTCCTGGGCGAGTTCGAGGTCGCCCGGGAGCGCCGCTTCGCCCCGGGCGCATCCGCCGCCGAGACCGACCGCACCGGCACCGTGCAGCTGGGTCTCACGGCCACGCCCGTGGAGGACGCGAAGGCCGAGGCGCTGTTCGAGTACGACTCCGAGGAGGCCGTCTCGGTCGACGAGGCGACCGCGTCGGTGGAGGCGGGCGTCTGGGAGCTCTCCGCCGGGCGCATGTACCTGCCGTTCGGGGTCTTTTTCAGCCACTTCGTGAGCGGCGGCCTGATCGAGTTCGGCGAGATCCGGGCCCCGGGCGTGAGCATCTCACGCGAGATCGCCGGGGTCCACGACCTGGAGGCCGTGGCCTACAAGGGCCGGGCGAGGGAGGACGACGGCCACGACGGCCCATGGGACGCGGCCTTTTCCTTCGAGCTGTGGCCCGACGGGGACGTGGCGTTCGGCGTGGGGGCGGTCTCGGACCTGGGGGACGCCCGCGACCTGGAGCTCCCGGGCAATCGTTACGCCCGCAAGGTGCCGGGCTGGACCGGGTACGCCCGGGCGAACGCCGGGCGGTTCCAGCTCACCGTCGAGGGCCTGGGGGCCGCGGCCGCGTTCCGCGAGCTGGCGCCCGACCGGGACCGGCCGGTGGCCTGGAACGTGGAGGCGGTCTGCTACTGCCGCGACGACGCCGAGCTGGCCCTGCGCGTGGAGGGCAGCCACGAGCTGGAGGACGCCCCCGCGCTCCAGGCCGGGGTGGCCGTGACCTGGCGGCCGGTGGACCGGATCGGGCTGACGGTCGAGTACCTGCGCGGGCGCTTCTCCCAGGGCCTGGCCGAGACCGACGGGGGCGGCTTCTATACGCACGTCCGCCACGTCGGGGCCCAGCTCTCCGTGGCGTTCTAGCCCCGCCGGGGCGCGCAATGCTTGACGCGGCGGGCCCGGCGGCATACCGTCCCGGGGGCGTTTGGGGAGATGGCGGACACCGTCGAAGGCATCCTGGAAACCACCAAGAAGGGCGGGGCGGTCCTGCGCGATCCGGCGCGCTCCTTCCGGCCGGACCCGTCCGACCCGGTGGTGCCGCGCCCCCTGACGCAGCGTTTCGCCCTGGTGGAGGGGGCGCGGGTGCGGGGCCCCGTGCGCGGCGGTGGGGGCGGGCGCCCGCCCGAGCTCGTGGACGTGCAGGCGGTGTGCGGCCTGGCGCCCCAGGACTACCGGCGCCGCACGCCGTTCAAGGACCTCGTCGCCATCAGCCCGAACGAGCGCTTCGACCTGGGGGCATCGGGCGACAAGGCCATGCGGGTCGTGGACCTGGTGGCGCCCCTCGGCAAGGGCAGCCGCGGCCTCATCGCCTCGCCCCCCAAGGCCGGCAAGACCGAGCTGATCAAGAAGATCGCCCTGGGGATCCGGGCGGGCGACCCGGAGGCCCGCATCATCGTCCTCCTCATCGACGAGCGCCCGGAGGAGGTGACCATGTTCCGCCGCGCCGTGGACGCCGAGGTGCTCTCCAGCTCCAACGACCAGAGCCCGCGCGAGCACGTTGCCCTGGCCGAGCTGACCTTGGCCCACGTGCGGGTGGAGCTGGAGTGCGGCCACGACGTGGTGGTGCTGGTGGACAGCATCACGCGCATGGGGCGCGCCTTCAACCTGGGCTCGCGGGGCGGGCGGACCATGTCGGGCGGCGTGGACGCGGGCGCCCTGGAGGTGCCCCGGCGGTTCTTCGGCCTGGCCCGCAACATTGAGGGGGGCGGCTCGGTGACCATCATCGCCACGGCCCTCATCGACACCGGCAGCCGCATGGACGACCTGATCTACGAGGAGTTCAAGGGCACCGGCAACAGCGAGCTCGTGCTCGACCGGCGCATGGCCGAGCAGCGCCTCTACCCCGCCATCGACATCTCCCTGAGCGGCACCCGGCGCGAGGACGAACTGGTCGGGGAGGAGACCGCCCGCCGCCTCGGCATGATCCGCCGGACCCTCTCCGAGCGCCGCCCCCCCGAGGCCATGGCCGCCCTCCTGAAGGCCCTGGAGGCCCACCCCCACAACGCCAGCCTGCTGGCCGCCGTGTCCCCGCCCCCCAGAAACAGCTAAACGCCCAGCGAAACGCCCGGCTGAACGCCC
>CAZGRJ010000098.1:0-1140 GCA_964528115.1 uncultured Nitrospirales bacterium
TGACCATCGGCATCGTGGCGGTGGGCATCGCCACGATCATCGGGGTCTTCCTGGGGGCGGTGGCGGGGTTCTTCGGGGGGATCACGGACCTCGCCGTCAACCGCCTGTTCGAGATCATGCTGGCGATCCCGACGTTCTTCCTGATCATCACGGTCTCGGCCTTCGTGGCGGAGCCCAGCATCTTCTACATCATGGCCGTGATCGGCCTGACCGGCTGGGTGGGCATCGCACGCTTCACCCGCAACGAGTTCATGACCGCGCGCACGATCGAGTACGTCACCGCCGCCGAGGCCCTGGGGGCGCACCCGCTGCGCATCATGTTCCGCCACATGCTGCCCAACGCCATGTCGCCCATCATCGTGGCGGTGGTGTTCGGCATCGCGGGGGCGATCCTGGTGGAGTCGGGCCTGTCGTTCCTGGGGATCGGCGTGCCCGCCGACGTGGTGACCTGGGGCTCGATCCTGAACGAGGCCCGGGGCCACACCTTCGCGTGGTGGCTGGCGGTCTTCCCGGGGTGCGCGATCTTCGCGACCGTGCTCGCCTACAACCTGCTGGGGGAGGCCCTGCGCGACGCCCTGGACCCCAAGCTGAAGGGGCGCCTGCCGGTCGGGCGGAGGGGGCTCCTCAGGCGCCTGTTCCGGAGCGCGAGCGGCTCAGCCGCGGGAACCGCCAAACGTTCGTAGGAAGTTGATCACGTCCCACCCGTCGGCCTCGGAGATGAGGCCCGGGACCACCGTGATCATGGCCGTGCCGGGGCTGCCGTGGCGCAGCACCCACATCAGCTCGCCGTCGGTGCGGGCCTTCTGCCACTTGGGGTTGGTGAAGTTGCGCGGGGACGGGTCGAGGCCCGAGGCGCCGATCCCTTCGCCATCGCCCATCTCCCCGTGGCAGACGTTGCACGACCCCACGCCGTGGTAGACGGCCGAGCCCCGGGCGATGGACTCGGGGGTCGCCGGCACCGGGTTCTTGAGGGCCCGCGCCGCCTCGAGCTGACCGGCCGGGACCCGGGGCGGGATCGGGTCGCGCTCCGCCGCCCGCGCCGCCGTCACGAGGAGCAGGGCGCCGGCCGCCGCCGCGAGCAGGAGCCGTCCCGGCCTCACGGCGTCGCCTCCCCGGCGGGCTCCGTCCCGGCGGGGGCCG
>CAZGRJ010000098.1:1240-9181 GCA_964528115.1 uncultured Nitrospirales bacterium
CCGTCCCGGCCTCACGGCGTCGCCTCCCCGGCGGGCTCCGTCCCGGCGGGGGCCGCCTCGTCCGGCTTTGCCGCCGAGCCCTGATCCCCGGACGCGCCGGTCTTGGGCGGCGCGGGGCCGCCCCCCGCCCGCGCGCGCTCGTAGGCCTCGGTGGTCTTGCCCTTCAAGGTGCGGATGTAGTTGATCACGTCCCACCCCTCCGATTCGCTCAGGAAATCCGGCACGACGCGGATCATGCCGGTGCCGTACTTGCCGTCCTGCAGGACGCCCATCAGCTCGCCGTCGTTCATGGACTTCTGCCAGGCGGGGTCGAAGAAGGCGTTGGGAAGCGGGTTGAACTGCCCGCGCACGGGCCCGAAGCCGTCCCCCTTGTCGCCGTGGCAGATGTTGCACAGGCCCTTGCCGGTGTAAAGCGCGCGCCCGCGGGTGATGGATTCCTGGGTGGTGGCCACGGGGTTCTTGACCTTGCTCCAGTTTTTCTTCGGGACCGGCGGCCCCTCGGTGAACGCCTCCGGCGCGGGCGCAGCTTTGGTGGCCGGCTTGGGCGTCGGCTTGGCGGCGGCTTCCGGCGCCGGGGCCGGCGGGGCCGCCTCCGCGGCCTCGGCCGGGGGTGACGCGGGGGCGGGCGCGGGCACTTCGGCGGTCGGCGCCTCGACCGGGGTGGGTGATTCGGCCTCGACGGGCGGCGTGGTCTCGGTGGTCTGGGTGTCCTCGGCGGGCGTGGCGGGGGCCTCGGTCGTAGTGGGAGCCGCTTCGGGGGCCGTCTCGGCGGCCGGGGCCACGGTCTCGGGGGCCGCCTCCGGGGTGGCCGGGGCCGGGGATTCGGCCGGGGTGGTCCCGGTGGTGGGCGTGGGGGCCGTCTCGGTGGTGGTTTCCGGGGCGGGGGCCTCGGCCTCCGGCGCGGGTGGCGGCAGCAGCGGGGGAAGGATGCCCTCGTCCGGCGCGGGGGCCTCCTGGGCAATCGCCGGGAACGGCGGGGGGAGGAGGACCCAGGCGGTGGCCAGCAGGCCCGCGAGGGCGGCGTGCCGCAGGCTCACCCGGCGCCCGGGCGTCACCCGGCGCCGGCGCGGCGCGCCCTTGGGCGTGCCGTGCGGTGTGCCATGAATGCGCGGCTCGTATGCGTGCAGCGTCCCGTGCACCATCCCATAATCCGACCCTCCACCGACCGCGCAATTATAGCAACACCCCGGACGCCCCCCGCACGGAGCCCCCGAAACGCGCGGCGGCCCCCGTCCCGCCGGACGGGGGCCACGGCCACGGGCGAGCCGGACGGAGGATTCATCCCGCCGTCCCCGAAACGGACGACGAAAAAAACGGCCCCCGCCCCTGGGGGGACGGGGGCCGCGGCCCGGGGCGCCGTCGTCCGGCGCCTACTTCTTGAGCGACCGGATGTAGTTGATCACGTTCCACACGTCGTCCGGGTCGTCGAACATGGCCTCGTTGCCGATCATGGCCGTGCCCTCCGAGCCGTGGAAGATCGTGTAGCGCAACTCGCCGTCGGTGCGCGCCTCCTGCCACTTGGGGTTGGTGAAGTTGCGCGGGCTGGGCTCCAGGCCGGCCGCGGCCGGGCCGTCGCCGGTCCCGTCGTCGCCGTGGCAGCCGTTGCAGCCGATCTCCTGGTAGAGGTCCTGGCCGGTGGAGATGGAGTCCGGCGTGGACGGAACCGGGTTCTTGTCGGCCTTGGCCGAGGCCGGCGCCCGGGGCGCGATCGGATCGCGTTCCGCAGCCACGGCTGCCGTGGCAACCATCAGCACGGCCGCGCACGCGAGTGTCGTGACCTTCCAGCAGTTCATTTTTCCTTCCCCCTTTCGAGCCCCCCGAGGTACCAGCGAATCCGGGCCCCGGCACCACGCCGGGTCCGGCCCGCCCCACATCGTCTATTTTACCAACTCCGGACGCACAACGGCCCCCGCCCTGCATGAGGGCGGGGGCCGCCGAAAACCGGACCGGCGGTCACGCCGGCCGGGACCTTCCGGGTCCCCCTACTTCTTGAGCGACCGGATGTAGTTGATGACGTCCCAGACGTCGTTCGGGTCCTCGTACATGGCCTCGTTGGCGATCATCGCCGTGGGCGTGCTGAAGTCCGGCCCGTTCGAGCCCTTGAAGTCGGTGTACTTCAGCTCGCCGTCGGTGCGCGCGGCCTGCCACTTCGCGTTCGTGAAGTTGCGCGGGCTGGGCTCCAGGCCCGCCGAGGCGGGGCCGTCGCCGGTGCCGCCGTCGCCGTGGCAGCCGTTGCAGCCGAGGTCGCCGGTGAACAGCTCCTTGCCCTTCTCGATCGACTCCGGGCTCATCGGGGTCGGGTTCTTGTCGGCCTTGGCCGCGGCCATGTCGGCCGGCGGCACGCGCGGCTTCAGTGGATCCACCTCCGCGGCCGAGACGACCGAGGCCGTCACCAGCGCCGCCGCACACGCAAGCGTCGTCACCTTCCAGAGTTTCATATGCATCCCCCTTTCGGGATCCGGTACATTCGCGAGGCGGGGCGGTTCCGTTCCCGGGCGCGCCCCGTCTCCCCTTGCCGCCCGCGTCCGGAACGGGCCCCACGCCCGCCGGCGCAACGACGGCGCCTCCACAGTCACCTACTTCTACTTCTTGAGAGACCGGATGTAGTTGATGACGTCCCACACATCGTTGGGATCGTCGTACATGGCTTCGTTGGCGATCATCGCGGTGCCCTCGGAGCCCTTGAAATCCGTGTACTTCAGCTCCCCGTCCGTGCGCACGTCCTGCCACTTGGGGTTGGTGAAGTTGCGGGGGCTGGGGTCCAGACCCGCGGCGGCCGGGCCGTCGCCCATCCCGCCGTCGCCGTGGCAGCCGTTGCAGCCGAGCTCGGTGAAGAGCTCCTTGCCCTTCTCGATCGACTCCGGCGTGGCCGGGGTCGGGTTCTTGTCGGCCTTGGCCGCGGCCATGTCGGCTGCCGGCACGCGGGGCGGGATGGGGTCCCGCTCCGCCGCCATGACCGCAGAGGCGGTCATCAGCGTCGCCGCGCACGCGAGCGTGGTGACGTTCCACAGCTTCATACGCATCCCCCTTTCGGTCTCCCGGGTTCGTCGTCATTGCGGGCCGGCCGCGCGGAGACCGGGCCCGACTCTCCGGTACCGTGATTGTAGCGCCGGGGATGGACTCTACGCCTCCCCGAAAGAGCAACGGCCCCCGTCCCGTTGGGGCGGGGGCCGTTGCAATCGATGGCCGGGCGCCCCGGGGGGCGCCCGCCGGAAACGTCCGTCCGCCTACTTCTTGAGCGACCGGATGTAGTTGATCACGTTCCACACGTCGTTGGGATCGTCGAACATCGCCTCGTTGGCGATCATCGCCGTGCCCTCGGAGCCGTTGAAGATCGTGTAGCGCAGCTCGCCGTCGTCGCGGGCGTCCTGCCACGCCGAGTTGGTGAAGTTGCGCGGGCTGGGCTCCAGGCCGGCGGAGGCGGGACCGTCACCGGTGCCGCTGTCGCCGTGGCAGCCGTTGCAACCGATCTCCTGGAACAGCTCCTTGCCCGTCGCGATCGACTCCGGGGTCGACGGGACCGGGTTCTTGTCGGCCTTGGCCGTCGCCGGGGCGCGGGGCGGGATCGGGTCCCGCTCGGCCGCCATGGCGACGGTCGACATCGCAAACGCAACCGCCAGGGTCGCAATCGAAACCTTCCACACCTTCATGGGACCATCCTCTCTACGCTGCTGCTGTGCATCCACTCGGTCCGGACCCCCCACGGGCCCGACACCTACCAAAACGGGGCGCGGCCGCCTCCCCGGCGAACGACCCCGGATTCCTCCTCCGTGGCGGTGCGTACAAATCGGCCCGGGCATGGTATTGACGGGGCTCCCGCGTGTCAAGCCCCGCGACGGGCCCCAAGGGCGCCCCCCGCGCGGCTTTACAGGCCCTCCCCCCCGTGCTAAAAAGCGCCCCCATGTGGCGCCCCCCCGGCCCGTCCCCCCCGCCCTCCGTGCTCAGGCCCCCCCGTCCCGACCGCCGCCGCGCCTCGCTTGGGGCCGCGGTGGCGCTGGCCCTGGCGGCCCTGGCCGCCGGGGGCTGCGCGGCCGGGCCCCGTCCCGCCGCGGCCCCGCCGCCCACGCCCGCGGCCGCGCCCGTGGCGGCCCCGGTGGAAACCGTCTACCCGGACCAGGGTCACGACCACATCCCGCTGCCCGCCTTTCCGCATGCCCCCTACCTGAGCGAGCCCCCCGCCTCCGGCCCCCACACCCCCTATACGGCGCCGTGGGGCATCCACAAAAAGCCCGTCCCGGACGAGATCCTCATCCACAACCTGGAGCACGGCGGCGTGGTCCTGGGCTACCGCTGCCTGGACTGCCCCGAGGTGGCCGCGGGCCTGGCCCGGCTGGCGGCGGGCTACCCCCTGGTGGTGGTGGCGCCGAACCCGAAGCTGCCGGCGCCCATCGTCCTCTCGGCCTGGCAGCACACCTTGCGGGTGCAGGCCCTGAACGACGAGGGGCGGTGGGCGATCCGGGCGTTCCTGGCGCGCTACCACGGCGTGGACCACCACCTGCGCGGCCACGTGCACGCGGCGCCGGCCCCCGCGCGCCCCGCCCCCCCCGGCATGCAGCGGTGATGGCCCTGCGCCGGCCCTCCCCCCGGGGGCTCCTCGACGGCGGCCTGTGCATCCTGTCGGGGCTGCTCACGGCCCTCGCCATGCCCGGCTTCGGCCTGTCCTGGGCGGGGGCCCTGTGCCTGGTGCCGCTCCTGGCCGCGGTCCAGGGCAAGCCGCCGGGACGCGCGTTCCTGCTGGGCTGGCTGGCGGGGGCCACGGCGTTCCTCACCGGGATGTCGTGGGTGGCCGACACGGTCCACCTGTACGGCGGCCTGCCCTACGCCGCGGCGTGGCCCGTGGCGATCCTGCCGGCCGTGTACCTGGGGCTCTACACCGGCGCCTTCGCCTGGGGTCTGAACCGCATGCGGGCGAAGGGCGTCCCGCCCCTGCTCGGGGGGCCGCTCCTGTGGGTGGCCCTGGAGTTCGCCCGCTCCCACGTCTTCGGCGGCATGCCGTGGAACCTCCTGGGGCACGCCTTCACCCCCCTGGTCCGGCTCATCCAGATCGCCGACCTCGGGGGCGTGTACGCCGTGTCGTGGTTCGCGGCCACGGTCAACCTGAGCCTGTTCGCCCTGCTCCTGCCCCTGCTCGACCGGGCCCGCAACTACCGCCAGGGGTACTGGCTGTTCCACGCGGTGATGCTGGGCCTGGTGCCCATCGCCGTGGCCACCTACGGCCAGGTGCGCATCGCCGCCATGAGCCTGGAGCGCCAGCAGCACCCGGACCCGGCGGGGCCCGTGCGGGTGGGCCTGGTGCAGCCGAACATCCCCCAGGACGTGAAGTGGGACCCGTCCTTCCGCGCGGCGACCCTGGCCCGCCTGGAGCGTCTGACCCGCCAAGTGGCAGAAGGCCCGGACGGTCCGCCGGAGGTGGTGGTCTGGCCCGAGGCGTCGGCGCCCCTGCTGCTCGACCGCTCCCCCGGCTTCCGGCGCCGGGTGACGGCGCTCGCCCGGGAGCTGCACACGCACCTGATGGTGGGCAGCCTGGCCGACGCGCCCGACAAGCCCGGGGCGGTCCTGAACGCGGTGTACGTGATCGACCCGGACGGCCGCGTTGCCGGGCGCACGGCGAAGGCCCACCTGGTGCCGTTCGGCGAGTACGTGCCGATCGAGCGGGTCCTGTTCTTCGTGCGCTCCCTCACGAACGGCATCGGCAACGTGGTCCCCGGCGCGCCGCCCTACCGCCTGCCCCTGCCGCGCGGCGACGCGGCGGTCGCGGTGTGCTTCGAGCTGACCTTCCCCAACATCGTGCGCGCCCGCATGAACGACGACACCGGCGGGTCGCGCCCGGCGTTTCTCGCCACGGTGACGAACGACGCGTGGTTCGGGCGCTCGGCGGCTCCGGAGCAGCACTTCGCCCACGCCGTGTTCCGGGCGGTGGAGAACCGGGCCTACGTGGTCCGGGCGGCCAACACGGGCATCTCGGGGATGGTGGACCCGTACGGCATCGTCCACATGAAGACCGCCCTGGACCGGGAGGCGGCCGTCATCGTGTCCATCGGGCCGCGTTTTCCACGGCCCCCCTTCGCCCGCTACGGCAACGTGCTGGCGTGGGGTTCCGTTATACTGAGCGCCGTGTTCCTGACCTTCCGCTTCCCCCGCCGCCCCGGCCCGGGCGCCGTGCGGGGCTGAGCCCCCCGGTGCCGTCATGGAGGCGCTTCTTCCCCTAAAGGACCGGCTGGACACCCTCAGGACGCAGATCGACGAGATGATCGCGCACCAGGGGGTGGACCGCATGACCGAGCAGCTGGCGGACCTGAACCTCCAGATGGAGTCGGACGGGTTCTGGGACGACCCCGACGCCGCCCAGGAGGTCAGCCGCAAGCGCGCCCGGATCGAGCAGACCCTCGCCCGCTGGCAGGCCATGCGCGCCTCCGTCGAGGAGCTGGACGTGCTGGTCGAGCTGGCGGAGGAGGAAGAGGCGGACGAGCTGCTCGCGGAGATCGAGGCCAAGCTCGACGCCCTGGAGGAGACCGCCGAGGAGCGCCGGGTGGAGCTCATGCTCTCCGGCGAGGCCGACCACTACGACGCCATTCTCACGATCCACCCGGGCGCCGGCGGCACCGAGAGCGCGGACTGGGCATCCATGCTGTTGCGCATGTACACCCGCTGGGCCGACCGGAGCGGCTTCGAGGTGGAGACCCTGGAGTTCACCCCGGCGGAGGAGGCGGGCATCAAGAGCGTCACCCTCGTGATCCGGGGCGAGTACGCCTACGGCTACCTGAAGGCCGAGGCGGGGGTCCACCGCCTGGTGCGCATCTCGCCGTTCGACGCGGCCAAGCGGCGGCACACGTCGTTCGCGTCGGTGTTCGTCTCGCCCGACGTGCCGGACGACGTGGAGGTCACGGTGGACGAGAAGGACCTCAGGGTGGACGTCTACCGCGCCTCCGGGGCGGGCGGCCAGCACGTCAACAAGACCAGCTCGGCGGTGCGGCTGACCCACATCCCCACGGGGATCGTGGTCCAGTGCCAGAACGAGCGCTCCCAGCACCAGAACAAGGCCCAGGCCCTGAAGGTGTTGCGCGGGCGCCTGTACGAGCGCGAGCTGGCGAAGCGCGAGGAGGAGCTGGACAAGCTCACCGGCGAGAAGTCGGAGATCGCCTGGGGCAGCCAGATCCGCTCCTACGTCTTCCAGCCCTACCAGATGGTCAAGGACCACCGCACCGGGCACGAGACCGGCAACGTGCAGGCGGTCATGGACGGCGACGTGGGGCCGTTCATCCGGGCCTGGCTCCTGCGCGGCATGGCGGCGCCCCGCAAGGGGGCCTAGGGCCGGAGGGCGTGACAAGCGCCCGGGGCCTCAGTACATTATTTATATCGTGAGAATTTCCCGGCCGCGGCCGCCCGCCGCCGGGACGTGACGGCAAGAGAGGCATGCGCGCGCTTCCCGTCAGAATGGAGGACTTCCCGTCGAAGCCCCGGACCGCTCCGGGCGTGACGACCATGGAGGAGATCGGCGAGGAGACCGAGCCCGCCCTCCCCTTCTACGTCATCCTCTACAACGACGACTTCCACGGCATCGACGAGGTCGTCCTGCAGGTCCAGAAGGCCGCCGGCGTGAGCGTCCAGGAGGCCTTCGAGATCACCATGGAGGCCCACACGCGCGGCAAGGCCGTGTGCTACACGGGCGACGCGGAGAGTTGCGAGAAGGTGGCGGCGGTCCTGCGGGAGATCAAGCTGACGGTCGAGATCGACCACTACGCGGGGGGGTAGCCGGCGCCCGCCCCCAAAGAACCCTAAAGACCCCACCGATTTTCGGACCCGGGCGGTTGTGTAGACCCGGGTCCGGTTCCATCCTGGACAGCGAGACGTTCTTGCCCGTCGGGGCATCCTCCGCGGGTGCCGGCGGCACGCCCATGCCGCCGATCCTTTCCGGCGCGGCGCCCGGACCCGCCGGGCGGT
>CAZGRJ010000099.1:0-9019 GCA_964528115.1 uncultured Nitrospirales bacterium
ACCATGGTGGCCGCGTGGATCAGGGCGGAGATGGGCGTAGGGCCCTCCATCGCGTCCGGCAGCCACGAGTGCAGCAGGAACTGGGCGCTCTTGCCCACCGCCCCCACGAACAGCAGCAGGGCGATCAGCGTCACCACCCGCACGTCCGTGCCGAACAGGGAGATCGTGTCGGCGGCGTGCCCGCCGATGGCGGAAAAGACCGTCCGGTAGTCCAGGCTGCCCACGGTCACCCAGATCAGGATCACCCCCAGGGCGAAGCCGAAGTCGCCCACCCGGTTCTGAATGAACGCCTTGAAGCTGGCGGCCACGGCCGTCGGGCGGTCGTACCAGTGGACGATGAGCAGGTAGGAGCACAGGCCCACCATCTCCCAGCCGAAGAACAGCTGCAGGAAGTTGTTGCTCATCACCAGGACGAGCATGGAGAAGGTGAACAGGGAGATGTAGGCGAAGAACCGGTCGTACCCCTTGTCGCCCTTCATGTAGCCCACGGTGTAGAGGTGCACCAGGCTCGAGACCAGGGTCACCAGGACCAGCATGGAGGCCGTGAGCGAGTCCACCATGATCCCGACGCTGACGTTGAAGTCGCCCGACGGGATCCAGGTGTACACGTCGAAGTAGGCCGTGTGGCCCGCCGCCACGTCGATGAACACCTTGATCGACAGGGCCAGCGACGCGAACACCAGCGGCACGCAGACCCAGTGGGTCTGCCCGCGCATCCACCGCTGGAACAGCCCCGCGATGAGGAAGCCGGCGAACGGCAGCAGGGGGATCAGCAGGTAAGTCAGCATGGCGCGGCTACGTTGACTCCAAAAACTCTCGACAAAACAGACGCTTCAGAGGGACGTCCGGGACGGGGCGAGGCGGGGCCTCACCACTTCATCAGGTCCAGCTCCTCCACGTTGACCGTGCGGCGGTTGCGATAGATGGCGATCAGGAGGGCCAGGCCCACGGCCACCTCGGCGGCGGCCACGGTGAGCGTGAAGAACACGAACACCTGCCCCGTGATGGATTCGAGATACTGGGCGAAGGCCACGAAGTTGATGTTGACGGCGTTGAGCATCAGCTCGATGGAGAGCAGGATCACGATGATGCTCCGGCGCGTCACGACGCCCACCACCCCGATGAAGAAGATCAGGGCCGAGAGGATGATGTAGGCGGACAGCGGAACCATGCGTCGTCAATCCCCCACGTGGTCGTCGATCATGCCCTTCTTGGTCAGGACGATCGCCCCGATCATGGCCACGAGGAGCACCAGGGAGGCGACCTCGAAGGGCACCAGGTAGTCGGTGTAGAGCTTGAGGCCGATGGCCTCGGTGTTGCCCACGGCCTGGACGGCGTCGGCGGTGTACTCGCCGGTGGCGGCGGAGAACGAGCCCGCCTGCAGGGCCCCCACCACCATCGCCGCCACCGAGCCCAGGATCAGCACGCCGAAGGGCCACTGGCGGTGCATGTGGCGCGCCTGGGCCTTGAGGTTCAAGAGCATCAGCACGAACAGGTAGAGCACCAGGATCGCCCCGGCGTAGACGATCACCTGCACCGCGGCGAGGAACTCGGCGTTCAGCATCACGTACAGCCCCGCCACGTGGAAGAACATGGTGAGCAGGGCCAGGACGTTGTACACCGGCTGGCGCAGGGTGACCGTGAGCACCGCGCACACCACGCACACGGTGGCCAGGTAGGCGAACAGGTACGTCATCGCTCGGCCGTCATCCTCTTTCCGCGTACTCGGCCTCCAGGGCCTCGCGCTCGATGGCGGCCTTGGTCAGGCCCACCTGGGCCGGGCGCTGGCCGCCGTGTCCTAAGTCCACGGGCGGGAACTCGTAGCGGTTGTCGCCCAGGCCCTCCTGGGGGTAGAGGGTGCCGTCGTCCATGTCGTGCGCCATGAGGAACTTCTTGCCGTCTTCCAGGTAGCGCTCCCCCAGCTCGTACAGCTTGGCCTTGTCGAACATCAGCTCGCGCCGGTCGTACACGGACATCTCGTACACCTTGGTCATGGCCAGGGCGTCCACCGGGCAGGCCTCGGTGCAGAAGCCGCAGAAGACGCAACGGGTGATGTCCAGGTAGTACTCCTTGGCGTAGCGGACCAGGGGCTGGCCCGGCACCTCGTCGGAGACCACCTTGATGCAGCTGGAGGGGCAGGCCACCTCGCACAGGGAGCACCCCACGCAGCGCTCGGTGCCGTCCTCGTAGCGCAACAGCGACATGATGCCGCGGTAGCCGTCCGGGATCGGGTGCTTCACGTGCGGGTACTGGAGCGTGACGTACGGCTTGAACATCTGGGTGACGACGAGCTTCATCCCCTTGAGGAGCTCGGTCATGAATATGCTTCGGATCAGCCCCATGGGCATGCTCTCCGTGTCTCTCGCGCCGTCTATCGCAGCGTCTATCGCAGCACTTGGCGGGCGCCCCTGCGCCCGTCAGTTGTTGTAGATGTAGACCCCGATCGCGGTCACCAGGATGTTCACCAGGGTGACGGGGATCAACACCTTCCAGCCGAACGCCATCAGCTGGTCGAAACGGACCCGGGGGAACGTGCCCCGGATCCAGATGAAGAAGAACAACAGGGCCCAGGTCTTGAGCCCCAGCCAGGCGAAGCCCGGGATGAAGGCCAGGAAGTCGAACGGCGCCGTGTAGCCGCCGAGGAACAGCACCGAGGCCAGGCACGAGACCAGGATCATGTTGGCGTACTCGGCCAGGAAGAAGAAGGCGAAGCGCATCCCCGAGTACTCGGTGAAGAACCCCGCCACCAGCTCCGACTCGGCCTCCGGCATGTCGAACGGCAGGCGGTTCGTCTCCGCCACGGCGGCGATCATGTAGGTGACGAAGGCCACCGGCTGGAGCCACACGTTCCAGTGCCAGAAGCCGCCCTCCTGGCCCTGCGTGATCTGGCGCAGGGAGAGCGACTCGGACAGCAGCAGCACCCCCACGATCGAGAGCCCCAGGGCCAGCTCGTAGGAGATCACCTGGGCCCCGGAGCGCAGGCCCCCTAAGAGCGAGTACTTGCTGTTGGAGGCCCAGCCGCCCAGGATCACGCCATAGGCGCCCACGCTGCTGAAGGCGAAGATGTACAGGAGCCCCACGTTCAGGTCGGTGATGACCCCCAGGCTCTGGCCGAGCAGGGAGTACTCGCCGTTGTAGGGCACCACCGCGAAGCCGATCAACGCGGGAATCAGGCAGATGATCGGGGCGACGCCGAAGATCAGCTTGTTGGCCCCGGCCGGGATGATGTCCTCCTTGAAGAACAGCTTCAGGCCGTCGGCGATGGGCTGCAGCAGGCCCCACGGACCCACCTCCATGGGACCGAGCCGGTCCTGCATGAACGACAGCACCTTGCGCTCGGCGTAGGTCATGTAGGCCACCGAGAGCAGCACCACGCCCATGACGATCGCGATCTGGAATACGGCAATCAGAACCGTCGATCCGAGACTCATCGGTTCCATCGCTACGGTGTCACCTTCATGGGGTTGGCCGCGGCCCGGGGGCCTTTTCCAGGGTCACGCGCTCGTGGCGGAACCGGAGGACGTGGCCCTCCGTCTCCTCGCCCGTGACCGGGTGGACCAGGTCGCGCACCTGGGGCTCGGCGTGGTGCACCGGGAAGAAGACCGAGCCCGGCATCACCCGCACGTCCAGCTTCACCGGCACCTCGGCCCGGCCGCGCGCCGAGGCCATGCGCACCCGGTCGCCGTCCCGGATCTTCATCTTGCGGGCTTCCCGGGGGTTCATGAGCAGGTGGTCCACCCCGTCGATGCGCATCAGGCCCCAGTTGTGGGTGCTCAGCCGCCCGTTGTGGTACAGGGAGTCGCCCAGGTACAGGTGCACCGGGTGCTCCGACTCCGCCGTGAGCGCCGCCGGCAGCGCGTAGCGGTCCGCCATGCCGGTCAGGTAGCCGCCCTCCAGGTAGGCGGACAGGGCCTCGGACACGTCGGGCGCGCGGTCGCCGTTGGTGATGCCGATCTCCAGGATCTCGGGCGCCAGGGCGGCGATCTCGCCCCGGATCTCGTCCGGGCCGCCGTACTCCAGGGGGAAGCCCAGCTTGCGGGCCAGCTGCGAGAGGATCTGCCAGTCGGGCCGCGCCTTGCCGGGGGCCTTCATGGCCTTGCGGATCTCCTGGACGCGCCCCTCCATGTTGGTGAAGGTACCGTCCTTCTCGGCGTAGGACTGGGCCGGCAGGACCACGTCGGCGATGCGGGCGGTCTCGGTCAGGAAGATGTCCTGGACCACCAGGAAGTCCAGCGCGCCGAACGCCTCCCGGGCCCGTGCCCCGGCGGGCAGCGCCCCGATCGGGTCCATGGCGGCCACCAGGGCGCCCTTGATCCGGCCCTCCTCCATCCCCGCCAGCATGGCCCCCAGGTGGGTGCCCGGGTGCTCCGGCAGGACACAGCCCCAGGCCTCGGCCACCCGGGTGCGCGCCTCGTCGTCGGCGAGCAGCTCGCCGCCCGGCAGCAGCTCCGGCGCGGCCCCCATGAGGGCGAGGCCCACCTCGTTGTTGCTGCCCGAGAGGTAGTTCACGCCGGCCCCCGGGGTCTCCAGCTTGCCCGTCAGGAACGCCAGGTCCACCAGCATCTGGAAGGCGCTCCGGCCCTTCACGCCGGCGGTCACCCGCGGACCCGCCAGGATGATGCCCTTCTTCGCGGCGGCGAAAACCTTCGCCAGCTCCACGATCTGGTCGCGGGTGACGCCGGTGGGGGTCTCCACCTCCTTGAAAGTGCCGGACAGGTGCTCGCGGATGGCGGCCACGGCGGCCGGGTGGCGCTCGGCCACGCCCGTGTCGATGAGCCCCTCGTCCACCACGGCCTTGACCAGGCCCTTGATGACCGCCAGCTCGGTGCCGGTCTGGATGATCAGGCGGTGGCTGCCGAGCTTCATGATCTCGGTCTTCATGGAGTCCACCGTGAGGACCGGCTTCTCGCCCCGCTTGATGGCCTCCTTCACGGCCAGGCCGCAGATCGGCGACTCCTCGGTGATGTCCGAGCCCACGAGCAGGATCGCGTCGGCGTGGCGCAGGTCGTCGAAGCTGTTCATCATGCCCGTGAGCCCCAGGCTCTCGCGCATGACCGTGGCGGCGTTGATGCCGCCGTAGCGCAGGGTGGAGTCCAGGTTGTGGCACTCCAGGACGTTGCGCATGACGCGGCCGAACAGGTAGATCTCCTCGTTCGTCAGGCGCCCGCCCACGAGGCCCGCGAGGGCGCCGCCGCCCAGGTCGGTCTTGACCCCCATCAGGCCCTTGGCGGCCTCGGCGATGGCCTGGTCCCAGGTGGTCTCCACCAGCTTGTCGCCGCGCCGCACGAGGGGCTTCTGGATGCGCTCCTCGCTCTCCATGAAGTGGAAGCCGAAGTGGCCGCGCACGCACAGGGAGCCCTGGCCCGGTCCGATCCCCTCCACCGGCAGGACCCGCGAGACCTCGCCGTCCACGCTGCGGATCTCGTATTGGCAGCCGCAGCCGCAGTAGGTGCAGGTGGAGAGGGTGGCCTGCTCCTGCCAGGGGCGGTACTTGTACTTCGAGAACCGGCTCGTGATGGCCCCCACGGGGCAGACGTCCATGCACTGGCCGCAGAACTCGCAGTCGAGCGCCTCGCCCATGGGCGCCCCCACCATGGTGATGAAGCCGCGCTTGGAGAAGCCGATGGCGTCCACCGCCTGGATGTCGCTGCACACCTGGATGCAGGCGCCGCACAGGATGCAGCGGTTGGAGTTGAAGTCCAGGACCACCGAGCGGATGTCCTCGGGGTAGTCCTTGCGGGCGGTGGTGAACGGGTTCTCGAACGAGCCGTACTTGACCGAGTAGTCCTGGAGCTTGCACTCCCCGCCCTTGTCGCACACCGGGCAGTCGAGGGGGTGCTGGGTGAGCAGCAGGTCCAGGTTGGTGCGGCGGTCTTCTTGCGTGCGCTCGGAGTCGGTGAGCACCTCCATGCCGTCGGCCAGCTCGGTGGAGCAGGCCATGAGCATGCGGTTGAACGGCTTGACCACCTCCACCGAGCAGATGCGGCAGGCGGCGTTGGGCCGCATGCGGGGGTGATGGCAGAAGGTGGGGATCTCCTTGCCCAGCATCTGGGCGGCCTGGAGGATGCGGGTGCCCTTGGGCACCTCGATGGTCTGCCCGTCGATGGTGACCGTGATCGTCCCGACCTGCGCGGCGGTGCTCATCCCTCGCCTCCTGCCGTATGCCGCTCCATCGCCGTCATTTGATGGCCATGAAGGGGCACGCCATCACGCACGCCTTGCAGCGGATGCACGTCTCGTGGTTGATGAAGGCGAGCTGCTTCTTCTCCCACTCCAGGGCGTCGGTGGGGCACGGCGGGTCGCACAGCCCGCAGGTGGTGCACTTGTCCTCCATGACGACGTACTCGATCAGCTCGTCGCAGGAGTGGGCCCGGCACTTCTTCTCGACGATGTGCTCCTCCATCTCCTCGCGGAAGTAGCGCAGCGTCGTCAGCACCGGGTTCGGGGCCACCGCCCCCAGGCCGCACAGGGAGTTGGCCTTGGTGAAGCCCGAGATCTGTTCGAGCTTGGCCATGTCCTCGAGCTTGCCCTCGCCGTGGGTGATCCGCTCCAGGATCTGGAGCATCAGGGCGGTGCCGTCGCGGCAGGGGGTGCACTTGCCGCACGACTCGTCCACGGTGAACTCCATGAAGAAGCGCGCCGTGTCCACCATGCAGTTGTACTCGTCCAGCACCACCACGCCGCCCGAGCCCATGATGGCGCCGCCGGTGGTCAGGGACTCGTAGTCGATCCCCGTGTCCATGAACTCCGCCGGGAGGCAGCCGCCCGAGGGCCCGCCGAACTGGGCGGCCTTGAAGCCGACCTTCTTCAGGCTCATGCCGCCGCCGATCTCGTCCACCAGGCGGCGGATCGTGGTGCCGGCCGGCACCTCCACCAGGCCCGGGCGCTTGACCTTGCCGGTCAGGGCGAAGGTCTTGGTGCCCTTGGTGGTGTCGGAGCCCCAGTAGGCGTACCAGTCGCCCCCGTTCTTGATGATCTCGGCGACGTTGGCCAGGGTCTCGACGTTGTTGATGTTGGTGGGCTTGCCCCAGACCCCGCGGGTGGCGGGGAAGGGGGGCTTGATCACGGGCATGCCGCGCTCGCCCATGATGGAGTTCAGGAGCGCCATCTCCTCGCCGCACACGTAGGCGCCGGCGCCCTCCTTGATGACGATGTCGAGGTCGTAGCCCGAGCCCAGGATGTTCTCGCCCAGGAAGCCGCGCTCGCGGCACTGGTCCAGGGCGTTGTTGAGGATCTTGATGGCGAGCGGGTA
The DNA here is from genome assembly GCA_964528115.1 of uncultured Nitrospirales bacterium. GTDB lineage: Bacteria > Nitrospirota > JACRHL01 > JACRHL01 > JACRHL01 > CAZGRJ01. The sequence goes on from CAZGRJ010000099.1 coordinate 7,253, forward strand.
CTCGGCGCGGCAGTAGATGTAGCCGTGGCGGGCGCCGATGGTGAGCCCCGCGATGATCATGCCCTCGATCATGGCGTGGGGGTCGCCTTCGAGCACGGCCCGGTCCATGAAGGCGCCGGGGTCGCCCTCGTCGGCGTTGCAGACGATGTACTTGGGGTCGCCCTCGGCGGCGCGGGCGAACTTCCACTTCATCCAGGTGGGGAAGCCCGCCCCGCCTCGGCCGCGCAGGCCGGACTTCTTGAGCTCCTCGATCAGCTGCTCGGCGGTCATCGTCACGGCCTTCTTCAGGCCCTGGTAGCCGCCCGTGGCGATGTAGTCGTCGATGGAGTGGTAGTCGATGACGCCGCAGCGCTGCATGACGATCTTCACCTGGTGGGCGAAGAACGGCTCCTCGTGGAAGTGGGGCAGGCCCTCGTAGGGGACCTCGTCCGACTCCGGGTTGGTCAGCTGGCCGAAGACCATGCGCTTGGTGGGCGTGTTGTCCACCAGGTGGTCCTTGAGGAGCACCGGCAGGTTCTTGGCCAACACCTTCTTGTAGCTGACCCGGGAGCGGCCCTTGACCTGGATGTCCACCAGGGGCTCGTTGTGGCACATGCCGACGCAGCCGACGGGGTGGATCTCGGCCTCGACGTTGTTCTCGGCGAGCCACGCCTCGATGGCCTCCTTCAGGGCCTCGGCCCCGGCGGCGGTGCCGCAGGTGCCCATGCCGATCCAGATCCGGGGCTTGTCCGAGCCCTCGGGCCACGGCACGTACCGCTTGGGCATCACCGAGGGGGGCGCCTGTGCCTCGGCCTTGGGCTCATCGAGCACGGCGGCGCCCGTGCCGCTCTTGGTTTCCTCAGCCATGATCGCTCACGCCTTTTATCTATCCGATCCGCAGATCAGCGACGTCGTCCATCGGGGTTCATCGGAACCGTAGCGCGGAGTCACCCGTCCGCCACCTGGGCGGATTCGTGCTCCTCTTGCTCCTGGAGGGTCTTCACCTTGCCCACCATGTCGGCGGGGGTCATGTGGGCCGCCGTCTCGGCATTGACCAGGCACAGGGGCGCCAGGCCGCAGGAGCCGATGCAGGCCACGGGCTCCAGGGTGAACATCATGTCCTCGGTGGTGCCGCCGGCCTCCACCTTGAGCTCGTCCTTCAGGCGCTCGAGGATGTCCTTGGAGCCCTGGACGTGGCAGGCGGTGCCCACGCACACCTTGATGACGTACTTGCCGCGCGGCTCGGTGTAGAACTGGGAGTAGAAGGTGAGCGACCCGTAAATGCGGGCCAGCGGCACCTCCAGGATGTCGGCGATCTCGGGCAGGAAGTCCGGAGGGATGTAGCCGTACTCGGCCTGGATGCGCTGGAGCACCCGGATCACGGGCCCCTGGGTGCCGGCCTCCTCCTCGGCGATCTCGTACGCCCGGGTGGGGTCCAGCTCCTCCTCCTGCGCCGTCTTTTCGGGGGTCTGGGTCGTCATGCCGTCACCTTGTCTGCTGTCCGGAGGGGGGCCGTCACCGGTCGCACTCCCCCATCACCACGTCGTAGGTGCCGAAGACCGTCACCAGGTCGGCGATCATGTAGCCGCGGCTCATGTGGTCCAGGGCCCCCATGTGGATGAACGACGGGGCCCGGATCTTGAGCCGGTAGGGGCGGCCGGTGCCGTCGGAGACGAGGTAGTAGCCCAGCTCCCCCTTGGGGCACTCGGTGCCGCAGTAGACCTCGCCCTTCTCCACGTCGAAGCCGTGGCAGACCACCTTGAAGTGCTGGATCATGGCCTCCATCGA
>CAZGRJ010000100.1:0-4823 GCA_964528115.1 uncultured Nitrospirales bacterium
CTCACCTACATCTACGACCGCTGGCGCCCCACGGTGGTCCTGAACGCCAGCCAGGACATCCGGGGCCGCATCGCGGGCCCCGGGGGCATCCTCGGCGGCTGGCTGCGGGAACGCGAGGTCACGCTGGACCTCATGTTCCCGGTCAACCGGATCAACCGGCGGGAGCGCCTCATCGTGGGCGCGGGGCTGGACGACGTGGGCATCGAGCACCTGTGCGACGGCTGCACGGCAAGCGGCCTGTTCACCGATCACACCCTGCGCCTCGGCCTCACCCACGACAGCGCCCACAAGTACGGCCTGGGGATCAGCCCCACGGACGGGCGCCGCCTCGCCCTCACCTCGGAGATCGCGTCCGACCGGTGGGGCAGCGACCGGACCGGCGCCGTCACCGTGGCGGACTGGAACGAGTACGCCGCCCTCCCCTGGCACGCCCAGGTCGTCGCCCTGCGCCTGACCGGGGCCGATGCCTCCGGCAGCCGCGCGGTCACGGCCGGGGGCACCCCCAACGTGGTGGAGGACGCCTTCGACCGCGACTTCGCCGTGCGCGGCATCCCCGAGAACGCCCTCGTCGGCGACCGCCTCGGCCGCGCCGGCCTGTCGTGGCGCTTCCCCTTGGGATTGCCCGAGTGGGCGCCGTGGACCCTGCCGCTTTTCTTGGAGAAGCTGCACGGCAACCTGTTCGCCGAGGGTGCCGGGGTGCGCGTGGCGGACACCCGCGTCAAGCACGTCGCGGGCGGCGGCGCCGAGCTGGGCACCGACCTGGTGGTGGGCTACTACCTGCCCATCACGGTGCGCTTCGGCGTGGCCCAGGGCCTGGGCGACCGGGGCGAAACCCAGTTCTACGTGCGCGTGGAGGGGATGCTGCTCTGACGGCTGCGCAGGTGGGCCGGAGCCGGTATCATCGTGGCGTGAGCGCGAAGACCATCGCCATCATCGGCGCCTCCGCCAACCGCAGGAAGTTCGGCAACAAGGCCGTGCGCGCCTACGTGGACGCGGGCTACACCGTCTACCCGGTGAACCCCAAGGAGACCCAGATCGAGGGCCTCCCCGTCTATCACGACGTGGCCGACATCCCGGGCGAGGTCGCCGTCGCCAGCCTCTACCTGCCGCCCCGGGCGGGCGAGGCCCTCCTGCCGGCCCTCAAGGCCAAGGGCATCGAGACCGTCTTCGCCAACCCCGGCGCCGACAGCCCGGAGCTGGTGGCCAAGGGTCGCGAATTGGGCCTGGAGGTCTACGTCGCCTGCTCGATCGTGGCCACCGGCAAGCGCCCGGACGACTACCCGGACTAGACTGGCCCGACTGATTCGCCCCGCTAGGCGAGCGGCGTCGGGCCGCCCTCGCGCGACACGCGGGCGGCGGCGTCCGTCAGGCGGCCGTGCATGACCGTCACCGCGCGGCCCCCCAGCGCCACCCGGTCGCCCATCAGGCGCACCTTCACCACCCCGCCGCGCTCGGACGCCTGGTAGGCCGTCATCTCGTCCTTCTTCAGGCGCGAGCCCCAGAACGGCCCCAGGCAGCAGTGGGCGGAGCCCGTCACCGGGTCCTCGTTGATCCCGGTGGCGGGCGAAAAGAACCGCGACACGAAGTCGTAGCCGTCCGCCGTGGTGGCGGCGGTCACGATGATGCCCCGGGCATCGAGCCGGGCCAGGCGCTCCATGTCGGGGCGCAGGGCGTGGAGGGCCGACTCGTTGGGCATCTCGGCCAGGAGGTCCATGCGGTTGCGGCCCACGAACCGGGGCTTGATCCCGAGGGCCCGCTCCAGCTCGTAGGGGGCCGCCACGGGCTTCGCCGGCTCGGCGGGGAAGTCGAGCCAGATCCACGCCTTCTCGAACACCGCGGTCAGGACGCCGCTGCGGGTATTGAAGCGGATCGGCTTCTCCGCGTCGGCGATGCCCATCTCCCAGAGGAGGTGCGCCGCGCCCAGGGTGGCGTGGCCGCACAGGTCCACCTCCACCTTGGGGGTGAACCAGCGCAGGCGGAAGCCGTCGCCCTCCGGGTAGAGGAAGGCGGTCTCGGACAGGCTCATCTCGTGCGCCACGTTCTGCATCCAGTCCTCGTCGGCCGGCCCCGCCAGGGGGCACACGGCGGCCGGGTTGCCGGCGAAGGCCTCCTCGGCGAAGGCGTCCACGTGGTAGATGTTGAAGCCCATTTCCGTCTCCTTCGCGCCCTTTACGTGACCCGCACCGCGTCCAGGCTCACCACCGGCTCGGCGCCCACCACCTCGGCGGTGTGGACCCGGCCCGCCGGCACGAACAGCCGGTCGCCGGCGGTCAGGACCACGGCGCCGCCCTCGAGCCCCATCCGGAACCGGCCCGACAGGACCGCGTCGATCTTGTCGGTCCCGTGGCTGTGCGCCGCAAAACGCGTGCCCGGCGGATAGACGTAGCGGGTCACCGCAAAGCCCTTCGCCTCGATCGCCGCCCGCAGGGCCGCCTCCGTGAGGGGCCCGTCGCGGGACGCGTCCCACCTTTCGACCGGAGATTCTTCGTGAGAATCAGGCTGAGGCACACACGCTGACATTGCTCTTTTGTGAGGCACGCGGGGGGAGTCTGTCAAGAGCCGGGATGCACTGTCACGCCCCCCCTGTGCGACCATAAGGCGTGGTAAGGATTTGGAAACACACCCTTCCCGGCCTCGCGGCGGCCCTGGCCCTGGCGGCGCTCCCGCCCGTGCCCCCCGCGCGGGCCGCTCCCGACACCCCGCTCCTGACCCACGAGATCACCGCCGCCATCGAGCCCGCCGGCCACCTGTTGCGCGCCGTGGACCGCCTGACGTTGCCGCCGGAGGCCATCGCCCCGGACGGCACGTTCCGCTTCACCCTGAACCGCGCCCTCCACCTGACCGAGTCCGGCCCCGGCGCCGTGTCCCTGGAGGCCGCCACCGACCCGGCCGTGTACGTCGTCCACATGCCGCCGGGCAAGCACCAGCTCGTCGTGGCCTGGGAAGGCCGGCTCACCGACCCCGACCCGGACGCCGACACCCCCGGCATCATCGACCGCGACGGCGCCTTCCTGAGCGGCGCGACCCACTGGTACCCGCAGCTCACGGGCCCCGGAGCGGACGACCTGTTCGCCTTCCAGGTCACCGTGCGCGTCCCCAAGGGGTGGGACGCCGTCAGCCAGGGCGCCCGGACCCGCAAGGACGCGGACGACCAGGGCAGCGTCGTGTCTTGGCGCGAGGACCACCCCCAGGACGAGGTCTACCTCGTCGCCGGGCCGTTCACCCTCTACGTCCAGCCCGCCGGCCCCACGGAGGCCATGGTCTTCCTGCGCCGCCCGGACCCGGAGCTCGCCGACCGCTACCTCACCGCCACGGCGCGCTACGTGGCGCTTTACTCGCGCCTCATCGGCCCGTACCCCTACGCCAAGTTCGCCCTGGTGGAGAACATGTGGGAGACGGGCTTCGGCATGCCGTCCTTCACGCTCCTGGGCCCCACGGTCATCCGCCTGCCGTTCATCCCCGATACTTCGTACCCCCACGAGATCCTGCACAACTGGTGGGGCAACGGCGTGTACATGAAGGCCGAGGGCGGCAACTGGGCCGAGGGGCTCACCGTCTACCTGGCCGACCACCTGCTCGCCGCGCGCCGGGGAAAGGGCCCCGAGTACCGGCGCGAGGCCCTGCAGCGCTACGCCGACTACGTGCGCGCGGGGAAGGACTTCCCCCTCACCGCCTTCACGTCCGGCCGCGCCGAGGCCACCCAGGCGGTGGGCTACGGCAAGGCGATGATGCTGTTCCACATGCTGCGCCGCCGCATGGGGGACGAGAAGTTCCTCGCGGCGATCCGCAGCTTCTACGCCGGCCACCAGTTCACCCGCGCCGGCTGGGACGATCTCGAAACGACCTTCTCCAAGACCGCCGGCAAGGACCTGCGCCCGTTCATGCAGGCGTGGCTCACCTCCACCGGCGCCCCCGCCCTCGCCCTGGAGGGCGTCCACGCGACACCGGACGGCGGCGGCTACCGCCTGACCGCCACCCTGCGCCAGACCCAGGACGGCCCGCCGTTCCCGCTGCGCGTGCCCCTGGCCGTCACGCTGGAGGGCGAGAAGGAGGCCGTGTGGCGGACGGTCCCCCTGGACGCCGCCACGGCGCCCGTGTCGCTGACGTTCCCGAAGCGCCCCCTGCGCGTGGACGTGGACCCGGCGTTCGACCTGTTCCGCCGCCTCGCCCCGGGCGAGGTGCCGCCCGCGATCTCGGGCCTCATGGGCGCCGAGAAGGTCGTCTTCGTCCTGCCCTCGAAGGCCCCGGACGACCTGCTCCACGCCTACGGCCGCCTCGCCGCGGGCTGGGGGGCGAGTGGCGGGGCGACGGTCCTGGACTCGGAGCTCGACGCGCTCCCCGCGGACGGCGCCGCCGTGTGGGTGCTCGGCTGGGAGAACGCCTTTACGCGCGACGCCGCCCGCGCCGTGGCCGAACACACGGACCTGGTGCTCACCGACGCCGGCTTCGTCCTGGACGGCCACGCCCACCGCAAGGCCGACGCCAGCGCCGTCTTCGCCGTGACGGCGCCCGACTCACGCGCGCCCCTCGGCTGGCTCGCCACCGAGCGCCCCGCCGCCGTCCCCGGCCTCGCCCGCAAGGTCCCCCACTACGGCAAGTACGGCGCCCTCGTCTTCACCGGCGACACCCCCGACAACGTGGTGAAGACCACATGGCCCCCCGGCGATTCGGACCTCGCCGTCCCCGTCCCGGGCCCGGACGGAAGCGTCCACAAGGTCCCCCGCGCCGCCCTGCCCGAGCGCCCGGCGCTCGCCCCGTGAGCGGGCCGGCGCTCGTCGCCCACGCCGACTGGAGCGTGGACGCGAAGAAGCGCTGGATGGCCG
>CAZGRJ010000100.1:4923-8985 GCA_964528115.1 uncultured Nitrospirales bacterium
CTCGTCTTAGAGCCCGAAACGGAATCTCAACTGCGCGACGGGTTCGGACCCAGGAAGTCGGGCGAGGACCCCTTCGACGCCATGGTCGGCCTCGTGGGGATGCTGAACGTGCTCGCGGGCCGGTGTCCGTTGTGGGAGCCGACCGATCCCGTCCTGCGCCGCGTGGAGGGCTGGATCTTCGGCCAGGCGGCTCCGCCGCCCTAGCGCTTCATCGCCATCGCCCCCGGGGGCAGGGGCCAGGAGGTCTCCTGGGTCAGCTCGCGGATCGCCTTGTAGACGAGGTAGTAGTCGTCCGCCATCAGGGGGTAGGAGGGGCTCTTGCGGCCCTTCACGTGGCCCCGGTACTCCATCTGGACCTTGATGACGGGCTGGAACGTCTCGCCCCAGTCCTCCATCCCCAGGGACACCTTGTACCGCGTCCCCTCCGGGTGCGGCGGGCTCGCGGGGACGTACTTGTGGGCCTCGGAAAAGAAGGTCTTCGCCATGGGTTCCTCCCCCGTCCGAACGTTGGGCGCAGACAAGGTACCCTATAGGCCCCCATCCCGTCACGGGGCGTCGCTTCTGCTACCGTGACATCCCATGGCGCGCATCTCCCACGTGGTCGGGTTCGACGACGGCCCCTTCGCGCGCGCCGGGCGCGGCGATGTCCTCGTCGTCGGCGCCGTGTTCGCGGGCACGCGCCTGGACGGCGTCCTGTCCACCACCGTGCGCAAGGACGGCGAGCGCGCCACGGCCACCCTCGCGCGCCTGGTGGCCGAATCACGCTTTTCGGGTCACCTCCAGGCCGTGATGCTCCAGGGGATCGCCTTCGGCGGCTTCAACGTCGTGGACATCCACGCCCTGTCCCGCAAGCTCGGCCTCCCCGTCCTCGCCGTCGTGCGCCGCAAGCCGGATTTTTCCGCGATCCGCTCCGTGCTCCTGTCCCGCGTCCCCGGGGGCGCGCGCAAGTGGGCGCGGATCGAGCGCGCGGGGCCGGTGGAGCGGGCGGGCGCCGTCTACGTCCAGCGCGCCGGAATCTCGTTGGACGAGGCAAAGCGGCTCGTAACGGCGACCACGCAGCACGGCGCCGTGCCGGAGCCACTACGCGTGGCGCACCTTATTGCCGGTGGCGTCGCGGCGGGCCACAGCCGGGGGCGCGCCTGAATTGTTTCGCAAAGCCCTCGCGGACTACCTGACGGGCGCCCCCATGACCGTCGCCGAGCTCGCCCGCGCCGCCCAGGTCCCGATCAAGGACGTGGTGGACGACCTGCGCCATCTCGCAAAAAGCCTGCGCCACGGCGACCGCCGCCTCGTCGTCCACCCGGCCACCTGCCGCAAGTGCGGCTTCACGTTCGGCGAGGACAAGCTCACGCGGCCCGGCAAGTGCCCCGGGTGCCGCGGGACGTGGATCAGCGAGCCGCGGATCGAGGTGCGGGCGCGCTAGGCGGTCAGCCCAGGTCGCGGATCAGGTCGAGGACGATCTCGGTGCGGGCGTCCATGAGGACGATGTCGGTCCCCACGCGCACCCGCACGTAGCCGTCCGGGAGGGGGCTCAGGCGGCGCTCCAGGTCGTCCGGGAGGCGCTGGCGGGCAAGGCCCGGCGGCAGGTGGCCGTTCCGCTGGACCTGCTTCTGCAGGCCCGGCGGCAGCGCCTGGAAGTCCCCGTGCGGGTTGTGGCCGTGCTTGCCGTGCCGGCCCTTCGCGGCGGGCGCGAAATAGGCGCGGATCGCCTGCCGGTCGGCGTCGGAAAAGACCAGCGCGACGCGGGTGTTCTCGTCGTGCACCGTCAGCGCCGCGAACGCCCCGTCGAAGGCCCCGGGTTCCGTCGCACAGCCGGCCACCGCCAACGCAGCGGCGCAGCCCAGGGCCGCCGTCCATCCCATCCGTCGCATGTTTTCCTCCGTGCCTGCCCGCCCGCGGGTCTTATCGGCACGGAAAGTCGGCTACCCCACCCAGGCGAACCACAGGGGCAGCGTGACGAGGCTCAGGACCGTGGAGACCGTCACCGCCCCGGCATAGAGCGCGCCGTCCAGGCCGAAGCGGTCGCAGAAGACCATCCCCAGGACCATGCACGGCATGGCGCCTTCGAGAATCACGGCGACCCGCACCTCCCCCGTCAGGCCGAGCCCCGCCGCCAGGGCCCACACGACCACCGGCACCAGGAGCAGCTGGATCGCCACGGCCGGCACCAGGAGCCCCGCCCGGGCGAGGAAGCCCCGGTCCCACACGAGCCCCATCCCCAGGGCGATCAGCATGAGGGGCGGGACGGTCGCCCCGAGGCTCGACAGGAACCCCTCCACCCCGTCGGTCAGGGGCACCCCCGCGACGTTCAGCCCCACGGCCGCCGCCACGGCCCACAGGGACGGCACCTTGAGCAGCGCGACGAGCGGGTTCTCCGCGTCCCCGCCCGTCCCGTACGCCCGCGCCACCAGGACGCCCACCGTCATGAGCAGCGGCGTGCAGGCGAACAGGTCGTACTGGATCGCCACGCTCCTCGCCCACGGCCCCAGGGTCTTCTCCAGCACCGGCAGCCCCAGGTACGTGGCGTTCGGGAACGCCGCCGCGAGGATCAGCGCCCCCGCCGCCGGGCGCGACGCCCGCAACACGCGGTAAACCGCCCACCCGAGCCCCATGCCGAACAGCACGCCCCCCGCCGCCGCCACCGCCGTGCGCAGGGCGTCCAGCCCCAACGGCGCGCGCCAGACGACCAGCAACACGAGCGCCGGCAGCAGGACCGTATAGACGAGCCCCGACACCGCCCGCCGCGTGGGGTCCGCCGCCAGGCCGAAGGGCGTCACGACGCGCCACCCCACCCCGAGGGCGATCATGAGGGCCATCTGCCACAGGACGTTCGTCATTCGGCTGAAACCTTGGGCCGGCCCACTCTATCCGCGCCCGGGTGCGCCGCGCGAGACCTTACGCATCCGGCAGACCATCCCGTACACTGGCGCCAGTCCCCCACGTTTTTGTCCGGGAATCCCCCCATGCCAAGTGAAAAAAAGACCGCCATCGTCCTCATCGGCCACGGCTCGCGCAACCCCGCGGGCAACGACGAGTTCCTCGCCTTCGCCGACCGCCTCGCCGCGCGCCGGCCGGACCGCATCTTCGTGCCCTGCTTCATCGAGTTCCACGACGTCCTGGTGGCCGACGGCATCGACCGCGCCGTCGCCCTCGGGGCCGAGCGCGTCGTGGCCGTGCCCGTGATCCTGCTCGCCGCCGGGCACGTGAAGATCGAGATCCCGGAGATCCTGGCAGACGCCCGCGCGCGCCACCCGGGCGTCGAGATCCGCTATGCCCGCAACATCGGCGTGTGCGACGCCACCGTGCGCATGCTCGTGGAGCGCGTCGCCGAGGCCGACGGCGACCCGCCGAAGGACGTGGAGAACACCGGCATCCTGGTGCTCGGCCGGGGCAGCTCCGACCCGGACGCGAACGGCGACATCGCCAAGATCGCGCGCCTGTTCTGGGAGGCGACGGACTACGACCGGGTCGGCTACGCCTTCATCGGCGTCACGCAGCCCGACCTGCCCACGGGCGTGGACCGGCTCACCCGTCTGGGCGTGAAGGCCGTCGTCATCGCGCCCTACTTCCTGTTCACGGGCGTCCTCATGGACCGCATCCGCGACATGACGGCGGAGTTCGAGAAGATGTACCCCGACGTGCGCTTCACGCTTTCGGGCTACTTCGAGTTCCACGACCGCCTGCAATCGGTCGTGGAGGAGCGCATCCAGGCCGCCTTGGAGGGCGAGATGATGATGGCCTGCGACACCTGCCAGTACCGCGTCGCGGCGAGCGAGTCGGCGGCGCACGAGCACCACCATCACTGACGGAAAACGCCGCCTACCAGGCGACGACGGACCCGGCGCGGAAGATCAGGTCCACCGCGCCCGCCCAATCCACCGGCGTGGCGCCGTCGGCGTCCTTCGTGTCCGCCAGACGGTACACGGGCGCCTGGATCGGCGGCGGCGCGCCGGGCCCCAGGAGCAGCAGGCCCACGTCGATCCCCTGGGCCACCTCGGCGCCGATCACGGCGGTTGCACGGGGGTCCGCCGGGTCGCGCAGCAGGTGCAGGACTTTCATGGG
>CAZGRJ010000101.1:0-1912 GCA_964528115.1 uncultured Nitrospirales bacterium
TCTTCCAGCGCATGCTCGAGGAGATGCTGTTCCTGGCCAACCAGGGGGTGGAGGTGCTGCGCCTGGACGCGGTGGCCTTCATCTGGAAGCGCCTGGGGACCGACTGCCAGAACCTGCCCGAGGCGCACCGCATCATCCAGGCCTACAACGCCCTGGTGGCGGTGGCGGCGCCCGCCATGGCGTTCAAGTCGGAGGCCATCGTCCACCCGGACGAGGTGCGGCGCTACGTCGGCACCGAGGAGTGCCCGCTCTCCTACAACCCCCAGCTCATGGCCCTGTTGTGGGAAGCACTCGCCACCCGCGACGTGCGCGTCCTGCGCCACGCCATGCAGCGCAGCTTCACCGTCCCGGAAGGGTGCGCGTGGGTGAACTACGTGCGCTGCCACGACGACATCGGCTGGGGCTTCGCCGACGAGGACGTGGCCGCGGGGGGCTTCGATCCCAAGGAGCACCGCCGTTTCCTGACCGCCTTCTACACCGGGCGCTACCCCGGCACCTACGCCCGCGGCGCCCCGTTCATGGAGGTCCGCGCCACGGGGGAGGCACGCATCTCTGGCACCTGCGCGTCCCTCGCGGGGCTGGAGGACGCCATCGAGTCCGGCGACGAGACCGCCGTGGACCTGGCCGTGCGCCGCATCCTGCTGATCCACGGCGTGATGATGACGATCGGGGGCATCCCCCTGATCTACCTGGGGGACGAGATCGCCACCCTGAACCACCACGGCTACGACGCCGACCCCGCCAAGGTGGGCGACACCCGCTGGCTGCACCGGGGCGCGTTCGACTGGGAGCGGGCCGAGCAGCGGCGCGACCCGGCCACGGTGCCGGGGCGCGTGTACCAGGGCCTGTTGCGCCTGATCCAGCTGCGCGGCCAGAACCTGGCCTTCACCCGGGCCGACACGGAGATCGTGGACACGGGCAACCCCCACGTATTCGGGTACTTCCGCACCCATGACCTCCACAACGTCTTCGTCCTGGCCAGCTTCAGCGAGGCGCCCCAGCCGGTGGAGGCCCGGCGCCTGCGCCAGATGGGCCTGCGCAAGACGATGGTGGACATCTATGCGGGGCGTACCATCACCGCCGCCCAGGAACTGACGTTGGAGCCCTACCAGCTGATGGTGCTCGCCCAGGTGCCCTGACGGGGGCCGGTCGGGGGCCGGTCGGACGCTCACGGCGGCCCGGGAGCTCGTCCCGGAGCCCGATCAGCGGATGGTGCTCGCCCGGATCCCGTAGGGACCCCGGGGGAGGCGCGTTACGGCGCCAGGTGGAGGTGGGTCAGGCGGGCCGGCTCGCCCCGGGCGGCGGCGATCGCGGCGTTGACCGCGTCCAGGTCCACCCCCCAGAACCGGCCGGTGAACTTGGCCAGCTTCTCGGCCGCCTTCCCCAGGTTGGAGGCCGCGCCCCGGCCGCGCCCGGCGCGGTGGCCGTGGAGGGCGGCGGCCAGCTGGATCAGCCCGCGCAGCACCTGGTTGGCGTCCACGTGGCCTTCGTCCAGGTCCTTCCACGCCTCCTCCCAGGCCTCGTGGGCCTCCCACCAGGCGCCCCGGTCGAAGCGGTTGACGCCCTCGACGAACCACAGGGCCCGGACCGGCGTCAGGGCCGGCTCGATCGGGCGCCGCGCGGCGGGATCCCTCGGCGCCGCCTCCACGGCCGGCGGGGCCGGGGGCGCGGCGGCGGGTGCCGGGGGCTGGGGCGGGGCCGCCTTCGGCCTGGCCACCGCCTTCGGCTTGGGGGCGGCCTTGGGCTTGGCGACGGCCTTGGGCTTGGCGGCCGCCTTGGGCTTCGCGGCCGCCTTGGCCTTCTTCACCGCCTTGGGCTTGGCCGCGGGCTTGGCGGCGGCCCGGCGGGCGGGCTTGGGGGCCGCCTTCGCGGTGACCTTCTTGGGCCGGACCGCGGTCCGCTTCGGCTTGGC
>CAZGRJ010000101.1:2012-8933 GCA_964528115.1 uncultured Nitrospirales bacterium
GGTCGGGCCGGGAGGTCCGCTCCCGGGCCAGGCGCGAGGCCTTCCGGGCGGCCTGGGCCAGCTTCCGGGCCGGCCGCGCGGAGGTCTTGGCGGTCTTCTTGGGCGTCTTCTTGGAGACCTTCTTGGGGGCCTTTTTTGCGGCCTTCGGGGGGCGCTTCGTCGCCTTCGCGGCCTTCGCCACGGTCTTCCTCGCAGGCTTCATGGGACCCTTCCTCATTGTTTTTCCAAGGGTTTTTCCAGGGGATCGCTTGCGGGGGGTGGCCATCATTACAGCATACCCTTTCGGCACCTCGGCTGGCGCCTTGACCGGTCCCAAAATCCGGTGCTAGGTTGAAACACGATCAAAACGATCGCCGACTGAAACACTCGCACATTCGGACTCGTGGACGGCGCCGGCCGTTCCGGGGGGTCCGGCCGGCCCCGTCACCCCCCCTCCGCCATGGGGGCGGAGGGGGTGGTGCCGCGGGACGGCGTGCGACCTGGACCAGGAGACACGTATGGGCACGATGACCGGTTGGCTGTTCCTGGGCGCCACGGCGGCGCTCTTCCTGTGGGGCTTCTGGATGGGCTTTCGCGGCATCCGGGCCGAGCACCCGGCGTGGCTGAGCTTCGGCCACGCGCCGGGTGCCCGCGGCAGCTACGATCCCCGTCTCAACCGCCCCGAGGGCGCGAACGCCGCCTGATTCGCCCCGCCCCCTGTCCGGCACCGCGCGGGTCGCCGGACGGGGGGCCTTCCTCCCCGTCCGGCCGGACGGCCGCGATACAATGCGTCCATGGCCGGACCGCCCCACCCGGACGCCGATCCCGACGCCGCCGACGCCCACCGGGCCCGCCGCCGCGCCGACCTGGCCCGCATCCACGTGGCCAAGGCCCGCCTGGGGCTGGACGACGCGACCTACCGGGAGGTCCTCCGGGGCCTGGCCGGGGTGGACTCGGCCGCCGACCTGGACGCCCACGGCCGGGCCCGGGTCCTGGCGGCCATGCGCGAGTGGGGCGGCCTGGGGCGCCGGGCGCCGGACCCCGCCGCCGCCCGCCGGACGGCCGCCCAGGGCCCCTCGCGGAGCGGCCACGCGGGCAAGCTGCGGGCCCTGTGGCGCCGGATGCACCGGGCCGGCATCGTCCACGACGGCTCCCCCGAGGCCCTGGACCACTTCATCGCCCACCGCACCGGCGTGCCCGGCGTGGGACGCCTGACCGGGGCCCAGGCGGCGCGCGTCATCGCCGCCCTCAAGGCCTGGGAGAAGCGCGCCCGGCAGGGCCGGCGCGAACCCGGGAAGGGGCGCCGGGGCAAGGCCGCCGGGTAGCGCCGTGTGCGCCGCGCCGGACCGGGTTGCGGACGCGGCCCGCGCAAATTCGTAATATAGAGTCGGTTGCGGCGCGCTCCCGGAGGGCCGGCGCCCGGGCAGATGGCATCTTCGGGGAGGAAGGCGTGAGGCAATGGATCGGCCGCGGTGCATGCGGCCTGGTGCTGGCGACCCTGACGGCGGGAACGGCGTGGGGCGCCGTGCCGGCCCCCAAGGCGGCGGGGCTCCTGGTCGTGCAGCGGGAGCTGGCACGCGGCTCCGCCCTGACCAAGGACTACGAGCAACGGGAGGTCTATCTGGGTTGGCCGCTCCCGTGGTCGCACGGCTTCCGGTCCGGCTGGACGGGGCGCACCGAGCTGGTGGTGAGCGCCGGGGGCATCGGGGACGAGGGCGGCCACGCCTTCACCTGGTCCATCGGCCCCAACTTCTTCCTGGCCTCGCCGGGCGACTGGGTGACCATCCAGGCCGGCGTCCGGCCCACGTACCTCTCCAATCCCGACCCGGGGCCCCTGGAGCTGGGGATCCACCTGCAGTTCACCAGCCACATCGGCATCCTGGTGCGCATCTGGCGCGGCCTCTACTTCGGCTGGCGCCTCCAGCACATCTCGAACGCGGGGCTGGCGTCGGTGAACCCGGGGCTCAACCCGTCTACTGCGGAGTTTCGCTTGGCATGGTGACGCCACGCCCGATGGGGGGGAATGGGCCATGGGCCTGAAGCGCCGCCAGTTCGAGCGCCACGCCTTCCGCCTGCCCATGACGGTGCGCTGGGAAGGGCACGAGGAGGCCACCACCAGCCGCACGCTGGGCCTCGGCGGCCTCTTCGTGGCCCTGGCCGAGCCGCCCCCCGTGGGCACGCGCCTCGCCCTGACCCTCACCCTGGCCTCCCAGCACGGCCGCCAGGAGGTGGCGGTCGAGGCCGAGGTCGTGTACTCGGACGCCGAGGGGGTGGGCGTGAAGTTCGTGGACACGCCCCCCGACGTCCGGGCCCGCCTGCGCGCCTTCTTCCTGCTGCAGGACCTGCACTGCTACAACACCGACCCCGCGGCCGGCCGCTAGGCGGTCCCCCTACCCGAGACCGTACCCAAGCCCGGCCCGAATCCCTCCAGATCGCGGCGCGACCGTCCGAAAGGAGCCCTTGGGGGCACCCTCGGCACGGCGGCCCCATGCCTTGCCGCCGGGGGCGCCCTGTGTGGGGCACTGGGGGCCGAAACGGGCCCCGCTCGACGGACGAGCCGGCGCGGCCAGGGGGGCCGCGGCGGCACCCACGGGGGGACGTTGATGAAGTTCACGGGAACGGTCCTGAAGGAGGACATCCGGGGCAGGGACACCACCTTCGCGGTGGTGGTCGTCAGCCAGACCGTCGTGCACGATCGCGACGCCGCGGCGAAGACCGCCCGGGACTTCCAGGTCGTCTTCCCCGGCCTGCCCGTCGTCCTGATGGCCCAGGACCCGAACGGCATGCCGATCTACGTGGGGCGGCCGGACCTGGTGTGGTTCCTGGCCGAGGTGCCCATCAAGCGCATCCCCTGGAAGGAGTACACCCTCTAGCGGGCCGCCTCCCCCGCCGGCCGGGCGGGAGCCGCCGGCGCTGACGGCGCCGCTGGCGCCGACGTCTTCGGCGGCCCCTTCAGCAGGAGCAGGAGGGGCACCGCCGCCAGGGTGACGTACATCATCAGCAGGAAGTCGTTCAGGTAGGCGATCGTCGCCGCCTGGCGCGTGACCTCGGCGTTCACGGCCGCGAGGCCGGCGGCGTCGGAGAGGCCCCAGCCCGGGTGGAGCGGCCCCTGGAAGGCGGGGTTGTACGGGTTCACCGCCTCGGCCAGGGCGGCGTGGTTCACCTGGGTGTTGCGGCCGAACAGGGTGAAGACCACCGAGATGCCGACGCTGCTGCCGATGTTGCGCATCAGGCTGAACATGGCCGTGCCCTCGTTGCGGTAGCGCGGCTCCAGGGTGGAGAAGGCGATCGTGCTCAGGGGCACGAAGATGAAGCCGAGTCCGAGCCCCTGGATGACGCCCGTGCGCACCACGTCGGCGGTGGATATCTGGGTGGTGAAGCCCGCCATCTCCCACAGGGACAGGGCCGTCATGAGCAGCCCGGCGGTGATGAGCACGCGCGCGTCCACCCTCCCCACGATCCGTCCCACCACCAGCATGGCGGCCATGGTGCCGATGCCGCGCGGGGCGAGCACGAGGCCCGTGGTCAGCACCGGGTAGCCCATCAGGTTCTGCAAAAACGGCGGCAGCAGGGCGATCGTGGCGAGGAGCACGATGCCCACCACGAACATGAACAGGATGCCCACGGCCAGGTTGCGGTCGCGGAACAGGCCCGGCTCCAGGAAGGGGCGCGGCGCCGTGAACATGTGGACCAGGAAGGCGTAGAGGGCCACGGCCGCCACCACGGCCTCGGTCACGATCTCGGGGGAGCCCCACCAATCCAGCTGGGCGCCCCGGTCCAGCATGAGCTGAAGGCACCCCAGGGCCAAGGCCAGGAGCGTGAAGCCGAAGACGTCGAAGGGGCGCTCCCGGTCGCGCTCGGTCTCCGGCAGGAAGATCAGGATGCCGGCCAGGGCCAGGAGGCCGAAGGGCAGGTTCACGTAGAACACCCAGCGCCAGTTGTAGGCCTCGGTGATCACGCCCCCCAGGGTCGGGCCGAGGATCGGCCCCACCATCACGCCGACGCCCCACAGGGCCATGGCCTGGCCGTGGCGCTCCCGCGGGTACGTGTCCAGGAGCACCGACTGGGAGAGGGGCACCAGGGCCGCCCCGCACACCCCCTGGATCAGGCGGAAGACCACCAGCTCCGAGAGCGACGTGGCGGCGCCGCACGCCATGGAGGCCAGGGTGAAGCCCGCCACGCTGGCCGCGAACAGGCGCTTGCGCCCCATCCGGCCGGCCAGGAAGCCGGTGGCCGGGGTCATGATGGCGGCGGCCACGATGTAGGAGGTGAGGACCCACGCGGCCTGCTCGGTGGTGGCCGACAGCCCCCCCTGGATGCTGGGGAGCGCCACGTTGGCGATGGTGGTGTCGAGCACCTGCATCACCGTCGCCAGCATGATGGAGACGGTCACCGCCCCCGCGTGGACGGGGCGGCCGGGGCGGAAGGCGTTCACGGGGGGGGTCAGCCGCCGGTTGGGGCGGCGGCGAGGCGACCCGGCATCAGGCGGGGCGGCATCAGATGGGCAAAGACGGCCTCCAGGCGCGAGAGGGGGCCGTGGGGGCCCGTGTCCACCGTCACCTCGGTGCTCATGCCGGCGCGCAGGGGCGGGTCGCCGGGCGCGGGGTCGATGTGGACCCGCACCGGGATGCGGCGGACCACCTTGACCCAGTTGCCGGTGGCATTCTCGGCGGGCAACAGGGAGAACTCGGCCCCGGCCGCCGGGCTGATGCTCTCCACCGTCCCGTGCCAGGTGCGGCCGGGGTAGGTGTCCACGGTGAAGGTCACGGGCTGACCCGGGTCCATGTGGGTCAGCTCCGTCTCCTTGAACTCCGCCTCCAGCCACGGGCGCTGGGAGGCGACGACGGCCATCACGGGCGCCCCCTGCGCCACCCACTGGCCGGGGTCCGGGGTCTTGCTCGCCACCCCGGCCAGGGGCGCGCGCACGGTGGCGTCGGCCAGGTCCAGGGCGGCCTGGTCGCGCCGGGCCTTGGCCTCCAGGTAGCGCGGGTGGTCCTCCACGGGCCGGGACGGGTCGCCCCCCAGGGACGCCAGGATGGAGGCCAGCTCGCCGCGCGCGGCGGCGACCCGGTGGTTCGCCGCGTCCAGGTCGTGGCGGGCCTGGTCCAGGCGCTCGGCGGAGACGAATTGGTCCTTGGCGAGGCCCGACTGGCGCCCGAACTGGGACCGGGCGTAGGCCGCGTCGGACTGGGCGGCCTTCAGCTCGGCGGCCTTCTGGGCGTAGGACGCCTTGAGGGCCTCGATCTCGCCGCGGGTCTGGTCCAGGGCGGCCCCGGCCCGGTCGAGGGCGAGGCGGAACGGTGCCGGGTCGATGGTGAACAGGACGTCCCCGGCGGCCACGGGCTGGTTCTCGGCCACGGCCACGGTGGCGACGGGGCCGGAGACCCGGGCGCTGACCGCCACCTTGTCCGCCTTGACGTAGGCGTCGTCCGTGCTCACGTAGCGCCCCCCGGCGAGCCACGCGTACAGGCCGACGGCGACGGCGAGCAGCGGCCCGGCGATCAGGAGCACCCGGCGCAGCCTGCGGCGCGGGGCCGTGGCGGGCGCGGCCGGGGGCGGCTCCGGGCGCGGCGGCGGCGTGGCGGGCGGACCGGGGTCCACGGTCCCGTCCGGCGCGGGGGCCGGGCGGGCGACGGTGCCGGTGGCCTGGGGGCGGTCGCGGTCGAGCATGACGCCCCTACGTCGTCCCGCACTCGCCGCGCGCGCGGGCGAGGCGCAGGAGGTTGGCGCGCACGGCGCACAGGGCGTCCAGGAGGGCCTCCCGGGTGGGGCGGTCCAGGCCGTCCATGGCCTCGGCCCGGATTTCGGCCGCCAGGTCGGTGATGCGGTCGATGAGGGGTTTCGCCTCGGGGGTCAGGTGCAGGCGCACGGCGCGCCGGTCGTCCGGATCCGGGCGCCGCTCCACCCAGCCCGCCGCCTCCAGGCGGTCGAGCTGGCGGGCCAGGGTGATGGGCTGGATCTCCAGGCGCTCGGCCAGGGCGGCCTGGCGGATGTTCTCCTCGCGCGACAGGTGGGCGAGGGCCCGCCACTGGGCCTGGGTCAGGTCCAGGTCGCCCGCGCGCCGGTTGAACTCGCGCCGGAACAGGCGGGAGATGTCGGAGAGCAGGAAGCCGAAGTTGCGCTGGAGGTCGGGACGGGGCATGGGCAAAGGGACGTATCGGACAATCGTATGCCCGACTTAATATAAGTAGAGCTTACGATCTGTGCAAGCTGCTCCGGGCAAGCCACTTCGGGCAAGCCCCTCCCTCGGGGGAGATTCGCCGGGTTGTGGGGAAAGGCGGAGCGGCCGGTGGCCGGTCCGGTCAGCCCTCGAGGTGGAAGCCGATCTCCACGGTGACCTGCCACTGGGACACGTGGTCGCCGTCCACGCTGCCACGGGTCTCCACCACCTGGAACCAGCGCAGCTCGCGCAGCGTCTTGTTGGCGCGCTTGACCGCGTTGTTGACCGCGTCCTCGATGCTCTTGGACGAGGTGCCGGTCAGGCGGATGTGCTTGTAGACGTTGTCCTTGGCCATGGCTCCCTCTCTTTGGGCCCGCGGTCGGCTCAGCCGCCCTCGGCAGTCTGGTTCTTCCGGCGCTTGTCGCGCACGTAAATGATGCGCGTGGGCGAGTCGCCCTGGGTGCGCTCGTCCACCTCGAACAGCTGGGTCGCCCGCACCAGGTCGCCCAGCTTGGCGAAGCCCCAGTTGCGCGGGTCGAACTCCGGGCTGCGGTTGGCCACGTTGCGTCCCACCGAGCCCAGCTCGGCCCAGCCGCTCTCGTCGGCCGAGTCCTCCACCGCGTCGCGCAACAGGGTCACGAGGCGCGAGTCGCGCTTCAGGTCGGTGGCGGTGGCGGTCTTGGGGGCCTTGGAGGCGGACGCGGCCTGGCCGCGGGACGGGCCCGGGGCCTCCTTGCGCAGGATCTCGGTGTAGATGAACCGGTCGCACGCCCCCACGAAGG
>CAZGRJ010000102.1:0-8572 GCA_964528115.1 uncultured Nitrospirales bacterium
TCCGGGAGGAGATCGTCATGTCCCTGGGGTGCGCCCTGGGCTCGGAGCAGAACCTCCTGCGCACGAGCCCCCTCTCGGCGCGCCGCATCCGCCTGGAGAGCCCGGTCATCACCAACCGGGAGATGGCGGTCCTGCGCCAGGTGGAGCTGGGCGGGCTCACCAGCGTCACGCTGCCCATGCTGTTCAAGGCCGCGGACGGGGCCGACGGCCTCAAGGCCGCCCTGGAGACCCTGTGCCAGGACGCCCAGGCCGCCCTCGAGCGCGGCTGCACGGTCCTGATCCTGAGCGACCGCGGGGTGGACCCCGACCATGCCCCCATCCCGTCGCTGCTCGCCACGGCGGCGGTCCACAACCACCTGATCCGGGAGGGCCTGCGCACCCGGGCCGGGTTCGTGATCGAGACCGCCGAGGCGCGCGAGGTCATGCACTTCGCCCTGCTGATCGGCTACGGCGCCGGGGCCGTGAACCCCTACCTGACCCTGGACACGATCGACGCGATGGTCGCCACGGGCTTTCTGCCCGACGTGACCGACGCCGACAAGGCCCGGGCCAACTTCGTCCAGGCGGTCAACAAGGGGCTGCTCAAGGTGATGTCCAAGATGGGCATCTCCACCATCCAGAGCTACCGCGGCGCCCAGGTGTTCGAGGCCATCGGCCTGGCCTCCGCCTTCGTGGACCAGTACTTCACCGGCACCGCCTCGCGCCTGGAGGGCATCGGCCTGCCGGAAGTCGCGGGCGAGACCCTGCGCCGTCACGCCCACGCCTACGGCGAGCGCCAGGGGGCCTCGGTCGCCCTGGAGCACGAGGGGCTCTACCAGTGGCGGCGCGGCGGCGAGTTCCACCAGGTCAACCCGGACGTGGTGGCCATGCTCCAGTCCGCCGTGCACGCGGACAGCTTCCCGGCCTTCAAGAAGTACAGCCACCAGGTCCACGAGACCAGCCGCCAGCTCGCCACCCTGCGCGGCCTGATGGACTTCCACTTCGCCGAGAATTCCATCCCCATCGAGGAGGTGGAGCCCGCCAGCGAGATCGTCAAGCGCTTCGCCACCGGGGCCATGTCGTTCGGGTCCATCAGCAAGGAGGCCCACGAGACCCTGGCCATCGCCATGAACCGCCTGGGCGGCCGCAGCAACACCGGCGAGGGCGGCGAGGACCCGGACCGCTTCACCCCCGACCCCAACGGCGACCTGCGCCGCAGCGCCATCAAGCAGGTGGCCTCGGGCCGGTTCGGCGTGACGAGCCACTACCTGGTCAACGCCGACGAGCTGCAGATCAAGATCGCCCAGGGCGCCAAGCCCGGCGAGGGCGGCCAGCTGCCGGGCCACAAGGTGAGCGAGACCATCGCCAAGGTGCGCTACTCCACCCCGGGCGTGGGCCTCATCAGCCCGCCCCCGCACCACGACATCTACTCCATCGAGGACCTGGCCCAGCTCATCTTCGACCTCAAGAACGCCAACCCCCGGGCCCGCGTCAGCGTGAAGCTCGTGGCCGAGCTGGGGGTGGGTACCATCGCCGCAGGCGTCGCCAAGGGCCACGCCGACCAGATCCTCATCGCCGGCCACGACGGCGGCACCGGGGCCTCGCCGGTCAGCAGCATCAAGCACGCCGGCGCCCCGTGGGAGCTGGGCCTGGCCGAGACCCAGCAGGTGCTGGTCATCAACGACCTGCGCGGCCGGGTGCGGCTCCAGACCGACGGCCAGCTCAAGACCGGGCGCGACGTGGTCGTGGGGGCGCTCCTGGGGGCCGACGAGTTCGGCTTCTCCCCCGCGCCCCTGATTTCCATGGGCTGCATCATGATGCGCAAGTGCCACCTCAACACCTGCCCGGTGGGCATCGCCACCCAGGACGAGGAGCTGCGCAAGAAGTTCAACGGCAAGCCCGAGTACGTCACGCGCTTCTTCACCTTCGTCGCGGAGGAGGTCCGCGAGTACATGGCGCGTCTGGGGTTCCGCAAGTTCTCCGACATGGTGGGCCGGGTGGACATGCTGCGCACCCGCCCCGCCGTCGAGCACTGGAAGGCGAAGGGGCTCGACCTCACCGCCATCCTGCACAAGCCCGACGTGCCCGAGGAGGTCGCCATCCACGCCTCCTACCCCCAGGTGCACGAGATCGACAAGATCCTCGACCGGCGCCTGATCGAGCTGGCCGAGCCGGCGCTGGAGCGGGGCGAGCGGGTGGAGCACAAGCTCACCATCCGCAACACCGACCGCACCGTCGGCACCATGCTCGGCTCCGAGGTCACCCGGCGTTACGGCGGCGAGGGCCTCAAGCCCGACACGATCCACCTGACCTTCACCGGCACCGCCGGCCAGAGCTTCGGGGCATTCCTGCCCAAGGGCATCACCCTGGACCTGATCGGTGACGCCAACGACTACACCGGCAAGGGGCTGTCGGGCGGCGTGATCATCGTGCGGCCCCCGGCCACGGCGACCTACGCGCCGGAGAAGAACATCGTCGTGGGCAACACGGTGCTCTACGGCGCCACCGGCGGCGAGGCCTACTTCCAGGGCGTCGCGGGCGAGCGCTTCGCGGTGCGCAACAGCGGCGCCCAGGCCGTCATCGAGGGGGTCGGCGACCACGGCTGCGAATACATGACCGGCGGCCGCGTGGTGGTGCTGGGCAAGACCGGGCGCAACTTCGCCGCCGGCATGAGCGGGGGGCTGGCCTACGTGTACGACCCCAACGAGCGCTTCCCCGGCCGCTGCAACAAGGCCATGGTGGAGCTCTCCCAGGTGTCCGAGGCCGAGGACGTGGAGACCATCCACCGCCTGCTCACGCGGTACGTCGGCTACACCGGGAGCAACGTGGCGCAGGAGATCCTGGACGACTGGGAGGAGTGCTACCCCGAGTTCGTGAAGGTCTTCCCCCTGGACTACAAGCGCGTGCTCGAGGAGCGAAAGACGAAGGCCGCCGCCGGCGAGCGCGCCGCCGAGTTGCAGGAGACGCGCATTGGGTAAGGTCACCGGCTTCAAGGAGTATCCGCGCGAAACCTACGGCGCCCGGCCGATCCAGGAGCGCATCGGCGACTGGCGCGAGTTCGCGATCCCCCTCGCGGAGGACCAGCTCAAGGTCCAGGGCGCGCGCTGCATGGACTGCGGCATCCCCTTCTGCCACGAGGGCTGCCCGCTCGGCAACTACATTCCGGACTGGAACGACCTGGTCTACACCGGCGACTGGAAGCAGGCCCTGGACCGGCTCCACGCCACCAACAACTTCCCCGAGTTCACCGGCCGCGTCTGCCCCGCCCCGTGCGAGGCGTCGTGCGTGCTCAACATCCACAACAACCCGGTCACGATCAAGCAGATCGAGATGAGCATCGCCGACCGGGGCTTCGCGGAGAAGTGGATCGTCCCCGAGCCGCCCGCCACCCGCACCGGCAAGAGCGTCGCCGTGATCGGCTCCGGCCCCGCCGGCATGGCCTGCGCCCAGCAGCTCAACCGCGCCGGCCACACGGTCACCCTGTTCGAGCGCGACGACCGCATCGGCGGCCTGCTCATGTACGGCATCCCCGACTTCAAGCTGGAGAAGGCCACCGTGCAGCGCCGGGTGGACCAGATGGAGGCCGAGGGCGTCATCCTCAAGCCCAACACCCACATCGGCGTGGACCTGCCCGCGAAAACCCTGCTCGACGAGTTCGACGCGGTGGCGATCTGCATCGGCTCCACCGTCCCGCGCGAGCTGCAGGTGGCCGGGCGCGAGCTTCAGGGCGTCATGTACGCCATGGATTTCCTGGTGCCGCAGAACAAGCGCGGCTGGGGCGACACGCTGCCCGCCGAGCGCGACATCACGGCCACCGGCAAGAACGTGGTCATCCTCGGCGGCGGCGACACCGGCTCCGACTGCCTGGGCACCTCCATCCGCCAGGGCGCCAGGCACATCGTCTCGCTCGAGCTGATGCCCGAGCCCCCCAAGGAGCGCACCGACGACAACCCCTGGCCCGAGTGGCCGAAAATCTGGCGCGAGTCGTCGTCCCACGAGGAGGGCGGCGAGCGGATGTTCTCGGCCCTCACCAAGCGCCTGGAGGGGGAGGACGGCCGGGTCACGCGCCTGCACGCGGTCAAGGTGGAGTGGACCCGCGGCGACGACGGCAAGCCCCGCATGAGCGAGGTCCCGGGCAGCGAGTTCGTGCTCGACGCCGACCTGGTGCTCCTCGCCATGGGCTACCTGCATCCCGCCACGGCCGCGTTCGTCCAGGACTTCGGCCTCGAGCTGGACGCCCGCGGCAACATCCGCGCGGGCGCCGACAAGATGACCTCCCGCCCCGGCGTGTTCGTCGCCGGCGACGCCTCCCGCGGCCAGTCCCTCGTGGTCTGGGCCATCGCCGAGGGGCGCGACGCCGCCCGCGAGATCGACCGCTACCTCATGGGCGACACCCGGCTCCCATAGCCGGCCCTCGGCCGCTCAACCCGGCGCTGCGATGACCCCGGCCGCCTACGCCGACACCGCCGTCATCGCCATCACCAAGCACGGCGCGACCCACGCCCGCGACCTGGCCGCCCGCCTGCCCGGCGCGACCCTGATCCTGAGCGAGAAGTTCCGCGACGTCGGCGGCGACGCCGCCACGTACTACACAGGCCCCCTGAAGGCGCAGATCGGGGGCTGGTTCGACCGTTACGAGCGTCTGGTCTTCCACGTCTCCCTCGGGGCCGTGGTGCGCCTGATCGCGGGGCACCTGAAGTCCAAGGACGAGGACCCGGCCGTGCTCGTCATCGACGACGCCGGGCGCTTCGTGATTTCCGTCCTCTCCGGCCACGTGGGCGGCGCCAACGCCTTCACCGAGGAGGTCGCCGCCCTCCTCGGCGCGACCCCGGTCGTCACCACCGCGTCGGACGTGGGCGGCACCATCCCCGTGGACATCCTGGGGCGCGAGCTGGGCTGGCAGGTGGACCCCGTTTCGAAACCCAACGTCACCCGCGTCTCCGCGGCCGTGGTCAACGAGGAGCCCGTCGCCTTCGTCCAGGAGGCGGGCGAGACGAACTGGTGGAAGCGGGGTGGCCCGCTCCCCAGGAGCATCACCCTGTGTAATTCCCTCGACGACCCCGCCGTCGCCCGCGCGAAGGCCGTCCTGTGGGTGACGGACAAGACCCTCACCGGCCCCGCCTGGGAGGCCGTGAAGGGTCGCGCCGTCGTTTACCGCCCCCGCACCCTCGTCCTCGGCCTCGGCTGCGACAAGGGCACCAGCCGCGAGACGTTGCTTGAGGCGGTCGAGAAGGCCCTCGGCGACGCGGGCCTGTCGATTTCAAGCGTCCGTGCCGTCGCCACCATCGACAGGAAGGCGGGCGAACCCGGCATCAACGCCCTGGCCTCGGAGCTCGGCGTCCCCGTCACCCACTACCCCGCCGAAACCCTCGCCGCCGTCCCCGGCGTCCCCAACCCATCGGACGTGGTCATGAAGTACATGGGCACCCCCGCCGTCGGCGAACCCGCCGCCATGCTCGCCGCCGGCGTCGGCCCCGAGGGGCTCATCGTCGAGAAGGTGAAGTACAAGGGGGCGGATGGGTTGAACGCGACGGTGAGCGTGGCGAGGGCGGCACTATGAAGAGCGGTGTCTGTGAGACGCAGGCGATAGTTGCTGTGCCGGCTGACAGTTGGGGGAGGCCGTTAGGCGACAATTGCGCGGGCACAACTAGGCGGGTAGGGCTTCACGGAACCTGCACTCTGTCCCAAGCGGCAGACGGTCTCCGGCCCGACCACGTGGAGGGGACCACATGGAAATGCTATTTGCCTGGCTTTTGTTCTCGATTATCCCGGCGGCCATTGCAGCCAACAAGGGTCGTTCAGCCATGGGGTGGTATTTCCTCTCTTTGCTGTTCTCGCCCCTGTTTGCTGGATTGTTGGTCCTCGTTCTCTCCCCGATTAAGAGGGGCACCCCAGAACCTCCATCCGAACCCGACGACGATCGACTCCCATGCCCCCTCTGCAAGGAGCCGGTCAGGGTTGGCGCGGTCCGATGTCCCCACTGCCAGGGTGACATCTCGAGTTTTATGGAAGGAGAGGAGGCGACAAGGCGGCAGACTGAGGAAGTCGCCGTAGAGAAGAAGAGCGGCGAGATGGCCGGGCTTACCGCCGACCAGTTGCTTAACGTCGTACGCTACGAAAATTTTCCCGAGGAGAAGCGCCGGACTGCCTTGGCGCGGCTCCAAGAGGACTACCCAGGCTCCCGCGAATTGTCCGAGGCTTTACGTGTCCTCCCGCCGGTTGGCCCAACTGGGTCCGCCTGAGGTCAGGCACCCGCAACACCGTCCTGTTCCGCTTCGCGATTTTGGCGATCGCCGCCTCCTAGGCCCCCACCGCCACCGCCTCCCCCCGCAACTTCGCAACATCCCGCATCGGCGCCGCCCCGAACCGCTCGTCCTCCCGGCTAAACCGCGAAGGGCTCTCGTCGCCCACCCGGAACGCCGCCTCGGAGGCGCCGCGGCGAACCGGCGCCTCAAATCGCCCGCACCACCGTCCGGTCCCGCATCGCGCGCAGTCGGCCCGCCTGGAGGAGAATATCGGAGCGGAGGCCATCGAGCTCCGATCCGACGATCTGCGGGAGATCGATGCCGCTGCGGCGTCGGTCAGGATGCAGGGGGCCCGTTACCCCGAGAAGCTGGAGCGGATGACCGGCCGCTGAGCCAAGTGCGGCCGTCGGCGAACGAATCAGGAGGAACACGAAATGACAATGGATGTGCACGGCTACGCGGCGACGTCGCCGGAATCCGACCTGGCCCCGTTCCAATTCGAGCGTCGTGACCCGCGGCCCGACGACGTGGTCATCGACATTCTCTTCTGCGGCGTGTGCCACTCTGACCTGCACACCGCCCGCAACGACTGGGGCTGGACCACCTATCCGATCGTGCCCGGCCACGAGATCATCGGTCGCGTGACGAGCGTCGGACCCAATGTCACCCGGTTTCGAGTGGGGGACCACGTCGGCGTCGGCTGCATGGTCGATTCCTGCCGCCAGTGCGCGGCCTGCAAGGAGGGCCTGGAGCAGTACTGCGAGCAGGGCCCGGTCTTCACCTACGGCGGCGTCGACCGCCACGATCGGCGGCCAACCCACGGCGGCTACTCCGACGGGATCGTGGTGTCCGAACGCTTCGTCGTGAAGATTCCCGACGGCCTGGACCTGAAGGGCGTCGCGCCGCTGCTGTGCGCCGGGATCACCACCTGGTCGCCCCTGCGCCACTGGAAGGTGGGGGAAGGCAGCCACGTCGCGGTGGCCGGCCTCGGCGGTCTCGGGCACATGGCGCTGAAGCTGGCAAAGGCGCTGGGCGCCCACGTCACGCTGTTCACGCGGTCGCCCGGCAAGGAACAGGACGCGCGCCGTCTGGGCGCGGACCAGGTGGTGCTCTCCACCGACGCGGCGCAGATGGCGGGCGTGGCGCGCCGGTTCGATCTCATCATCGATACCGTGCCCAGCGTCCACGACGTGGGCCCGTACGTGCCGACCCTCGCGATCGGCGGCACGCTGGTGCTGGTCGGGTATCTGGGCGACCTCGACCCCATGTTGAACACCGTCCCGATGATCCTGGGGCGCAAGTCGGTGGCGGGCTCCCTCATCGGCGGGCTCCCCGAAACCCAGGAGCTGCTCGAATTCTGCGGCGCGCACGGCATCACCGCGGACGTCGAGGTGATCCCGATGCAGGACATCAACGCGGCCTATGAGCGGATGCTGAAGAGCGACGTGAAGTATCGCTTCGTGATCGACATGGCCTCCCTGAAGGCCTGACGCCGGGAGGGATGCGGCCGCTCGGGCCGGACGCGGATTGTGGCGGCCCGGGCCGGCCGCCGGCGCCTCAGATCACCCGCAACACGGTCCGATTCCGCACCGCGATGCGCGCCGCGATCTGCTTCGCGATCTCGGTGATCGCCAGGGACTGGGGGGAGTCGGGGTCGGTGGCGACGAGGGGGGCGCCGTTGTCGCTGCCCTCGCGGATCGCCACGTCGATGGGGATGGCGCCCAGGAAGTCCACCCCCAGCTTCTCGGCGGCCAGCTTGCCGCCGCCGGTGCTGAAGATGTCGGTGCGCTCCGAGCAGTGGGGGCACACGAAGTAGCTCATGTTCTCGATGATGCCGAGCAGCGGCACGTTCACCTTCTGGAACATGGCGAGGCCCCGGCGGGAGTCCAGGAGGCTCACCTCCTGGGGCGTGGTGACGATCACGGCGCCGGTGACCGGCATGAGCTGGCAGATGGAGAGCTGGGCGTCGCCCGTGCCGGGGGGCAGGTCCACGATCAGGTAGTCGATCTCGCCCCACGCCACGTCGCGCAGAAACTGCTGGATGGCGCCGTGGATCATGGGCCCGCGCCATACGAGCGGCGTGTCCTCGGATACGAGGAAGCCCATGGACATCACGTGCACGCCGAAGGCCTCGGGCGGAATGAGCTTGCCGCCGTCGGAGTTCGGCTGGCCCGTGAGCCCCATCATCTTGGGCACGTTGGGCCCGTAGATGTCGGCGTCCATGAGGCCGACGCTCGCGCCCTCCTTCGCCAGGGCCACGGCCAGGTTCACGGCCACGGTGGTCTTGCCCACCCCGCCCTTGCCGGAGGAGACGGCGATGACGTTCTTGATGCCGGGCGCCATCTCCT
>CAZGRJ010000103.1:0-8224 GCA_964528115.1 uncultured Nitrospirales bacterium
GCACCACGCTGGTCGAGAAGATCAAAAAGAAGGGCCTGGAGGACCGCTACCACCCGAAGGCCCCCACCGAAGGCCTCACGATGGAGGCGGGCGCGTCGGCCCCACCACCGCCGCCCCTGTCGCAGTAGCGTCGCGCCGCCCCCGGCGGGCGTCATCGAATTGGCGAATCGCGCGCTCCGGCGCCGCCGGGGTGTTTTCCTAACATATTGAAAACGTGTGACTCCGGCCCCCGTGCCGGGGTGTCGGGCGCTTTGGTTCGCCCCTTGCTGGAGTCCGGGCCCGCATGGCTCCGGCCCGTTTCGCACTCGCTCTGTTCCTCGTCCTGTCGGCGGCCCCCGCGGTCCCGGCCTGGGGCGACGCGCCCCTGCGTACCCAGCTGACCTTCGAGCTGGACCAGGAGGCCGAGTTCGAGGTCGCCCGCTCCCCGGACGGCACCGCCGTCGTCCTCACGATCGACCGGCCGCGCGGCGCCGTGAAGACGCCGGTGGTGCCCGAGGACGACGCCCTCGTCGGCGGCGTCAATCTCGAATACCCGCCCGAGGGCGGGACGGTGGCGACGGTCCGCCTGCGCAAGCGTCCCGTGCGCGCCGCGACGGAGACCCTGGCGCGGCCGTTCCGCCTGGTGCTCGACCTGGTGTACGACGCCCCGCAGGTGGGCATCCAGGACGAGATGGGCCCCGGCGGACCAGCCGCTCCCGCCGAGGTGCGCGGGCCCTTCGCCATGCTCGTGCCCATCGACGACGACCGCGGCCTGCGCCCCCTGGCGCCCATCCTGCCCATGCCCCCCGTGGGGCCGGGCACGGAAGCTTTGCGCAGGGGGATGGAGGCCTTCCAGAAGGGCGCCGCCGGCGGGGCCCGGGACGGCTTCGAGACCTACCTGCGCCGGCAGCCCGACGGCCCCTTCGCCGAGGCCGCGCGCTACTACCTGGCGGAGCTGGACTTCCGCGGTGCCCTGGAGGGCACGCCCGACGACCGCATGGCGGCGGCGGAGGTGTTCGACGACCTGGGGCGGCGCTACCCGCGCTCCCCCAACGTGGCCCTGGGGCTGTTGCGCACGGCCGAGGCCCTGCGCCAGGCGGTGCGCCTGGACGAGGCGGCCAAGGTCCTGGAGGTGGTCCTGGACGAGTACCCCGACACCCCCTTCGCCCGCCCGGCCCTGGCCCTGCGGGCGCGCGTGGCCCTCCAGGCGAACCACCTGCGCACGGCCCTGTCGTACTACGGGAAGGTGTTCCGGGAAAAGGCCGACGACCCGGACGGCATCGACGCCGCCTTCGGCCTGGCGGAGACCCTGGGGCGCATGGGGCGCTACCCGGAGGCGGTGCGGTTCTACGAGGCGGGCCTCGCCGGCCGTCCCGGCTTCCCCAAGTCGAGCCCGGTGATGCTCGAGCACATCGGCCGCGCCCTGATGGAGTCGGGCCGCTTCCCCGAGGCGCGGGAGGCGTTCCTCATCCTCTACAACCTCTACCCCAACCGCTACCCGCCGGACCTGGCCCTCTCCCGCGTGGCCGACACCTTCCGCGGCGAGGGGCGCTGGGAGCGGGCCGAGGCGGGCTACCTCTACGTGATCCAGAACCACCCCATGGGGGAGGGCAGCCTGGCCGCCCGCATCTCCCTGGCGGACCTCTACGTGGACCGGCACCGCAACATCGAGCGCCCGGTGATCGCCGAGCAGCTCGTGGGCAGCCGGGTGGCGTCGTCGAACGCGGACGAGCTGGTCTCGGAGGCGGAGCGGCTGTACGGCGAGGTGATGGAGCTCGCCCCCTCCGACGCCCTGGCGGAGGAGGCGCGCTACAAGCTGGCGTTCCTGGACCAGGAGATGGGCGACAACGAGGGCGCCCTCGACACCCTGAGCGAGCTGGTCTCCCGCGACCCCGCCACGGACTGGCGCCGCCCGGCCCGCGAGCTGGGCGAGGAGGCCCTCGCCGACCGGGCCACGGCGCTCCTCAAGACCGGGCAGCCCGCCGCCGCCGTGGCCCTCTACCGCAAGCACCGGGACGACCTGTTCGGCGGCCGGTTGCGCAGCTGGCGGGTGCACTACCCCCTGGGCCTGGCACACGAGGCCGTGGGCCTTTCGAAGGAGGCCATGCGCCACTACCTGGCCCTGCTCGGCAGCAGCGCCCCGGACGCCTACCGCATGCGCGCCGTGTACCGCCTCGGCAACCTCTACCTGCAGCAGGGCGAGCCCGCCGAGGCCCTCAAGCGCTTCACCTACTTCGCCCGCCGCGCCCCGAGGTCGGTCACCCCCGAGCTGAACCTGCGCATGGCCCAGGCCCAGGCCGCCCTCGGCAAATGGCGCGAGGCGGCGGCCCACTACGAGCGCTACCTCACCGAGCACGAGGGCCAAGACGGGAGCAAAGCCGGCCTGATCGACACGCGCCTCGCCCTCGCCGACGTCTACGGCCACCTGGGCCGCGCCGACCTGGCCCGGGCCCAGTACGCCCAGGCCCTCTCCGCGCCCGACGCCGACCCGGCGCGGACCGCCCGCGTGCGCCTGCGCATGGGCGAGATGGCCTTCGGCCTGAAGCGCTACGAGGAGGCCATCGGCCAGTACCACGCCGCCCTGACGGCCGGGCTCGCGGGCGAGGACGCGGACTGGGCGGCATTCCGGGTGGGCCTCGCCGAGCGCGCCCTGGGCCGCGTGAAGGCGGCGGTGACCTCCCTGGCGGACCTCGCGAAGGGCTCGGGGACGATCCCCGCGGTGGCCGGCGAGGTGGCGGGCAACCTCGCCCTGCGGGAGGCGGCCGACGGCCGTCCGCAGCCGTGACGCGGGGCGCCACCGCATTGACGCTCTCCGCGCCCCGGCGCGCGCCGTCGCGACGCCGCGCGGACCCGGCGGGCGGCGCCCAAGTCGTTGTGGCGGCGGGTGTTTTCCGTGATCGACCGGCCGGGGCGAAATGCCCCGATCCAGCCCACCGCGCGGCGTGCACGCCCCTTGCACCCGGCGCCGCGTCGGGCGTGGTGCGGGGCCGAGTCGTTTCGGCTCCGGGTCCCCACGCCTTGAGAGAACGAGACCGATGCCGAGCGGCCTGACCGGAACCGAAACCTACCAGCTCCTCGCGCGCGCCCTCGACCTGCGGGCCCGGGCCCAGGAGCGCATCGCCGACAACCTGGCCAACCAGGACACGCCGGGCTACAAGGCCCGCCGCCTGGATTTCCAGGACGCCCTGAGGGGCGCGCTGGGCCGGGAGGGCACCCTGCGCCCCGCCGCCACGCGGCCGGGCCACTTCGGCGCCACCGGCTCCGACGCCATCCGGCACGTGAAGGGCACCGAGGAGGTCGTCCGCGACGGCGGCGGACCGGACGGCAACACGGTCGCGCCGGAGGAGGAGATGGCCCGGATGGCGGAGAACTCGGTGATGTTCGACGCCGCCGCCCAGATCATCGGGGCCAAGTACCGCTCCCTCAAGTACGTCATCCGCGAGGGCCGGTAAGGGGCACCCGGGAGGCACCCATGGACATCGGAACCCTGTTGCAGATCAGCGGCTCGGCCCTGGGGGCGCAGAAGCGCCGCCTGGAGGTCGTGGCCGAGAACCTCGCCGGCGCCGAGGTCACCCACACCGCCGACGGCGGCCCTTACCGGCGCAAGGACGTGGTCTTCAAGACCTTCCACGATCACCTGAACGACGCGCGCGGCGAGCGGGCACCCGACCTGGTCAAGGCCGAGGTCGCCCTCGACCCGCGCCCGCTGCCCCTGGTCCACGACCCGGGCCACCCGGACGCGGACGCCGACGGCAACGTGCGCATGCCCAACGTGAACGTGACGGAGGAGATGATGAACATGATCTCCGCCTCCCGTTCCTACGAGGCCAACGTCAAGGCCGTGGGCGCCGCCAAGCAGATGGCCCGCGCGGCCCTGCGGATCGGGGAGTGACGCCCGGAGCGGGCGCAAAGGTCTGAATGGACATCAAGTCGATTCCCCCCCAGATGCTCGTGCCGAAGCCCATCGGCGAGCCCGTCGGCACGCCCCTCGCCGACCTCTCGAACGTCGGCTCCACGGGCGACGTGGGCACGAGCTTCGCCGACGCCCTCAAGGGCGCGGTGGAGGACGCCAACGCGAAGTCCGTGGAGGCGGAGCACCAGGTGCAGCGCCTGGTGGTCGGGGAGGGCTCCGTCCACCAGGCCATGATCGCCATGCAGGACGCCTCGGTCGCCATGGAGATGGTCCTCGCCGTGCGCAACAAGGCCCTGGAGGCCTACCACGAAATCATGCGGATGCCGGTCTGAGGGAGTAAGCGGTGGAACGCTGGATTCGAAGCTTCGCGGACATCCCCCTGGGGCAGCGCCTCATCCTGATGGTGGCGGCGGCGGCGTCGGTGGCGACGATCGTCGTGGTCGTCCTGTGGGCCCAGCGCCCCAACCTGGAGCCCCTGTTCGGGAACCTCTCCACCGAGGACGCCGGGGCCATCGTGGACCGCCTGCGCGACCAGCACGTCCCCTACGAGCTGGCGGCCGGCGGCCAGTCGATCCTGGTGCCCGCGTCCCAGGTGCACGAGCTGCGCATGCAGCTGGCCGAGGCCGGCCTGCCCACGGGCGGCGGAGTCGGCTTCGAGATCTTCGACCGGGCGAGCTACGGCACCACCGACTACGTGCAGCGCGTCAACTACCGCCGCGCCCTGGAGGGCGAGCTCGCCCGCACCATCGGCGCCATGGACCAGGTGGCCTCGGCGCGGGTCCACCTCGTCATGCCCGAGAAGCGCCTGTTCGCCAAGGACCAGGAGGCCGCCCGCGCCTCCGTGACGTTGAAGCTGCGCGGCGACGCCGCCATGGCCGAGGGCAAGGTGGCCGCAGTTGTCCACCTGGTCGCATCCGCCGTCGAAGGGCTCGCCCCCGAGAACGTCACCGTGGTGGACCTGAAGGGCGACGTGCTCTACGCCGGCAACGAGGGCGGCAGCGACGTGGCCCTCATTGGCTCCCAGGTCAGCCAGCGCTTCGACCTGGAGAAGCGCCTGCGCCAGCGCGTGCTCGACATCCTGGAGCCCGCCGTGGGCGCCGGCGCCGCCGAGGTGCAGGTGGCCGCCGACCTGGACTTCACCCGCGCCGAGACCACCGAGGAGATGTACGACCCCGACGTGGCCGCCATCCGCAGCGAGCAGCGCACCAAGGAGCAGACCGAGGGCCGCTCGGGCACCGCCGGGGGCGTCACGGGCGTGACCGGGGGCCCAGGTGCCGAGGGCGGCGATTCCAACACGACCAAGTCGCAGAACTCGACCGTCAACTACGAGCTGAACCGCACCGTCAACCACATCGTCCACCCGGTGGGGCAGATCAAGCGCCTCTCCGTGGCGGTCCTGGTGGACGGCCGCACCGAGACCGCCGCCGACGGCACCGTCACCCACACCCCCCGCACCGACGAGGAGCTGGGCAAGCTGGGGGCCCTGGTCAAGAAGGCGGTGGGCTTCAACGCCGAGCGTGGCGACACGGTGGAGGTGGTGGGCATGGCCTTCGCCGGCGCCCCCGCCGTGGAGGCCCTGGCCGAGCCCGGCTTCATCCAGAAGGCCCTCCCGTTCGTGGGCCCGTCGCTGCGCTACCTGCTGGCCCTGGTCGTGGCGGGCCTGGTGATCATGCTCGTCCTGCGCCCCCTCGCCCAGGTGGTCACCTCCGGTGGCGGCGGGGGCGGACGGCAGGTGCAGGACCTGGTCCTGCCCAAGGGGCTCCCCAAGACCGTGGGCCAGCTCGAGGCCGAGGGCCAGGGGCTGCTGGCGGACCTGGCGGACTTCGAGAGCGAGCGCCTGATCCCCACGAGCCGGGAGGACGTCCTGCGCATGGCCCAGGACAACCCACGCCAGACCGCCGAGATGCTCAAGTCCTGGATGAAGGAGGGGTGAGCGGGGCCCCCGCCCCAAGCCACGGAGCCGACCGATGGAGGTAAGCCGCCAGGAGAAGCCCCTCACGGGGCCCGAGAAGGCCGCCCTGTTCCTGCTCGCGATGGGCGAGGACAACGCGGCCAAGGTCCTGCGCACCCTCAGCTCGCGCGACGTGTACACCCTCACGGCCCACATGACCCGCATGACCTCCGCGTCGCCGTCCCAGGTGGCCATGATCGTCCGGGAGTTCGGCGAGACCACCGTGGCCCACGGCGGCTTCTCGACCCTCGGGGGCGAGGACTACATCCAGAAGGCCCTCGTCGCCGCCCTCGGCGAGGAGAAGGCCGAGCAGATGCTGGAGAGCATCGAGACCGAGGCCGACGCCCTGGAGTCGCTCAACTGGCTGGACCCCAAGACCCTCGCCAACTTCCTGCGCCACGAGCACCCCCAGACCATCGCCATCGTGCTCTCGTACCTCGACCCGCCCCTGGCGAGCCAGATCATCCCGCTGCTGCGCGAGGACAACGTGGCCGACGTGGTCACCCGCATGGCCACGCTGGACCAGGTGCCCGCCAACGTCATCCGCGAGCTGGGCGTGGTCCTCAAGCGCGAGCTGCTCACCGCCTCCGGCTCCCGCACCCGCACCTCGGGCGGCGTGCAGGCGGCGGCGGACGTGTTGAACTACGTGGACGGGGAGACCGAGGAGCGCATCCTCGCCGCCATCGAGGAGTTCAACGGCGACCTCGCGGAAACCATCCGCCGCAAGATGTTCCTGTTCGAGGACCTCATGAAGATCGACGACAAGGCGGTCCAGGAGGTCCTCAAGGAGATCGACCGCGAGGTGCTCACCGTGGCCCTCAAGGGCACCGAAGCCCAGGTCCGCGAGAAGTTCTTCCGCAACATGTCCGACCGGGCCGCCACGATCCTCAAGGAGGACATGGACGACAAGGGCCCGGTGCGGGTCAGCGAGGTGGAGGCCGCCCAGGCCGAGATCCTGCGCGTGGCCAAGCTCCTGGAGGGCCAGGGCCGCATCGTCCTGGCGTCGGAGAAGGGGGGCGGCGGCGATGCCCTCGTCGAGTAGCCGCGTCCTGGAGCGCCCACCCCTGGGGCCGCGCCCGAAGGGTGCACGCCCACCGGACCGCCCGGCGCCCCTCATCCGCCCCGTGGAGCCGGTGCGCACGGAGGCCCAGCTCCTCGCCCTGGAGCGGGAGGCCTACGAATCCGGCTTCGCCGCCGGCGAACGCGCCGGCCGCGAGACCGGCGAGGCCGCCGCGCGCCGCCTGGTGGAGGCCATCGAGGCCCTGCGGGGCGAGATCGACGCGACCCGGGAGCGGCTGGTGCCCGAGGTGGAGCGCGAGGTGGTCCACCTGGCCGCCGCCATCGCCCGCGTCCTGGCCGGCTACGAGGTCGCCGCGGACCACCCGGTGGTGGTGGCGGGCGTCGAGGCGGCGCGGACGCACTTCTCGGCGCGGGTCGCTCTCTCCATCCGCATCCACCCGGAGGACCGGGCCGTCCTGGAGGAGCAGGGCCGCGAGGTCCTGGAGCGCCTCTCCGGCGGCTTCGACCTGGTGGACGACCCCGGCGTCGGCCGCGGCGGCGCGGTGGTCGAAGGGGAAGGAAAGGTCATCGACGCGGGCCTCGTCACCCGCTTCGAGGAGACGGTGAAGGCCGTCATGGAGCGCCTGTCCGCATGAGCGTGTGGTTCCCATGAGTTTGCTTACGCTCGGCGAACGCCTGGAGGGCCTGCCGGCGCGCGCCCCGGTGCGCACCTACGGCCAGCTCACGCGGGCCTTCGGCCTGCTCATGGAGGGACGCGGCCTGGCCTGCAACGTGGGCGACCTGGTGGAGGTGATCGGGGCCGGAGGCCGCGCCGTGGCCGCCGAGGTGGTGGGCTTCCGCGACGACCGCCTGCTCATGATGCCCCTCGGCGCGAGCGGCGGCCTGGGCCCCGGCAGCTGGGTGCGCCCGGTCGGCGCCGCCCCCACGGTGCGGGTCGGCGACGCGCTCCTGGGCCGCGTCCTGGACGCCCACGGCGAGCCCATCGATAGCCTGAATCCGGCCCCCGACCTGCCCCACCGCGTTGCTCTGTTCCCGCCCACGGTCAACCCCATGCGGCGCCGCCGCATCGCGCGCCCCATCGGCACCGGCGTCCGGGTCCTGGACGCGCTGCTCACCCTGGGCGAGGGCCAGCGGGTCGGCATCTTCGCCGGCGGCGGCGTGGGCAAGAGCAAGCTCCTCGGCATGATCGCCGACAACTCGGAGGCCGACGTCAACGTCATCGCCCTGATCGGCGAGCGCGGCCGCGAGGTGCGCGAGTTCGTGGAGCGCGAGCTGGGCCCGGAGGGCCTCAGGAAGTCCGTCGTCGTCACCGCCACCGCCGACCAGGCGCCCCTGCTGCGCCTGCGCGGCGCCTACGTGGC